>CAKNMY010000005.1 GCA_930989745.1 uncultured Lachnospiraceae bacterium | reverse complement strand
GATATCGATCAGTCTTTTATGAGTTCTCTGCTCGAACTGCTCTCTGGAGTCTTTATATTTGTGAACCGCTCTTAAGATGGTAACTACCTCTTTCTTAGTCGGCAGCGGCACCGGACCGCTCACTACTGCTCCGTTCTTTTTTACAGTTTCGATGATCTTTTTCGCGGACGCATCTACTAACTGATGATCGTACGCCTTTAATGTGATTCTCATTACTTGACTTGCCATAAAAAAAGTCGCCTCCTTTTCGCACTTTACGAGTACGACAAGCGGTGACTGTACACTTACCCGTGTGTGTCTCAATATCTCCACACGGTTGCTGCCCTCTTTGCCGGTCATAAAACCGGAGGATATCTCTCATATCCTTACAGCAGACTGTTTAGTTTGTACAGTGACTTGTCGCCAGTTTCTTAACTTGACATTCGCTCCACGGAAAACCTGCGATATGCGCAGCAACCTCACGCTTCGTAGCTATCATGTCACAACAATTAGCAGTATACACGATAATTCCATGGATTTCAAGACATTTTTTTCAAAAAATGCATTTTTTTCAATTCATCGCTTTTTACTGCATTTTCTCAGCTTTTTTGTGCAAAAAGCACGAAACGGGAGCGGCCTGCGCCGCTCCCGCTGTTCTTACCTATAAGATATCGGAGTAGTCAAGAATCGTTACTCCCGTATCCTCATCCTTCTTAACTTCCGGCTTGTCGCCTGCCTGCTCCGCCTTCTTCAGAAGCTCCTCAGCAGAATATACCGGGATCGCAAGCTCCACCGGCTTATTTCTCACCGGCTCATCCGTCACTGCCGCCGCTTCCTGAACAGCAGCTGCCACCTGCTCTTTTGCCTCCGTCTCGGGTGCGCTTCCCATTGTGCCGAGCTCCTTGCTGAGCTGCTCCGCAATGTCTACGGTATCGCCGCTGGAAATCAGGCTGCCCTGAGGCTCCATCTGCGGTTCCGGCTCCTTCTCACGCTCCGGCTGCGGACGCCTTACCGGAAGTTCCTCTTCCTCGCCGTCCTCCTCATCGTCGTCAATAAATCCCTTCGCGCGCTTCTTCTCAGCCTTGCGGCGCTTCTTCTCCTCTCTGCGCTCCTGCTTCTTCAGAGCTTTGAGTTCCCGCTTTGTCAGCTCCTCATCCTCGTCGCGGTAAATATCATAGCCCGGCATGTCAGCATCCTCGTCTCTCTTCCAGACCTCCGCCAGAATGAACAGGATAATAATGAATACAACACCCAGTCCTATAATAATGAGGCCTTCTGTCGTCTGCAGCGCCAGCGCCGCATATCCAATATACGGAACCGTGAGCAGCACTTTATTCGCGCTCTCACTCAGTTCTACCTGCCTTGTTTCTCCGCTGGTCTCGTTCACATCCGTGACTGTATAGCTTCCTGCTGTCTCTCCCGCGCTGTCCAGGCGGTAAATATGAATGGAATTATTTCCCTTCTCAAGAATCCTGTCCCCGACAGCAAGCTCTCCAACCGGCGTCGGCTTTGCATATGTAACGGAACCCAGATCCAGGTTCGTGTCCATGGTCTCGTCGTCCACGATCGCCGTGGTAATTCCTGCGATCGGCGGTACCAGAAGCGAAGCCGCCACAAGAATCGCACCCAAAAGGATGATATTGACTACTACTTTCAAAAACCTTGACATAGATAACGCTCCTTGTTAATTAAATAGATTCTCTTCCTCTTTCTGTGATCCGCGTGCCGAATGCTCCCGCGGCCCACTGTCGTGTTCATTTTATCATTTTAATCCACGTCTGTATAGTTAAATCTAAAAATTTTAAAATTTTTTTCACTCCGCCTCTCTCCTCTTGCAACCTCCTGTTTTCTGTTCTATACTTGTCCCCATGGAGGAATAACTATGGACATTACAATAAAGACCATTGAGGACCTTTCACTTAACGCCTGGCCCTCACATCAGATTCAGGTATACGACGGCTGGCTGCTGCGCTTTTCCTATTTCTATACACACCGTACGAACAGCGTGGAGCAGATCGGCGCATCGCTGCTGCCGCTGAGCGAAAAAATCCCCTACTGCGAGGAGGTCTACCGGAAATGGGGCACCCCCGCAATCTTCAAGATCACGCCGCTGCTGGATCCGTCGTTTGACAGGATGCTCGCAGAGCGCGGATATATCACAGAACACGAGACGGAGGTCATGACCATGCAGCTTGCGGACTACCGCGGCAGCAGCCTGTCGTCCGTTCCGGTCTCAATCCGCAATACGATCCCGCAGAGCTGGATCGAAGGGCTCTTTGCGCTCAAGGGCACCACAAACATCATGCACCGTCAGGTCGTGCCGTCGATGTACCGCGCGATCCCGAAGGATACGATCTGCGCCGACATCCGGGACAACGGCCGGATCATCGCCACTGGCCTGGGCATTCTCGACCGCGAGTATATCGGGCTGTACGCGATCCATGTACATCCGGACTACAGACGGAAACATTTCGCCAGAGCGATCTGCTGCTCCATCCTCGAGGAGGCCCGCCGCCAGGGGGCATCCCGCGGCTATCTGCAGGTTGTAAAGGGAAATACTCCGGCACGGGCGCTGTATGAATCACTGGGATTTCAGTTTCTGTATGAATACTGGTTCCGCACGCGCTACTTTTATTAGGAAGCGTTCCGAATGGATCTTTCCCCATCGCTATTTAAAAAGACGCCCTGTCAGTAATCCGACTGACACGGCGTCCTTCACCTTTATTAAATTTTCTTCTTATTTGCTTGTGAGATATTTCTCGATGCTCGTCATTGCTTCCTCTTCGTCATTTCCTTCCGCAACAACGGTAATCTTCTCCCCTGTATCAAGTCCCAGGGTCATCATTCCCATAATGCTCTTGGCATTTACTTTCTTTTCTCCGCTTTCCACAAAGATTTGGCTTTCGAACTGGCTTGCCACCTGTACCAGCATGGCTACTGGTCTGGCTTCCAGACCGTTGGAAATCTGAATCTGAATTGGTTTCTTAATCATAATAAATCTTCCTCCTTGTTACCTCTAAGCTCTTCCGCAATTGCTGACAGCTTTCTCAGCCTGTGATTCACGCCGGATTTCCCCATCGGCGGCGTCAGCATTGCACCCAGTTCTTTCAGTGTGGCTTCCGGATAGGCAAGCCGAAGCCTGGCCATCTCCTCGAGCCCATCTGACAGTCCAGAAAAGCCCACCTTTTCCTTTAGAAACTTGATGTCTTCTATCTGCTTCACAGCGGCACTGACCGTCTTGTTGAGATTCGCCGTCTCACAGTTGACTTTTCGGTTCACGCTGTTTCGCATCTCTTTTAGTATGCGGATATTTTCCAGATTCATCATGGAAATATTCGCCTCCATCAGGGCGAGGATCTCGGAAATCTGATCCCCTTCCTTAATATATACCACATAGTACCGCTTGCGCAGGACTACCTTGGCGTCCAGTCCAAAGGAATTAATAATCTCCTTCAGCTGTTCCGCCTTCTGCTGAGCCGCGCATACGATCTCAAAGTGGTACGAGCGCTGCGGGTCGCTGACAGACCCGGACGCCAGGAACGCTCCCCGGATGAACGCTCTCCGGCAGCACTCCTTCTGTATAACCAGATTGTGCACCAGAGACATCGTCTCCTCAATCTCCAGATTCGCGTTCAGAAGCTTCGTCGCCTGCAGGATCCGGACCGTATCCTGATGCCCGCTGACGCCCACGAGGTATACCAGGCGGTTCTCATGCTTTGAGTTGCGCCTTACCCCTGCTTCAGCTTCTATATTAAATGTTTTTCTCAGTAAAGTAAAGAACTTTCTGGCTACAGAGATATTTTCCGTATGGATCCGTATCGAAAACCGGTCAGCTCCGGAAATCGAAATCTGTCCGCACATGGTGATGATCGCTGTCATCTCCGCGATCCGACAGTGCCTTGCCTCCGGCATCTGATGGGACAGCTCCTCTTTTACGTCACTGGAAAAGGACATCCTCTCACCTGCTTTAACCTTTCTTTCGCGCCGCATCCTTTACGATATCCCTGTGCTCAATGCGGATTCCATACTCCGCGTCGCACGACAGCCTGCGGTAAAGTTCATTTGCTATGGTCACAGAGCGGTGCTTGCCTCCTGTGCACCCGATGCTGATCACCAGCTGATATTTGCCCTCTGCGATATAATTCGGGATCAGGAAACGAATCATATCCTCCAGCTTGTCCGAAAACTCCGCTGCCAGAGGACTCCCCATTACAAACTCCTGAATCTCCCTGTCATTTCCCGTCAGAGGCCGCAGTTCCTCCACATAGTATGGATTCGGCAGAAACCGCACGTCAAAGACGAGATCGGAATCCCCGGGAATCCCGTACTTGAATCCAAAAGAAAGCACCGTAATCATGAGATTGCGGAACTTCTGATTATTCACAAAAATCTTGTCCAGCTCCGCCTTCAGTTCCCTGGTGAGAAGCTGGCTCGTATCAATGATATAATCTGCCTGCCGCTTCAGGAACTCCATCTGCTGCCGCTCCTGCCGGATTCCGGTTTCCACCCGCTCGCGTCCGGCCAGCGGGTGGCTTCTTCTCGTCTCCTTATACCGCTTTATAAGGACCTCATCGGAGGCGTCCAGGAACAGAATCTCGTACTCGATGCCCTCCATTGTCATCTGTTCGAGCTTCTCATGCATCTCCTGCAGGGACTGTCCGCTCCGGATATCTATGCCAAGCGCCGCCTTCTGTACCTCACCCGCGCTGTTGCCGATGGTCAGGTGCGCAAACTTATCAATCAGCGGGATCGGCAGATTGTCCACGCAGAAGTATTCCGCGTCCTCCAGCATCTTGAGCGCCGTGCTCTTCCCGGCTCCGGACATACCTGTAACTATGACAAAACGCATATGCTTTCCTCTCTTATATTATATATGTTTAAAATTCACCCAGGAAACGCACTTCCGGCTCCAGCTTCACGCCGAACTGCTCTTCCACGCGTCTCTGTATCTCACGGATCAGGCCGACTACGTCAGCCGCAGTTGCGTCGCCGGTATTGATCACAAAACCGCAGTGCTTTTCCGACACCTGCGCGCCTCCTACGCAAAACCCGCGAAGTCCCGCGTCCATGATAAGCTTTCCCGCAAAATATCCCTCCGGACGCTTAAAAGTGCTGCCCGCGCTCGGATATTCCAGGGGCTGCTTTGTCTTCCGCTGTTCGCGCAGTTCCTCCATGCGGCTTCGGATCTTCTCCTCGTCGCCGCGCTCCAGGCCAATCTCTGCCTCAAGCACCGTATACTCGCCGCTCTTGATGATACTGGTGCGGTAGCCCAGCTTAAGCTCCTCTGCTGAAAGTCTCCGGATCTGTCCGTCCCCGGTCAGCACCGTGGCAGACTTCAGCACATCCTTCATCTCTCCGCCGTAAGCTCCGGCGTTCATGGTCACCGCGCCGCCCAGTGTCCCGGGAATCCCCGCGGCAAACTCAAAACCTGTAAGTGAACTCTTCTGTGCCTGCGCCGCAATCTGGGAGAGCAGAGCGCCTGCCTGCGCGCGGATCACGGTTTCCTCGCAGACCACACGGCTGAAATTCCGGTAGATCTGGATGACCGCGCCGCGGTATCCGCTGTCGCTCACCAGAAGGTTGCTTCCGTTTCCGATTACGAACCAGGGGATCTGCTCCTCCCGGCACACCTGAATAATCTCCCGGATCTCTTCCGGCGTATGCGGGCACAGATAATAATCCGCCGCGCCGCCAATGCGGAAGGTCGTATGCTTCTTCATCGGCTCCTCGAAATAGACGTTGTCACTGCCGACAATGCCGCAGAAGCGGCTGCTTACTTCTCTATTCATAAAACTCCTTTATACCAGGGATCATAAGATCCTCCGGATCTTTGCCTTTTCTTTCTTATCCGCCTGTCCGAGCAGATCTCTGACAACCTCCCCGGCGATCAGCAGTCCGGCCACGCTCGGAACAAAGGAAATACTGCCCGGCACCGGACGCCCGGTATTCCCCTTCGTCTCCTGCAGATCCTGATTCTTGACCGGGATCTCCTTGGAATAAAGCACCTTCACCTTCCGGATCCTGCGCTTCTTCAGCTCCGTCCGCATCACCTTGGCCAGCGGGCAGACACTCGTCTTCGAAATATCGGTGATTTCGAACCTTCCTGCATCCATCTTATTTCCCGTGCCCATGCAGGACAGGATCGGTACATTTGCCTCCTTCGCCTTCTCGATCAGCAAGATCTTAGAGGATACCGTATCGATGGCATCTACAATATAATCATACGACGGAAAATCAAAGAGATTCTCCGTATCTTTGTTAAAAAACGTCTCATAGGTGTGCACAACGATATCCGGATCAATATCCCGGATGCGTTCCTTTGCCACCTGGGTCTTCGCTAGCCCTATGGTGGAGCGCAGAGCAATCAGCTGCCGGTTCAGGTTGGTAACGGATACCTTGTCATTGTCCACCAGTACCAGACTCCCGATCCCGCAGCGTGCCAATGCCTCCACTGTGTAGGAACCCACACCTCCGATTCCAAATACTGCCACTCTGGCGGCACGCAGCGTGCGCATGCCATCTTCCCCCACCAAAAGCTCTGTTCTGGAATAATTATGCAGCATGAATCTTCGTTCCCTTTCTCTTTTCTTGGAGCAGCCGCCAAAGCGCCTGCCGTCACATTACTTGTCATTATACTATCTCATATCTTAAAGTGCAAGCAAAAAGCAGTCGCGGATGAAGAATTCCTTCCGCAACTGCTGCAAGATCCAAATTTTATTTCTCAGTCTTTCATCTTCGGCCTGAATATCAGGCTTGCCAGATACCCAAAAATCAGAGCCGCCGAAATGCCTGTGGCGCTCGCCGTCAGTCCTCCCATAAACAATCCTAAAAGTCCGCTCTCATCCACCGCGTCCCTGACTCCCTGGTACAGGAGATGTCCGAACCCGATCAGCGGCACTGTGGCGCCGGCTCCTGCAAAGTCCGCAAATCCGTCGTAGACCCGAAATGCCGAAAGCACCGCTCCCGTACATACCAGAATTACCATGATCCTTCCCGGCATCAGCTTTGTCTTATCGAGAAGAATCTGTGCCAGCGCACAGATGAGTCCTCCCACCCAGAATGCATTGATATAGTCCATTCCCGCTCCTCCTGTCAGTTCTCCTGCGGAACATGTTCCACTACCACGGCCTGGGCAATGCCCGGCACGGTCTGCCCCTCGGCAAAGCTCACCTTGCTCATCAGCGCTCCCGTGGGCAGAAACAGTACCCGCTTCCACTCTCCGGATACAATCTTCGGCAGAACGTAGGCTGTAAACACCGCGGCGGAACAGCCGCAGCCGCTTCCTCCCGCATGGGTATCCTGGACTGCGTCGTCAAAGATCAGCATTCCGCAGTCCAGGTGCTGCCTCTGAATATCGTATCCCTGCTTTTCCAGCAGATCAAAGAGAATCTGCTGTCCAACGCTGCCCAGATCTCCGGTAATGATTTTATCGTAATCCTCCGGCTGTCTGGAAAAATCCTGCAGATTCGTACAGATTGTATCGCACGCCGCGGGCGCCATGCACGCCCCCATGTTCAGAGAATCTTTCAGGCCAAAATCCACAATCTTCCCGGTCGTGATTCCCGTGATCCTGGCGCCGCTCTTCTCCCCTGCCAGCACGCAGGCCCCGCTTCCGGTCACTGTCCAGGACGCGGAAAGGGGGCGCTGGCTGCCATATGCCAGCGGAAAGCGGAACTCCTTCTCCGCGCTCGCGAAATGACTCGAAGTCAGAGCCATCACATATTCCCCAAAGCCCCCTGCCACTGCCATCGCTGCCAGCGAGAGCGCCTCCCCCATGGTCGAGCACGCCCCAAACAGCCCGTATACCGGCACATCAAGCTGCGCCAGATTATACGCTGAGGCAGTGCACTGGGCAAGCAGGTCGCCGGCGAAGATCATGCGCAGATCCGTATTTTTGATTCCCGCCTTTTCGATCGCCCTTACCGCCGCTCTGTGCTGCAGCGTGCTCTCCGCCTGCTCCCAGGTCTTCGCACCCGCCAGGGGATCCTTCTCAACCTCATCAAAGCACGGGCCAAGAGGTCCCTCTCCTTCCTTTTTCCCAACAACGGAAGCGCCGCTGATAATATAGACCTCTTCCCCGAAGCTGATACTCTGATGTCCCTTTCGCTCGTTCATAGGCTCACCTCCAAAGCTGCATCACATAATAGACCACGCCAAGTATCCAGGAGCTGAGCACCCCGTAAAGAATAACAGGGCCTGCAATCGTAAATATTTTGCATCCAATGCCGAATACCTGTCCCTCTTTCTGGTACTCAATCGCAGGAGCGGCCACAGAGTTCGCGAAACCGGTGATCGGAACCAGCGTTCCGGCGCCTGCGAACTTCGCAAGTTTCGGATACACATTCAGTCCCGTGAGCAGCACGCTCAGAAAGATCAGGATCAGAGAACACCAGCTCCCCGCCTCCTCCTGCCCGAGTCCCATGGTCTCTGCCGTATTTAAGATATACTGTCCCAGCACGCAGATCAGCCCTCCTACCAGAAACGCTTTCGCCATGTTCAGAGGCAGGCTGTGCGTCGGCGTCACTTTTTTGACATATTTTTCGTATTTCTTTGCCGTCTGTTCATTCTTTCCATTATCCGTCATCTTACCACCATCCTTTATAAAAAAACAGTAAAGATCCCAGGCTCTTGCCCACTGCCATGCTAAGGATGATCAGTGGGATTCCGCGGGTTATCCCCAGTCTGCGCGCCATGATTGCATAGACATCCACAACTTCACCAAGCGCGATAATCCAGCTTCCCAGAAAAATACCGGCGCAGAGCCCGTATACCAAAAACCCCGGCGTCCCCAGATGGAGATTCCCCTGATATAAAAACGCGAGATTTCCAAAGAACACCCCGAGCGTACATACCGTTTCATACAGCCGCACATGCTCCGCCGTTTTCGTAAGGGACGCGTACCTCGGAACAATTCCAAGCCCGATAATCAGAGCCACCGCGCCCCAGGAAATCACCCCGCCGGCGCACGCGCCCAGCACACCGAGCAGTACCGTCTGCCAGATCATGTCTTCTCCTTTCGCGAGGACTGTTCCAGGATCGTGAGATCCACATCGTCCTCATAGGTGCGCATTTCCACCTCCATAGGCGTGGGGTCCTGCGTAAGCCTGCGCTTTCCAAAATGGTTGAAAAAGAAAACAGCACCCAGTCCGATCCCCAGGGAATAGCTGATCTCCAGTACTGTAAATCCGGTTTCTCCAGTTCCGGAAAACAGTTTGTGAATGTGATCGAAAAGTCCCGGTACATCCACGTCCGTATTGAACGTCATGATGGAAAACACCATACCGAAGAAAGTCACCACACAGACCAGGATCGTCTTCAGCCAGCTTAGGACCACGTTCTTCCCGTCCGGGTCTTCATACGTCAGGATAAAGGACGGCTCGCCCATATGGGTCACGTCCACATTTTCCTCCTTCTGCTGGATCTGCTCTACGATGTCCATGATGGAAAACACGTATCTGCCGTACTTTCCCCTGGGCAGCGACGCCACCTTCATCACGCTGCAGCGGTTCAGAACCTTGCTGCTGCTGCACGAAAGCTTTGCGATTTCCCCCAGATAGACCTGATCTTTTGTCACCTTCATATTCTTATCTGTCTGGATATAGAGCGTATCGCTCATGCCGCCACCTCCGCTTCACGCTCCTGGCTGCTGTACACCAGCGTCCCTCCCGGCTCCCGCTCGCTCCGGTTCAGAGTCAGATACACAATTCCCACAATCCCCAGAAAGATTGCCGCCAGCAGCATATAGAAATAGATCTTTTTCCCGGTCATTTTCTCACATCCTTTTCCTGAAAATGTATTCTATGGTTATTGTGCCTGTTCTCTGCAAAAATATACGGGGAAAGTTTTACAACTTTCCCCGCAGCGTCTTTAATATTTTCTTTTCCAGACGGGACACCTGCACCTGTGATATGCCCAGTTCCGCGGCAATCTCCGTCTGCGTCTTCTCCCGGTAATACCTGAGATAAATGAGCCTGCGCTCCTCCGGTTTCAGCGTCCCCAGAATTTCCTCCAGCAGGATCTGATTCAGCACCTCCTCGTTTCTGTCCGTCTTCTCCTCCAGCTTATCCATCAGCGAAATGTCATTGCCGTCGCCCTGATATATGGTTTTGTGCAGAGATTCTACCTGGCTTCCCGCCTCCAGCGCCAGCACCACCTCCTCAGTGCTCATCTCCAGCGCCGCGGCGATCTCCGTGATTGTGGGTTCCCGTCCCTGCTCCGTCTCCAGCTTCTCTCTGGCGCGCAGCGCCCTCACCGCCGTCTCCTTCATTGTGCGGCTTACTTTCAGCATTCCGTCGTCCCGCAGAAAACGTTTGATTTCACCGGTGATCATCGGAACCGCGTAGGTGGAAAACTGGACGTCATAGGCAAGGTCAAATTTATCGATTGCCTTTAAAAGTCCAATGCTTCCGATCTGGAACAGGTCCTCCTGCTCCACGCCGCGGTTCCGAAACCGCCTCACAATGCTCCACACCAGGCCCAGATTTTCCTGCACCAGCAATTCCCTCGCTGCTTTATCCCCGTCGTGCGCCCTCCTCAGAAGAGTCAGCGTATCGTCCATACAGCCTCCTTTCGCCTGTTTCCGACAGGGTTGTGTTCTCCAATTTTATGACTCAAACGGATGGGAGGGGCGCCCCATCGTCTTCTTCATGTGCACCTGCGTCCCCTCCCCGGGCTTTGAGACGACCACCACTTCGTCCATAAACGCTTCCATGAAGGCAAATCCCATCCCGGAGCGCTCCAGCTCCGGCTTCGTGGTATAAAGCGGCTCCATTGCCTTCTTCACATCCTCAATGCCCCTGCCATAGTCTATCACTGTAATATAGAATTCCTGGCACACAATCTTGCACTCGATGCGTATCTTATGTACTTCCTGCTCATATCCGTGAATAATGGAATTGGTGATCGCCTCAGACACGGCGGTCTTTAAATCCGCAACCTCCTCGAGCGTAGGATTGAGCTGTGTCGAAAATGCCGCCACCGCCACCCGGGCAAATCCCTCATTGCAGGATCTGCTGTCAAACTCCAGAACCATCTCATTCGTGTGTTCCATAGCTTCCTCCTTTCCGGTCCGGCGCATCCCAGGATCTCTCCTGCTCCACAGTGATGAATTTCAGAAGCCCCGACATCCGCATAATTTTCTCCACCCGCTCATTCACATGCGCCGCGCTGACCCTGCCGCCCACCAGGCGAATGTTCTTATACCTCCCCATGATCACTCCGATTCCGGAGCTGTCCATAAATTCCGTGTTGCGGAAATCGAAGCGGATATCCTTAATATTCTCCCGTTCCAGGATCTTATCCGCACCGATGCGGATTTCCTCTGCCGTGTGATGATCCAGTTCCTTCGGCACCAGAACCGTCAGCACCGTATCCCTGACCTGAAATGTCTCCCTCATAGTTTCTGCTTCCTTTCTGTTAAAAAAAGAGATGCGCAGGTATATGCGCATCCCCAAATTCGAGGTTCCTCTTTTCCATCTCTGTTGTATCTTTATTCTTCCGAATCTTCTGATCCGGTATCAGAAGTATCTTCCGAACCGCTCTGTTCGCCCTGAGCTGTCCCCGCAGCATCGCTGCTGCCCTCAGCCGCGCCGTCTTCCGGCTGCGCGGCTGCGCTGCCTCCGAGCTGTTCAATATAGTTCTCAGCGCTCTCCGCTCTCTTGCCCGGGAACTTTTCCACAATCTCCTGAAATACCTGAATCGCCTCGGCATTGCTTCCCTGTGAACGGTAAGCGTGCGCAAGCGTATTCAACACCTGGTAATCTTCGCCGTTGATCTCTTTTGCCCTGTTCAGAAGATCGATCGCTGTGGCGTAGTCCTCGCGGTCAAACGCCTCCACTCCGTCGTTCTTCAGATTGCGGAACATTGTGGTCTTCACATTGTTATAGATATTGTCGTATATCTGCTGCGCCTCCACGGAAAGCTGCTCCCGGTTCACATTCTGAATCACGTTCGCCGCATTCGTGTAGCTTCCCTCAGAATACGCCTCCTGAGCCTTGATGAGATTCTCATAGCTTGTGACCTTCTCATCCGCCTGCGCAATCTGCTGCTGCGCGGACTCCACAGTCGCCTGTGATTCTTCAATCTGCGCATTCAGCTCATCGAGTGTCGCAGACTGGCTCGCCATCGTATTGCTGTACTCCACAACCTTCTCATTCGCAGAGCGGTTAATGCTCTGCTTCACCGCCGGCACCACCAGAAATCCGACTACACATGCGCCGACCAAAACGCCGATGCCGAGATTGAGCAGCGTCGCCGTCACGGAACTCTCGCGAAACGTCGGCGGCTGAATGATCGTCTCATTTCCCGATATATAGGCGGTCTGTACCGCTTCCTCTCCCACAGGCTTCTCTTTTCTTCCCCAACGGGACTGCTCCAGCTTCGTGGCTGTCCCGGTCTGCTCATCCACCTCTTTCAAAAAGCGCAGCGTCGTGGAGTTCGTCTTATCGATCCTCGCGGCCTTCTTCAGAATTCTCCTTGCCTTCTCATACTTCTCGTTCTTAATATAAATCAGGGCAAGCAGATGGTATCCCTTGATAAGCTTGGGATTCTGAGACAGAATCTTCTTGAGCTGAATCGCCGCTACGTCCTCATTTCCCTCACGGCAGCATTTGAGCGCTTCATTATATTTCTTAATCGTCTGATTAATCGTGTCCAGCTTGTTCGGCTCTGCCTGAAGCTTCTGAATATACTGGGAGGCTATATTGTAATCCGGCATGATATTCTTGCTGATGACCCATTCGCTCAGAGCCGACACCGCCTCGCCGGTCTCAAAATAGACCAGCCCCAGAAGATTTCTCGCCTGAATGTTCAGCTTATTAAACTTCAGGCTTCTCTTCAGCAGGTCAATTGCTCCGGACAGATCGCGGATCTCCGCCTTCTCCAGCCCCTTGTTATAGTACAGATTGGAAAGCTGATACGCCTTGCGCTGTACGCTGATATCGCATCCGCACTCCGGACAGTAATCCGAATTTGTGAGCCTCGCTCCGCAGTTCATACAGTTCATTCGTATCCCTCTCAATCCTTATTCTGCTGTGTCTTCATCATCTCTTTGAGGATATCGATCACATCTGTCAGATCCCGGTTATAGATGGCGCTCTCCACCTCGTCCACATCCAGGCTCGGTTTAAATTTCTTCAGTTCCTCTTCGTAATTAATCATTCTTCTCTCCTCGTATTCCCTGACTCACTTTGCGGCATTCAGCGCTGCCTTAATCTCCCCGATCAGATAGAGTGACCCCACGCAGAACAGCATGGCGTCCCCGCGGCCTGCGCAGGCTTTCCGAAATGCGTCTGACGCGCAGGATTCCGCCTGCACGGATCTGCATCCGCACTCCACGAACAGCTCCGCAAGCTCCTGCGCCGGAACGCTCCGGTAGCCGCCGACCTCGGTGGTCACCACTGCTTCCGGATGGACACGCTCACAGATTGTGCGGATCATCTCCCTGTAATTCTTATCCGATACCGCGGAGAACAGCATATGAATCCTGTTCTCTCTGCCGAAATATTCCGCCGTCTCCACAAACCGCTCGATACCGTCCTCATTGTGCGCTCCATCGACGATCACGCCGGGCAGAACCGTCTCCATCCTGCCCTCCCAGCTGGACCCGGCAATTCCCCTGATCAGCGTCCCGTTATCCATGCCGTGGACTGATGCCAGCTTCTTCATCGTAAAGTATGCCAGCGCCGCGTTCATCATCTGGTACGGAGCAATGTATGGAATAGACAGCTCCTGCGTCTCCTCTCCCGGATAGTGGAAGCGGAAACGGATACCCTCCCTGGTGTTGGACACCAGTTCATACATGGCGTCCGTCAGCTCATACGCATCGCTGCCCAGTTCCCTGGCGCGCTCTGCGATTACCCCGGACGCTTCCGGGCGGTGCCCGTCATATACGACCATGACGCCCGGCTTGATAATTCCCGCCTTCTCACCGGCGATCTCAGGGATTGTCTCTCCCAGATACTCCGTGTGGTCCAGTCCGATGGAGGTGATAATGCAAGCCAGCGGCTGCTCAATCACATTTGTGGCATCCAGCCTTCCTCCCAGGCCGGTCTCCAGGATGATATAGTCCACATCCTCCTCAGCAAAAAGCACCATTCCCATAAGGAACAGCGTCTCAAAATAGCTGGGGTGATCGTTCCCCTCTTCCGTAAACGCGTCGATGACCCGCTTCGTCTCTGTAAACACACGCAGGAACGTATCGTCATCCACATCCCGGTTATTGATCTTATATCTCTCATTGATCTTCACCAGATGCGGGGAGGTGAACAGTCCGCAGCGGAAGCCGCCCTCCATCAGCATGGCATTCAGATACGCGCAGGTGCTTCCCTTGCCGTTCGTCCCCGCCACATGGATAATCTTTTTCCCCTTTTCAGGATTTCCCAGACGGTTCAGCAGTTCTCTCGTATGCTCCGGCGGGTTTTTTGTCGTAAACTTCGGTATGTCTTCAATATAATCAACAGCTTCTCTATAATTCAAAAATACCACCACTTTATCATAATGTAAGATACCTTTCCTGGCAGCGGCGCCGTTCGCTTCCGTGTGCCGCTGCCATCCGGGTTCCTTTCCATTATAATATAGTGGTGGAATATGTCCATACCTATTTTCACAAATTTTTCCGACACGTTACGCGCAGGTATGCGTTTTCATGAGGATTTTCCCCTACTCAGCACTGCCTGTCAGAGGTGTGTCTCCGCCGGCAGCCGGGACGCTGTTATCCAGCCCCTCGCTGCCGGCAGGCTCGGGTACCTCCGGCTCGTCGGGCGCGTCATAGATCACTTTATCTGTACGGCTCAGCACCTTCTTGGTGGGGCTGTTGCTCTGCTGGGCAACGGCGATCTCATCGCCGTCCTCAAGCTCAAGGCCCTGAACCATCAGCATACTGTTGTTCACCATGATCGTATCCAGCATTTCTCCGTTTACCTCGACACGGCTCGACGCTGTGAAATTCTCACCGTAGAAGTACCACGTTCCGTCTGCCGCCTCCTCATACCGGTCAAGCGTTATATCCTTGACACCCAGCTTCATGTCCGTCTTCTTGAAAGGATTCTCTCCTCCGTAAACGTACTTCTCTCCGTAAAGAATATCGTACTGCAGCGCCTCAAGGTCAACCTGGTAGTTCTTGGTATTCTTCCGGGTCTGATGGTAGCGCACCATTGTGCCCTCGTGGATATCCAGACGGTCGAGCACCTCGGCCCCGATCTGATACGCCGCAAGATTGGCATCCTGCTTCTCCAGGCCAAAGTTGTCCCAGATAACGTACTGCGTCTGGAACAGATATTTATTCTTCAGGTCTTCCACCTCAAGTCCCATTGTCGGGAGATGATCTCCATACATTACCAGCACGACCGGCTCCGGATACTCCTCCAGGCGGTCTGTCAGCTCTTTTACAAATTCATCCATCTCATGGATCATATTTACATAGTATTCCCAGGAATAATTATTCTTCTCCCGGTTTTCCGCACCCGTGACCGTAATCTCCGGGTCTTCCAGCACCGGTTCCGGATAATATTCTCCATGTCCCTGCACAGAGATCGTATAGACGTAATCAGGTCCATCTGAAGAATCCAGGCAGTCAATGATCTCATCCGTAAGGATATGGTCCTTCACCCAGCCGGTCGGCGTCACATCGGAAATGTCCTTCATATATTCCTCTGAAGTGAACGTGTCAAAGCCCAGCTTGGCAAATACGCTCTTTCTTGAATAAAAGTTCGCCTCATTATTATGAACCGCGTGTGTGGAATATCCCAGCTCCTTGAGCACATAGGGAATACTCTCGCAGGTGGTCTCCTGAAGGATCGACTTATAAGGATACTCTCCCGGTCCGAAGTAATGCATGCTCATTCCGGTAATTGTCTCAAATTCCGTATTCGCCGTTCCTGCTCCAACAGACGGTACCCGGTAATATCCCGAAGAATACTCCTTCATCATCTGCCGGAAGTTCGGAATCGGGTCCTCGGAAAGATTCAGGAATTCCACCAGCGTGGGGTCAAAGAACGACTCCAACTGAAGAAACAGGATATTTACATCCTGATCCGCGCTCGTCTCCTGCGGCTCTCCCTCGCTCGCCACGATTTCATCCATCAGTTCCTCAGAATACCCGTTGGGACAGCTGATTCCCGTATTAAATATCGTTGTCAGAAGTCCGTACGGATATCCGTAGTCCTCATACGCAAACGCCACATTTCCGAAATAATTGGAAATCACCCTGTTCTCCAGGGCCAGCTTCGTAGTCCCGCTGAATGCGATCACCGTCACAACGACAAAGCCTGCCGCCAGGGGATAGTGCATCCTGCCCTGATACTTGGGCGCTTTAATAAGCAGCACCACAAGCCCGGCAATCACCAGAACGATCGCGATACATGTCAAAATCATGATCGGCACGCTCATATATTTATTCATGGTGTTGAATGCATCCGCCACAAGCTTCAGATCCGGGCCTGTAAAGGGCGTCACGCGGACCGCAAGCAGTCCGCCGTTGATACAGCCCAGCGCCAGCCAGAATGCTGCCAGCAGGGTCCTGACAAAGACCCTGCGGCGGAACAGCCATACAATTGTCGTCGTCGTGAAGATCAAAAACGCATTGTACAGAAATACCAGGGGTTTTTCCGTCATAAACTCCCACGCTTCTGTGAACGAATGGCGGGATATCATCTCAATGATCAGATAAATCAGGCAGCAGCCCAGCATCTGAAGCGGCAGCGACAGCAGATTGCAGATCCGGATCGCCTTTTGTTTTCCAGAAAGCTGGTCAAACGGAACCTTCTGCGGCTGCGGCACCCTCTTTCTCTCCCCCGAAAACATCTTCAAATGGATCTTCTTCACTTTTCAAATCCTTTCCCAGTCCTTATGCGAGCTGTTCCAATCTCTGTTTCACCTGTTCCATCATCTGCGTATATTTTTCCAGTTTTGCCTTTTCCTCATCGATCTTTGCCTGCGGAGCCTTGCTGATAAACTTCTCATTGCCCAGCATTCCGTTTACGCGCGCCAGCTCTTTGGTCAGACGCTGCTCCTCTTTCTTCAGGCGCTCGATTTCTTTGTCAATATCCACAAGCTCAGCGAACGGAATATAGATCACTGCCTGCGGAATCACCGCAGAAACAGCATCGTCCGCAATGCCGGTACGGTCTGCCTGCACATTCACCTCACTGGCATATCCGAGGGATGCGAAGAACAGCGCGCCCTTCTCAAATGTCTCTCTGACTGCCGGATCCTCAGAAACAACGTAAACGGAAGCCTTTCTGCTCGGCGGCACATTCATGCCGGTGCGAACGGTACGAATTGCCCTTACCGCCTCCTTGATTATCTCAACGGCAGCCTCCTCCCCGGTAAACGCCCAGTCACTGCGGTATTCCGGCCATGAAGAAATCATAATGGATTCCTCATCCGGATTCAGCGTGCAGTAGATCTCCTCTGTCACAAACGGCATGTACGGATGGAGCAGCTTGAGGGCTCCTCCCAGAACCGTCTTCAATGTCCAGAGGGCCGCAGCCTTGGTGGAATCGGCGTCGCTGTACAGACGCGGCTTCACCATCTCGATATACCAGTCGCAGAACTCCTCCCAGATAAAATCATAAATCTTCTGAACCGCGATGCCCAGCTCGAACTTCTCCATATTGTCAGTCACATCTTTTGCCACGGTGTTGAACTTGGAGAGAATCCACTTGTCGGCATCCGTCAGCGCGCTCAGATCCATTTCTTCCGGAACCTGCGCTTTCTCAAGGTTCATCATGATGAAACGAGAAGCATTCCATACTTTGTTGGCAAAGTTTCTGCTCGCCTCCACGCGCTCCCAGTAGAAGCGCATGTCATTGCCCGGCGCATTTCCTGTCATCAGTGTCAGACGCAGCGCGTCTGCGCCGTACTTGTCGATAACCTCCAGCGGATCAATGCCGTTTCCGAGGGATTTGCTCATCTTGCGTCCCTGGGAATCGCGCACAAGGCCATGAATCAGCACATGCCTGAACGGCACCTGTCCGGTCTGCTCGATGCCTGAGAATACCATACGGATTACCCAGAAGAAAATGATGTCATAACCCGTTACCAGCACATCGGTCGGATAGAAATACTCCAGCTCCTCGGTCTTCTCCGGCCATCCGAGCGTGGAGAACGGCCACAGCGCGGAACTGAACCAGGTATCCAGTGTATCAGGGTCCTGCGTCAGATGCGTGCATCCGCATTTCGGGCATTTTTCCGGCATTTCGGCAGCAACAACAATTTCCCCGCACTCATCACAGTAGTACGCCGGAATTCTGTGTCCCCACCAGAGCTGACGGGAAATACACCAGTCACGGATATTTTCCAGCCAGTGCAGGTATGTCTTGTCAAAACGCTCCGGAACGAATTCCAGTTCTCCGTCCTCCAGCGCTTTGATCGCCGCTTTCGCCATCTCATCCATCTTCACGAACCACTGCTGCTTCACCATCGGCTCCACCGTGGTCTTGCAGCGGTCATGCGTTCCCACGTTATGGCTGTGATCTTCCACTTTCACCAGCAGTCCCAGCTCTTTTAAGTCCTCCACCATGGCTTTTCTCGCCTCATAGCGGTCCATACCTGTATATTTTCCGCACTTCTCATTCATGGTGGCATCATCGTTCATGATATTGATCTCCGGCAGATTGTGACGCTTTCCAACTTCAAAGTCGTTCGGGTCATGCGCCGGCGTGATCTTTACGCAGCCGGTACCGAACTCCATATCAACGTACGGATCTGCCACTACAGGGATCTCCCTGTCAGTCAACGGCAGCTTCAGCATCTTTCCAACCAGATGCGTATAGCGCTCGTCCTTCGGATTTACCGCTACCGCAGTATCTCCCAGCATGGTCTCCGGACGGGTCGTCGCGATTTCCACGAACTCATTGTCAGATCCCACAACCGGATATTTGATATGCCAGAAGTGGCCTGCCTGCTCCTCGTGCTCCACCTCCGCGTCAGAGATGGATGTCTTGCAGACCGGACACCAGTTTACGATACGGGAGCCCTTGTAGATGTAGCCCTTCTCATACAGCTTCAGGAACACTTCGGTAACCGCTTTGGAGCAGCCCTCGTCCATTGTAAATCTCTCGCGCTCCCAGTCTGCGGAGGAACCCAGCTTCTGCAGCTGATTGACGATCTTTCCGCCGTACTCCTCTTTCCATTTCCAGGCGTGCTTTAAGAACTCTTCTCTTCCGATCTCGTTCTTGTCAATCCCCTGCTCTTTTAACTTCTCAATGACCTTTACCTCTGTTGCAATCGCCGCATGGTCTGTTCCCGGCTGCCACAGCGCCTCATATCCCTGCATTCTCTTAAAACGGATCAGGATGTCCTGCATCGTGTTGTCCAGCGCATGTCCCATATGCAGCTGCCCCGTTACGTTCGGCGGCGGCATCACGATCGTGAACGGCTTCTTGTCCCTGTTCACCTGCGCGTGAAAATATCCCTTATCCAGCCATTTCTGATACAGTCGTTCTTCCAGACCCTTCGGGTCATAAGTCTTTGCGAGTTCCTTGCTCATGATTTCCTCCTTCTTTTATTGAAAATAAAAACCCTCTGCACAGCCTTAAAAGCTGTGCAAAGGGCGAATGTCTCGCGGTACCACCTTGCTTCGTATGCCGTGCGGCATACCTCTTCGATCCTTTAACGGAGATCATCCGTGACTGCCTACTCATCCGTTCAGCCGCCCGGCTCCAAAGCTACCTTCCGCTTCCCCGTCCTGAGGACATCTCCCAGCCGATGAATGTCCCTCTCTGTCAGAGGTCTGAAGCGTACTCCTCTTCTTCTCTGCCTTTTTGATTATGCCCTTTAATATAGTAGGAAGAGCGGGATTTGTCAAGAGATTTTGGGGAGTCTTTCGGAAATTTTAAGAAAACCCGCACTCTGATCACAGCCTGTTTTTCTGGACAGGGCGTTATTTTCTGCTATAATAACGGTAAACGATTTCATTTTTTTATGGAGGCAGACTATGGGAGTTTATTTGAACAGCCGGGTGGCATACACCCTATTCAGTGACGAAACGAAAATGCCATACTTTATAGACAAATCCAAAATGCTGGAAGAATTATTCCCTCTGATGCAGACCGGAAATAATCATATCTGCATTACCAGACCAAGACGATTCGGCAAAACGGTTATGGCAAATATGATTGTCTCTTTCTTTTCTCAGGCATATGATTCCCATGAAGTATTTGACTCTCTTTACATTGCACGCTCTCCCGGTTATCAGGAATACAGAAACAAATATCCGGTCATTCACATCTCCTTTAATGAGCTTGGAGGAATGTGTACCTCCTACCAACAGTACATCAGCAGAATCACCTCCCGGCTGATCCGGGATTTAAAAAAAGCTTATCCCGGTGTGGATTTTTATGACGGAGAAGGCGTAGTGGATATACTGCTTGATATTTTTGAGGCAAATCCATCCGAGCGCTTTCTATTTGTACTGGATGAGTGGGATTTCATTTTTCACCAGGATTTTATTACACCGCAGGATAAAAAATCATACCTGATGTTTCTGCGGGATTTGCTGAAAGACAAGCCCTATGTGCGGCTCGCCTATATGACGGGCATTCTGCCCATCGCAAAGTATTCCAGCGGTTCAGAGCTGAACATGTTCAGCGAGTATACCATGGCTTCCGAGGAACGTTTTTCCGGATATTTCGGCTTTACAGATCAGGAGGTCGATACGCTGTATCAGCGCTATCAGGAGAATACCTCTCCTGCCCTTGTATCGCGCAGCGGCCTCGAGTACTGGTATGACGGCTATCACACCAAGTCCGGGGAAAAACTGTATAATCCCCGATCCGTGGTACAGTCGCTCACCAACAATAACCTCAGCAATTACTGGACCAGTTCCGGACCGTATGATGAAATATTTTATTATATCGAACACAATGTAGATGCCGTCAGAGACGATCTCGCGCTTATGGTATCCGGTATTCCCATATCTGCCAAAATACAGGAATACGCGGCAACTGCACAGGAGCTGAACACGAAGGAAGAAATATTTTCCGCCATGGTGGTCTATGGTTTTCTCAGCTGTGAGAACGGATATGTATCAATTCCCAACAAGGAACTGATGGATCAATTTTCAGAGATTCTTCAAAGAGAGCCTTCTCTTGGTTATGTATACCGCCTTTCAAAAGAATCCGGGCGCATGCTCCGCGCAACACTCTCCGGGGATACCAGTACAATGGAAGAAATACTGGAGCTTGTGCATAATACAGAGGTACCTCTGCTCTCCTACAGCCATGAGACTGAACTGGCTGCCATCGTGAATCTGGTCTATCTCGCAGCCAGGGACACCTATCGCATTGAGCGCGAAGATAAGGCAGGAAGAGGGTTTGTAGATTTTATTTTCTATCCAGAGACTGACAGATCTGCCGACTGTATCATTCTTGAGCTGAAAGTAGATCACACTCCTGAAGAGGCAATCCGCCAGATACGGGAGAAAAATTACGCACTCCGATTCCGCGGAAAGCTCGGTGAAAAGCCCAGATATACCGGGCGTATTCTTGCAGTAGGAATCAGCTACGAAAAGAAAAGCAAAAAGCATTTCTGCCAGGTTGAAGTGCTTTGATTTATTCCATAAGAAAAGGACAGAAAATTCTCTGTCCTCTTCTTATTTCCCCAACTCCTTCTGCCTAATCTTTGCCTACAGATAATCCGGATATTCATGATACAGTTTTTTCACTGTCTCATAGCTCAGTTTTCTTCTCCGGTAATCATCCACAATTCCCTTATTATTCATGGTCTTCGGCCTCTTGTCAAACCATTCCCTGCTGACCCGCACATCGCAGAACTGCCAGATATACATGCCCTGGCATCCCTCATACTCCATAACTCCGGTGATCTGCTTTCTGAGCGTCTCCTCCTGGTACTCCTCCGACCATTTGTCATGAGTCGGCGTGCGGTATCCATAGATCGCTCCGGCTCCGATTTCCGTAATCAGGAACGGTTTGCCGGCTCCCGCGGTCTCCCTCTGTACCCACTGGTACAGGCCGTCCACAGTCTCGGTCACACCGCCGTCATGATACCACTGGGGATAGATATTGTAAGATACCACCTCAGGATATCCAAAACAGATATCCGTCTTAAACTGGCAGCTTGCCGAAGAGCGCGGCCTTGAAGTATCCAGTTCCCGGATCAGAGCGTACTGTTTTGCGTAGCATTCCCTGCCGTACTGCGTATGGCTGGCACACTCATTTAAGATTCCCCATATATAAATACACGAATGATTATAATGCGCGGTGATCATCTCGCGGATCACATCCTCGCACTGGCGCTCAAAATTGGGATTGCGCATCATCTCCTCGCTGAGCCCTCTGGCATGATTTTCTTCCCATACGAGAATTCCGAGTTCATCGCACAGATCCAGGAAAATCTCATCATTCGGATAATGGGATGTCCTCACGGAGTTTGCCCCGAGATCTCTGATCAGATTCAGGTCATGGACCATTGCCTGGTAAGGCAGAGCGCAGCCGAACATCGGATGATCTTCATGGCGGCAGAAGCCCTTAATCCTGACCGCTCTTCCATTGACCAGAATACGGTTTCCTTCCACCGATACGGTCCGAAATCCCACCCGGTCGATCAGATCATCCACAATTCTGCCTCCGTCAGAGAGACTCACCTTCACCAAATACAGCTTAGGCTGTTCCATGCTCCACTCCTCTGCTTCCGGGAAAAGGAATGTACCAGAGACGCTTCTCTCTTCCCGCGGGCGAAGCTCCAGACTTCCAAAGTCCATTTCGGTTCCCGCAAGACTGCCCGCGAGCTGAACTTTGCGCGCTTCATCGCTTACATTTCTCACACAGATCTCCACATCAGCTGAAAATCCATGATCTGCGCGCTTCGGCGTCACATGCACCCATTGGATATAGGTATCCGGCACCTCTTCCAGAACGACTGCCCGGGTGATTCCGCCATAAGTCATATAGTCATTCGGGACGTGCAGCGCGGACGCCTCGCTGAAGCGGTTATCCACCCTGACTTCCAGTGTGTGGCTGCCGTCTTTCATTCCGGGAATCACCACATCAAAAGGCGTATACGCATTATAGTGCTTCGCGGCTTTCTCTCCGTCCACATACACCTGCGCCGTATGGCTGACACCCTTAAATTCCAGCCGCACGTTTCCCTGCGCTGAAAACGACGTGCGGTATACTGCCTCTCCCCTGTAACTCTCAAACCCTGGAATATTCTCCCAGCATCCGGGAACCGCCGTCATCCGGCTGTCCCCTGCTTTTCCTTCCTCCACCGGGGCAAACTCCCAGAGTCTGCCGCTCAGCTCATGTGATTTTCTTACTTCATGTGTCTGAAATGTACGAATCATCTGACTTATCCTCTTAAAAATCCCTCGATAATCTTCTCTTCCGCTTCTTCTTCCGTAAGTCCCAGTGTCTGCAGCTTGAGGATCTGTTCTCCCGCAATTTTTCCGATTGCCGCCTCATGAATCAGCGCGGCGTCCAGATTTCCTGCAAACAGCTCCGGCGCGGCATTCACCTTTCCTTCGCCCACGAGAATCGCGTCGCACTCGGAGTGGCCGGTGCAGCGGTTATTGCCCAGGATTCTGGAATGATACTCCTGATAGGAGTGGTCTCTTGCCACGGAACGTGATACGAGGTCCACAGATGAGTCCTCTCCCTGCATATCCACCTCAAATTCCGTCTTGGCATACTCCTCCCCGTCGGTCATAATGCTCTCATGAATAATCAGACGCGCGCGGTCTTTCAGAACACCCCGCGTCGTGCGCGTGGTTTTGTCCACACCGCGGATCTGCAGCGTCTCCATCTCAAGCACCGCGTCCTCGGCAAGCTCCACATCCGTAACCGGATCAATCTTCTTCAGTCCGACGCCCGTTCCGCTTCCGATATGTTTCTCCTTATAGATTACATGCGCGCCGCGATCCAGCATAAAGCGGTGAATTCCGTTGTGGCGCGCCTCGCCCTCGCCGTCCGAGTGAACGCCGCATCCGGCGATAATTGTCACATCCGCGTTCTCGCCGACATGAAAATCATTATATACCACATCGTCAATATTCCCTACGGTCACGCATGCGGGAATGTAGACGTTCTCCTTCTTGGTGCCGGGCGCGATATAGATATCGATTCCTCTTCCGCCCTCCTTGGGCTCAATCCGGATATTCTCCGTGGAGCGCACGCCCGCGCACTGTCCGTTCTCGCGGATATTGAACGCGCCGTCAAATTCTTTTCCGTCCCAGTCGGAAACTTCCCTCAGAATTTCTTCCGTCACCTTATTCATCGCCTTGTATCTCCTTTCCTATCGGGCAGCTTCCCGCCTTCTCATCCGCCAGAAGCTGCGGGAGAATCTCCTCCCTCGGTCCTGCGGCACGCACCTTTCCGTTCGCCACCACTACGATATCATCCGCAATATTCAGCAGTCTTTCCTGGTGTGAAATAACCAGAAGCGTCTCGGTTCCCTTTCTCTTGAGCCGTTCGAACACGTCTACCAGCCCGGCAAAGCTCCACAGGTCAATGCCCGCCTCCGGTTCATCGAAAATCGCCAGTTTTCTGTCCTTTCTCGCGAGCACCGTGGCAATCTCAATTCTCTTGATCTCACCGCCGGAAAGGCTTGCATTCACCTCACGGTCAATATAGTCCTGGGTACACAGACCCACCTTTCCGAGAATGCTGCACAGCCTGTCCTCCTGCAGCTCTCCGCCTGCTGATAGCTTCAGCAGGTCACGCACCGTCAGTCCTTTGAACCGCACCGGCTGCTGAAAGGCGTAGCTGACGCCGAGTTTTGCACGTTCCGTAATATTTTTATCGGTGATATCCACATTATCCAGCCAGATTTCCCCTGAGGTGGGATGCTCCAGGCCGGAAACCAGCTTTGCAAGGGAAGTCTTGCCGCCTCCGTTCGGTCCCGTGACAATGGTCAGCTTGCCCGTCTGTACCGTCAGATCAATCCCCTTTAAGATCTCCTCGCCGTCCGGAAGCGTCCAGCATATGTTTTTTAATGTAAGCATCTTTTGCCTCCTATTGCCGTCATCGCACAGAAGTCATCCTCTGCGCGGAATTATTTTTTTGTTTCATCATCATTTTACAGCATTGTCGAAAAAAAGCAAGGGGATAACCCGTCATTTCACGAGCCATCCCCCTGCTCTGTTCTCAAAAGATCTCTGTTGCGTCCCGCGGCAGACTTCTCACTCTTTTCAGGAATTTTCTGCTTCCCGCCGCTTCCGCTTCGTTATAGTCAAATCCGAGTTCCGCCGCCTCCTCCCGCGCCGTGTCATCGAACAGCCCGCACATCTCCTCCACCGCGTCCCAGATATGTTCTGTCTTTGCGTCGGGATACGTCCTTAAAAAGCGCTCCCACTCCTCTGCTGAAAGAAAGTTCTTCATATATTTCCCGCACTTTCCCACGCTGCGCCGATACTCCGTCTCCCTCCCGATCTTCCAGGAGAGCAGCGTGATAAGCTGCGGGCGGACATGAAAGTTGAGCATGTCCATGACATAGGGGATCTCCTCTCTCCAGAGACCCTTTGCCACACTGTTCAGGCACCACCAGAACTCATTGCACTCATACAGAAATTCCTGTTCTGAGGGGCGCTTTACCCAGTGTTCCTCATCCGTCGGCTCCGGCATCCCGGGAAGTATCCCATCCTTGTCCAGAAGGATTCTGCACAGCTTATCCTTTATAATATTTTCTCTCGCGTACGGAATCGACTGCACATGAAGGTCAATGCGGTTTCCGTCAGCAAACTGCATCAGCCAGCCAAAATTCGCATCCAGATCCATCTCCATTCCCATCATCTGATCCATAAGCTCCGGCATCTGCATATAGAGCCGTTCTCCAAACCGGTCGATCCATTCAGGATCCTCATAGAACTCCCTGGTCTCATTCACCACATACACAATGTCGTAGTCCTGAAACAAGTCTCTCGGCGCATTTCGGTTCGTACGGGAGCCGTTCATATATACCGCGCGGATTCTCCCGTCCTCCTCTGCCGTGCCCAGGATCAGTTCATACATTTCCTTCTCTGAGCGCATCCCCTTTTCTCCTTTCTTATAGTTGTCTTACAGATTCCCGTTCCACAATCCGTATCGGAAGCTTCGTCTGCGTCTTCACTCCTTCCTCTCCGCCGTTTTCAATCAGCTTCATCAGCATATCCACTGCCTGCCATCCCTTCTCCCGCACATCCTGTGCCACTGTTGTCAGCGCGGGGCGGATCAGCGTCGCATAGCTGTTATTGTCAAATCCCACTACCGAAAGTTCTTCCGGCACCCGGATTCCCTCATCGTGAAGAAACTGTATGCCCTCCGCCGCATAATAATCCGAAGAAAAGAACAGCGCTGTATATCGTCTGTATTTTTCAAGGTTCCTCCTGTGCAGTTCCATACGTTCTTCGTGCGCGCACGGCATCAGCTGACGGCACTCCTCAATCCGTTCCACTCCGTATTCTCTGAGGGCTTTCTGTACTCCCTCCCAGCGCGCTTTGTCCACCCCGACGTCCCACGGAGTCAGAAACAGAATCCTGCGGTGTCCTTTTTTCAGAAGATACTTCGCCATCTCGTAGCCTCCGCTGAAATCGTCGAGCCCGACGTTGGGAATCGCGCGTTTTCCATAGTAGACGTCAATAGAGACGACCGGAGCCCTGGAGAGCCGCCGGATCTCCAGATTATCCTCCGCAGATATCCCTATGGTGAGCAGTCCTTCCACGTTCCAGGCGCTGGCAAGCTGACAGTTCTCTTCCATGCCGCTGGACATATGAAACATCATATAGTAGCCCCTGCGTGACAGCTCTGTCTCTATCTTTCCCAGAATGCTCCCCGTAAACGGATCCTGAAGCTTCTCCTCCCGGAATCTTTCCTCAGTTCCCACGATCACTCCGATGATCCTGGAGCCGTTCCCTGCCAGGAGCCGCGCTCCCATGCTCGGCACATAGTTCGTCTCCTCGATAATCCGGTTGATCTTATCTATTGTCGCCTGGGACACCTTCCTGGTGTTCCCATGAATCACATTCGATACGGTCGTCGCGCTGACGCCCGCCCGCTGTGCTATATCCTTGATACGAATCATGCTCTTCCTCCATCATCCTTTTTCCCAGTATAGCATATTTTTAAGCAAAAAAGAACCGCTGCCGGAAATTTATATCACCGGCAGCGGCTGTCTTATTTTTTATTGCTTTTATAGGTGAAAATCGTTTTATGACTTCTTGCAGATGTTTATAGAACCAAAGAAAAAGGCAACATTATCACATTTAGAACAGCCTTGTTTCATGCGCTTATGTTCCGCAGCAAACATAGAAACGGGGATCCTTTCCGCAAAAATCACTTACTTTTTTCTGTGATCACAATCTTTGCACATATATCTTTTCTTCTGAACCCCACGGTGCAATTTTGCGGTCTATTACATTAAATCCATATTTTTCATACAAATTTTCATGATCACTAACAATGTATACTTTTTCAAAATGAATTGACTTTAAATAAGCCATTGCATACTGAACAAGCTTTTGACTTAATCTATGTCCCCTGTATTCTTCGCCACAAACATATAACCAATATATGGCGTATATTCTACATCCGGAATGCAGTCGCTCTTTGAAACTGTACAATATCCACAGATATTTTCATTTTCCAATGCGACAATAACTCTTTCCCAATCTTTAAATACATTATTTTCCATATCATTTGCCAATGATTTACCTGCTCTCCATGAACAGTTTTCAGCGTATTTTTTTAATTTGTTCCATAAATCATCCGACGATGTAATTTTTTTTATTTCCATAGAGTTCTCACTTTCCTGCCTTGCCAACGTCCTAATTCATTCTTTTATAACTCGGACATCATTTAAGCACCAAAGCATCATAAAGCTTTGGTGCTTAAATATTCTTTATTTCTGATCCATATATTTCTGAATATTGGAAGCGTTCACATACTTCTGCACCTTGCCGTCACGGATGACCACAAGCGTCGGCGCCTGAAGGATTCCGAACTTCTGTGCCATATCCGGATTCTTCTCCGCGTCGATCACCTCATACTGCTCCCCGGAGAGCATCTCTTTGGCGATGCGGCAGTTCGGACAGGTACTCGTCGTAAACAGATATTTTGCGCTGGCCTGTGCCGGGCTCTGCTCCTCGCTCGGAACCGTCACCTTCGTCCCCATCACCGCGCTGTGTCTGAGCTTGGAGTGCGCCACGTCGTACAGCTTTCTGTTCTTGTACTCCTGTATCTTTCCGTCGTTCCAGTTCTGTACCGGACGATAGTATCCCGTGATGCGGCTGTAAACCTCCGCGCTCTTTCCGCAGGTCGGGCAGGTAAAATGCTCGCCGGAAATATATCCGTGATCACTGCACACGGAATATGTCGGAGACAGGGTATAATACGGAAGTCTGTAGTTCTCGGCAATCTTTCTCACGAGAGCCGCCGCTGCCTTCCAGTCCGGAAGCTTCTCTCCCAGGAACGCATGGAATACGGTTCCGGAAGTATAGAGCGTCTGCAGTTCATCCTGAATATCGAGAGCGTCGAAAATATCGGAGGTATAGTCCACCGGCAGATGGGAACTGTTGGTGTAATACGGAGTATCTCCCTCTTTTCCTGCTGTGATAATCTCCGGCCAGCGCGCGCGGTCATGCTTTGCCAGACGGTAGGTTGCGGACTCCGCCGGAGTCGCTTCCAGATTATATAAGTCTCCGTACTTCTCCTGATAATCCGACAGACGGTCTCTCATATGGTTGAGCACTTCTTTTGTAAATTCCTGCGTACGCGCATCCGTCATATCGCAGCGCAGCCATTTCGCGTTCAGGCCGACCTCATTCATACCGATCAGGCCGATCGTGGAGAAATGATTATCGAAGGTTCCCAGATATCTCTTCGTGTAAGGATACAGTCCGCCCTCCATGAGCTTGCTGATCACATCTCTCTTGATCTTCAGGGAACGCGCCGCAATATCCATCATATGATCCAGCTTGCGGTAAAAATCATCCTTATCCTCTGCCTGGAACGCAATCCTCGGCATATTGATCGTCACAACTCCCACGGAGCCAGTGCTCTCTCCGGATCCGAAGAAGCCTCCTGTCTTCTTGCGCAGCTCTCTCAGGTCAAGGCGCAGACGGCAGCACATGGAGCGCACATCGCTCGGCTCCATATCACTGTTGATGTAGTTGGAGAAATACGGTGTGCCGTACTTCGCGGTCATCTCAAAAAGCAGGCGGTTGTTCTCTGTGTCAGACCAGTCAAAATCCCTGGTGATTGAGTAGGTGGGAATCGGATACTGGAATCCCCTTCCGTTGGCGTCGCCTTCGATCATCGTCTCGATGAACGCCCGGTTCACCATATCCATCTCTTTCTTGCAGTCCTTATACTTGAAGTCCATCTCTTTTCCGCCCACGATCGCCGGAAGCTCCGCCAGATCGTTCGGAACCGTCCAGTCCAGCGTAATATTGGAAAATGGAGCCTGCGTACCCCAGCGGCTCGGAGTATTCACACCGTACACAAAGGATTCGATGCACTTTTTCACTTCCGGGTATGACAGATTATCTGCCTTGACAAACGGCGCCAGATAAGTGTCAAAGGAGGAAAATGCCTGCGCTCCCGCCCATTCGTTCTGCATAATGCCGAGGAAATTAACCATCTGATTGCACAGCACGCTCAGATGCTTTGCCGGAGAGGAAGTAATCTTTCCCTTGATGCCGCCGAGTCCCTCCTGGATCAGCTGCTTTAAGGACCAGCCCGCACAGTAGCCCGTCAGCATGGAGAGGTCATGAATATGGATATCCGCGTTGCGGTGTGCCTCTGCAATCTCCTCGTCATAAATCTCAGACAGCCAGTAATTTGCGGTTACCGCGCCGGAATTGCTTAAAATAAGTCCGCCCACCGAATAGGTAACCGTGGAGTTTTCCTTCACGCGCCAGTCTTCCACCTTTACGTAGCTGTTCACGATCTCCTTATAGTCGAGAATCGTCGCCTTCGTATTGCGGATCTTCTCGCGCTGCTTGCGATACAGAATATAGGACTTTGCCACATCCGCATAGCCGCACTGGATCAGCACGTTCTCCACGCTGTCCTGAATTTTCTCGACCTCGATCTTCCCCTTGCGGATCTTCTCCTGGAAATCCGCGGTGACACGGAGTCCCAGCATCTGCAGGATCTCATCAGTATACAGCTTCTCGTTTGCCTCAAAAGCCTTTCTGATCGCTTCTGTTATTTTACACAGTTCAAAATCTACAATTGCTCCGTCTCTCTTCTCTACCTGAATCAAATTTCAAACCTCCCAAACCATAATCTTTATCGTACCGCACGGCAGCTGAAATCCCGCTGGCCGCGCGCATTTTCTATTCTCTGACGCCCGATTTACCGTCCAAATATGCCTGTAAAAAGTACCATTTTCCCGCGAAAATCATCAATTTTTGCGGTTTCTTCGGTAATCTGCGTCCATGAATTTCCGGTACTGTCTCATCATACCATCCTTTGATATTAGTGTCAATAGACGGTCTATATATTGTATTTTTTCGTGATTATCTCTATATCGTCACACTATATATAGTTTTTTGCACGAGAAAAGCCGCCAAAAACGCAGAGGTACGCATCCCCCCTGCATCTCTGGCGGCGCTCGCTGACCCGTGGTTTTTCGGGCTTTTTACTTAAATTTTGCCCCACGCCAAAAAGCGGCATTTTCCGTCGATTTTTGCACGTGTGTGCCTTCAAGCAGCATTCGAACGCACGTTTGAAACCATCATGGATTCCTCAGATTTTTCCGTAAATTTCCTGCGGGACATACCCGGTCACGCGGATTCCCTCCGGCAGATATTCCTCGTTCTCGAGCTGTCCGAAACTGCGGATCATCTGGATTTTTCCAGCCTGCTCATAGGGGAAAATTCTGTCAATGTAAATCTTGCCCCGCTTTAAGAGTTCCTCCAGAGCAATGCACAGCGCATCCAGACCTTCCCCGTTCTTCGCAGACGTCAGAATCGTATACTCAGCCTTGAAATCGCGCAGAGTCTCCCGGGACCCAAGCTTGTCCTGCTTGTTGAACAGCGTGATAACCGGTTTGCCGTCAGCTCCCAGCTCCCGCAGCGTATCATAGACCACCTGCATCTGTTCCTCCATTTTGGGATTTGAGGCGTCGACCACGTGAATCAGGAAATCGGCGTACTTCGCCTCCTCCAGAGTGCTCTGAAACGCCTCAATCAAATGATGCGGCAGCTTCCTGATAAATCCCACGGTATCGGTCAGCAGCACGCTCTGGCCGTCCGGAAGCTTCAGCAGCCGCGTCGTGGGATCCAGTGTCGCAAACAGCTGGTTCTCCTCCAGCACTCCGGCGTCCGTCAGGCGGTTCAGAAGCGTGGACTTTCCCGCATTCGTATAACCCACAATCGCCGCCACCCTGGTCTGGCCCTTTTTTCGCTTCTCACGGATCAGTTCTCTGTGCCTGCTGACTTCCTCCAGCTCTCTTCTGAGTGCCGCAATCCGCTTCTGAATCAGACGCCTGTCCATCTCCAGCTTCTTCTCTCCGGGCCCTCTCGTTCCAATACCGCCTCCAAGCCTTGAAAGAGAGCTTCGAAGCCCGACCAGACGCGCCTGGCGGTAGCGCAGCTGTGCCAACTCCACCTGCAGCTTTCCCTCGCTTGTAGTCGCGCGGCCCGCGAAAATATCGAGGATCACAAGCGTACGGTCCATGACCTTAAGATCCAGCTCCTGCTCCAGATTGTTCAGCTGCGCAGGTGAGAGCTCATCATCACAGATAATACCCGTTGCGCCCAGCGCAAGCGCTGTCTGACGCACCTCCTCAATCTTACCTTTGCCGATATATGTTCCCGGATGCACTGCCTCGCGGTTCTGGATCATCTTTGCCACTGTAAGCGCGCCGGCCGTCTCAGCAAGATCCTCCAGTTCATCCAGCGACGCCTGCACATCCTCATCCCCGCTGGTCTGAATTCCCACGAGGATCACTCTTTCTTCTACCGTACTGTTTTCATATAACTGCGCCATATTCTCTCCATTTTCCCATTTTGTCCGGCTGCTCTTACCGATTCTGCAGGAAGATATATTCCCGCGCCGCCCGTTCATCATCCGGGTACTGTTCCACATACGCCGCAGCCTTTGTCTCTGCCGTGGCAAAATCCATCTTATATTCGTATGCGGCAATCTCGTTGAACAGAAGGTTCTGTTTCTGCTCATCAGAAATATTTCTGCACGCAAGTCCCTGCGAGATGTTCTCCAGGGCGCTGTCGTAAGCTCCTTCCGCCAGATCGCACAGCGCCAGACCGTTATAAGCCTCCGCCGCCCGCTCTTCATCTGTCAGATAGTTCTGATACATTGCGCGGGCGCTGGAGGCGTCATCCAGTTCCAGATACACCTGTCCCAGAAGCAGCATGGCTTCCCGGCTCCCGTCAGTGACTGCCTGGCTCAGACACTCTCTGGCATTCTCATAGTCTCTGAGATAATAGTATACCCTGCCGTGCTGATAATTATCCTCCGCTGTCCCCTGTTCGATCTCAAGCGCTTTTTCCAGATACTTCGTGCCGTCTGCATTGCGTCTGACATCATTGTATGCCTGGAAGATATCGATGTAGATGTCATAGTCTGTGCAGTCTTTGACTGCCCGTTCAAAACAGTCCTCTGCCTTTGCTTCATCGCCGCTGTGCAGCAGAAGGCGGCCCTTCAGCACATATGCCTGAGCATTATCCCCGTCAGAGAGAATCTGATCATAGGATGCCTCCGCCTCCTGTATCTTTCCCTGCTGCGTCTGCGCCTGCGCCAGATAAAACAGGATATCTCTTCTCGTGCTCTTATTCCCGCTGCTGAGTTCTTCGAGTCCCTGCTGCAGATACGTCTCAGCCTGCGCGTAATCCTGCTGCCTCAGACATGCGATCCCGGCTCCCCGGTATGCCTGCGCAAGACTCTCTCCCGCAGATATACAGGCTTCAAACTGTGTTCTCGCCTCAGCGTAATTTCCCGCCTCCAGCGCCTCGGCTCCGGCGTCATACTGCGCGGAGCTGTCCTTTCCGCACCCTGCCGCGAGCAGAAGCGCCGCGGCAAGGGCAATTCCTGTCTTTTTAATTTTCATGGCTTAACCGACAATCAGTCCTTCTTTTTCCATCACTGCGATCACATCGTCCACATGCTTCTCACATACTATGTGCGTGGGAGCCTCCACCATCACGCGGATAACAGGCTCTGTCCCGCTCTCACGTACAAGAATTCTGCCGTCGCTGCCAAGAGCCTCTCCAACTTTTTTTATTGCTTCCTGGACATTTACGTTCGCCTTTACCGCCTTCTTATTCTCCACGCGGACATTCTTTAAAAGCTGCGGATAGATCGTGACCTCTGAGGCAAGAGTACTCAGAGACTGTTTTTTCTCGAGGATTACGTTCATAACCATTAAAGAAGTCAGGATTCCGTCACCGGTGGATGCATATTTGCTGAAGATAATATGTCCGGACTGCTCGCCGCCCAGTCGATGACCGTTCTCCATCATATTTTCACACACATACTTATCGCCGACTGCCGTCTTCTCATATTTGATTCCCACGCGGTCACAAGCCTTGTACAGTCCGATATTCGACATAATGGTTGTAACGATTGTATTATTGTCGAGCTGTCCCTGCTCCTTCATATATTTTCCGCATATGTACATAATAATATCGCCGTCAATCACATTTCCCTCGTCATCCACGGCAATGCAGCGGTCAGCATCGCCGTCATAGGCAAATCCCACATCCAGGTGCTTCTCACGCACAAAGTTCTGCAGAACATGGATGTGTGTGGAACCGCAGTCGGTATTGATGTTCGTGCCGTCGGGTTCATTGTTAATGACAAAGGTTCTGGCTCCCAGGGCATCGAATACACTCTTTGCGATTGCAGATGCGCTTCCGTTTGCGCAGTCCAGGCCCACGCGCATGTTCTTAAAAGAACGGGTCGGCAGAGAAATCAGATAACCGATGTAACGGTTTCTTCCCGCTGAGAAGTCCACGGTACGCCCGATGCGCTCTTTTGTCGCCAGCGGCAGCTTCGGCGTATCGTCGTCAATGTATTTCTCAATCATCTCCTCCACGGAAGCCTCCATCTTCTGCCCGTTCCCGTTGATAATCTTGATTCCGTTGTCATAAAACGGATTGTGGCTTGCGGAAATCATGATTCCGCAGTCAAAGTTCTCAGTGCGAACCACATAGGAGACGCTGGGCGTCGTAGTAACGTGCAGCAGATATACGTCCGCTCCGGAAGCGGTCAGGCCCGCCACCAGCGAGTACTCGAACATGTAGCTGCTTCTTCTCGTATCTTTTCCGATCACAATCTGCGCCTTATGATCCTTTCCGAAATACCATCCCAGAAAACGTCCCACCTTAAACGCATGCTCTACCGTCAGATCCACATTCGCCTCTCCGCGAAATCCGTCAGTTCCAAAATATTTTCCCATAATAATCTCTCCTCGCTTTGTGCCAAATCTCATTCAAAAAGCTTCTCTTTATACACGCCTTCCGCGATCAGTTCCCTAAACTTCTCAACTACGGAAAGCTTATCCTCCTGGTACGTCACGCCGAACCAGTTGGAATCTGTCCTCAGGACAGCCACCTGTGCTCTGCCGCTCTTCATCAGGCTGTCGATAATTGTCGGGAGCAGGTATTCCTTTTTTACATCTCCTTCCGGAATCTCCCTTAAAAATTCTATGAATTTTTCTTCCAGAATATCAATGAACTCCGGCTGAAGTCCCCACATATTCATGGACACCAGGCTGTCCGTATCCACAGGAGTATCTCCTTCCTCCGTGCGCACTGCGGCGCCTGTCCCGGTTTTAACAATATTGGAAGTCTCAGTAATACCGAGAAGTCTGCCGTCCGCGTCTGTACTGCAGATACCTCTCGTCACGCCTCCGTTGTCGCTCAGCGTGTTGCCGAGCACAAATCCCGCCATGGAGATCTGCTGTACGCCGTTTTGAGCCGGATGCTCCTGCACCAGATAATCATGCAGCTTTACAAACGGATCCTTTCCATAATAATCATCCGCGTTGATCACCGCGAACGGCTCGTTCACGATACCTTTGCAAGCCAGCACCGCCTGTCCCGTTCCCCACGGTTTCGTGCGCTCCTGCGGGCATGTAAATCCCTCCGGCAGATCGCCGAGCTCCTGATAAGCATATGCGACCTCCGCAATCTTCTCAATGCGGTTTCCGATAATCTCTTTAAAGTCCTTCTCCAGGTCTCTGCGGATGATAAATACAATTTTATTGAAGCCGGCTTCCAGCGCGTCGTGAATGGAGTAATCCATGATAATCTCCCCGTTCGGTCCCACAGGCTCGAGCTGCTTGATTCCTTTCCCAAAACGGCTTCCGATACCCGCCGCCATAATCACCAATGTCGTTTTCTTCATCATTACCTCCCGGGCGGCTCACACCGCCTCAGCATCTAATTCTCCCTGTCAGTATGCGCTTTGCAAGTCCGATTGATGCATCGTATAGTATAAAATATCGCCTTTATCATACTATAATCCTCCGAAAACTTCAACCCAAAAGGAGAGGCGAAAACGGTTCCGGCCGTTTTCGCCTCTCCACTCAGTGGAACGTATCCACATTGTAATCATGATAATGAAACCCAAACCACCGTCCCGGCATATCCCCCGGGAAGCGCGGGGCCGGACTGACGAGAAAGCGGCCGTTTTCATCCAGCGCTTCCGGAGTATACCTGGCGGTGTGTGCAAGAAGCAGGTTCCAGAGTTCTTCTTTACACTCCCTGTAAGACTCGTCGTCTGAGAGATCATGGCGTTCCATCGGGTCTTTGTCAAGATCGAACAGCAGCGATTGATTCCCATACGCGGTATACACGAGCTTTTTACGGTCTTTCATGACACAGAAGTTCTTATTTAAACTGTTGCCGTGGAAGATTCTGTCCTTCGGAATCTCGTGCAGAAGGCTGACTCCGCTTGCCTCGATCGGGCACGCCACTCCCGCCATCTCGAGAATCGTGGGGTAGATATCGACCAGATCCGTCAGCTCCCCGACGCTGAAGTTATGCGGCAGGTTTCTGCCCTGCGGAGGCATGATGATCAGCGGCACATGCGCGGAGCCCTCGAAGAAGAGATTCTTCTGAGACATATGATGATCGCCGAGCATCTCGCCGTGATCAGATGTAAAAATCACCCAGGTATTCTCGAATAAACCATTCTCTCTGAGAGCGCCGAAAATTCTCCCCAGCTCATAGTCAATCTGAGTGATGCACGCATAGTACGCGCGGCGGCTTGCCAACATCTGCTCTCTGCCGAGCAGATGCATATTTGTATTCTCATACGCGCCCGCGAGAAATCCCTGCGGCGTCTCCTCCACCGTCTTCGACCAGTCGCCCGTCACCGGCTCCGGCATCGGAATGTCGGAATACAGCTCCCAGAAATCCCTGCACGGGTCAAACGGCGGATGCGGCTTCGTAAAGCTCGTCCACAGGAAAAACGGGCGCGTCGTATCTCTCGTCTCGATAAAATCAATCGTCTCGTCCGCAATCCACGTCGTGATGCTGTCCTTGACATCCACAGTGGAAATCACGGGCTCCATCTCGCACTCTCCGATTCCGTGAATCTTCGGGCGCGCGTGGGCACGCTTTCCGTCGTACGCTCTCATATAGTCAAGCGGCAGCCGCATCTCCTCAAATCCGTAATGCGCTCTCGCAGGCTCAAAATGCATCTTGCCCTTCGCGCATGTCTGATATCCGGCGTCCGTCAGAACTGCCGGAAGCGTCGTCCGCTCTGCCGTACATTTTCTCATGAACGTCTCATGTGTCGCGTTGCTCACGACTCCGCTCTCATATCCCTGGCGTCCCGTCATAATCGTCGTGCGCGACGGCACGCAGATCGGGCAGCCGGCGTAACAGTTCGTAAAGCTCACGCCCATCGCCGCCAGATAATTGAGATGCGGCGTAAAGATACTCTGATTTCCCCACGCGTTGATGGTATCAAACCTCTGCTGATCCGTAGTAATCAGCAAAATATTATCCCGTGCCATATAACTTTCCTCCCTCGCAGCCTCAGCCTGCCGGTACTCAGCCGTTCTCCTGCAGATTGCTCAGCTTTGCCGCCTGATCCGCTGTGATCAGAGCGTTGATGATCTCTTCCAGATCACCGTTTAAGACGCTGTCCAGCCTGTGCAGCGTCAGCTTGATTCTGTGGTCTGTCACACGGCCCTGCGGGAAGTTATAGGTGCGAATCTTCTCCGAACGGTCGCCTGTGCCGACCTGGCTTCTTCTCGCTTCCGCCTCCGCATCGTGCTGCTTTTCCAGCTCCATCTCATACAGTCTGGAACGGAGCACTTTAAGCGCCTTCTCCTTGTTCTTCAGCTGTGACTTCTCATCCTGGCAGGAAATCACAATACCTGTCGGAATATGCGTAAGACGCACCGCAGAGTCCGTCGTATTGACGCACTGTCCGCCGTTTCCGGACGCGCGGAACACGTCGAACTTACAGTCATTTAAGTCGAGCTGGAAGTCAATTTCCTCCGCCTCGGGCATGATTGCCACCGTGATCGTGGATGTATGGATTCTGCCGCCGCTCTCCGTCTCCGGCACGCGCTGTACGCGGTGTACGCCGCTTTCGTATTTCAGTTTGGAATACGCCCCGTTTCCGTTGATCATAAAGGTGACCTCTTTAAAGCCTCCGATACCGTTCTCATTCAGAGAGAGCATCTCTGTCTTCCATCTCTGAGACTCCGCGTACTTCACATACATGCGGTAAATCTCCGCCGCGAACAGAGCCGCCTCGTCTCCTCCGGCTCCCGCGCGGATCTCCACGATAACGTTCTTGCTGTCATTCGGGTCTTTCGGAAGCAGAAGGATCTTGAGATCATACTCGAGCTCCCCGATTCTCTTCTTTGCGTCCGAGAGCTCCTCCTTGAGCATCTCGCGCATCTCCTCGTCGGACTCCTCCTCGAGCATGGCGACGCTCTCCTCCACGGTCTGCTGACACGATTTATACTCCTTATACGCATCCGCAATCGGCTGCAGCTCCGCCTGCTCCTTCATCAGCTTCTGAAATCTCGCCGGATCGGAAGTGACACCCGGCTCGCTCAGCTCGCTCATGATCTCTTCCAGGCGGATCAGAATATCTTCTAATTTATCGTACATTCCATCATTCCTCCAAAAATAGCCATGCCTGTGCAGGCATAATCAGTCTTTATTCCTGTCGCCGGCTGTCTCACAGCCGTCCCCCTGCCACGCGGTCCAGCCCGGCAAGGTCCTTGATTACGGTAATATCTTTGTATCCTGCCTCTGCAAGAAGTTCCCTCAGGGCGTCTCCCTGGTCAAATCCGATTTCAAAAAACAGTCTCCCGCCAGCCTTTAAGTACCGCTTTGCCTCACGAACAATCCTCCTGTAGAAGAACAGTCCGTCCTCGTGACCATCGAGTGCCAGAAGAGGCTCATGCTCCCGCACTTCCTCCATCAGCCCGGGAATCACATCTGAACGGATATACGGCGGATTCGATACAATGATGTCAAACTGCTCATCCTCAGGAATCTCCGCGAACAGATCGGTCTGAACAAAATCCGCTCTCCCGGAAAGCCCGAGCCTGGCCGCGTTCTCCCCGGCCACCGCGAGCGCCTCGGCGGAAACATCTGCCCCTGTTCCGCGCAGCGACTCCTCCTCGTGCAGAAGGCTGAGCAGAATACAGCCCGATCCGGTGCACATGTCCAGGATTCTCATACCGGGGAGCACGTCTTTTAGAACCGTCTCCACCAGGACTTCCGTATCCAGCCGCGGGATCAGCACATGCTCATTGACCAGAAAGGGCAGGCCCATAAACCATGCTTCCCCGGTGATCTGCTGCACCGGCATTCTCCCGGCTCTTCTGCGTATCAGTTCAAGGTAGTGCGCCTCCTTCTCCGGAGCCGTCTGGCTGTTCATCTCCAGATAGTAATGCGCCCGGTCAAGGCCGGTCACATGTTCAAGGAGAATCCAGGCGTCTGACGCGCTCTCCGCTACGCCCGCGTCCTCCAGAATCTCTGTTCCATGCGTAAGCAGCTCTCTTGCCGTCATTGCGCTTCCCTCTCACTTTCAAACTCTTTATGGCCAAAATTTTCTCTCAGATAATTCTTCCAGTCAAATACAGCCTCCACGGCGGCAATCGCCACCTCGACCATGCTCTCATCCGGTTCTCTGGTCGTCAGCTTCTGCAGCGCCAGTCCCGGCTTGCTGATCGCGCACACCAGCGGGTGCTCGCTCTTTCCCGCCAGCCGGATAAACTCAAAAGCCACGCCCGCGACCACGGGAATCAGCAGAATCCTTCCGACCACGCGCATCCACAACACCGGCACCAGCACGAAAACAAAATGCATCAGCACGCTGACCACCATGACCAGCAGCAGAAAGCTTGTTCCGCAGCGCTTGTGCTGCCTGGAGCTTTTCATAACATTCTCCACGTTCAGTTCCAGCCCGTTCTCAATGCAGTTGATGCACTTGTGCTCCGCGCCGTGATACATAAACGTGCGCTGAATATCCTTCATTCTTGAGATCAGAAGCATATATCCGAGAAACAGCCCCATTTTCACAATCGCCTCCGCCACAGTCACACCGAACTCGGAGACGTCCAGCTTTCTCAGAAGGCTTGCGATCAGATACGGCAGCACCATGAAAAGCACCACCGCCAGGATCACGGAAAACACCATCGTGACGTTCAGAAGCATCTGATCCCGCTTTTCCTGCTTCTTCTTATCGTCCTCCATCTGCCGGAGGATTTCCTCCTCAGAGCCCGTATACTTCTTTTTCTTCTTCTCGCGCTCCGCTTCTTCCTCCTCGTCGTCAAAAAAACTTGCAGAGTACATCAGGCACTTTGTTCCTATCACCAGGGAATCCACAAAACTTGCGACACCCCGGAAGATGGGAAGTTTCATCAGCTTCAGATTGCCGAATACGCTTCGATAATCCTCCACCTTCACTTCTATTTCCTGGTCGGGCTTCCGCACGCCCACGGCGTATTTCCCGCCGTTGCGCATCATGATTCCCTCCATGACCGCCTGACCTCCAATGTAAGATGGTTTCATACATTACCTCTCCCGTAAAAAAAGGGACGGAGCTGCACGCAACTCCGCCCTGTTTTCGACATTCTTACATGCCGTATTTCTTGTTGAATTTCTCGATACGTCCACGAGCTGCTGTAGCTTTCTGCTGTCCTGTATAGAAAGGATGGCATTTGGAGCAGATTTCAACATGGATCTCAGACTTTGTAGAGCCTGTTACAAATGTGTTGCCGCAGTTGCAGGTTACAGTTGCCTGATAATATTTTGGATGGATTCCTTCTCTCATTTGTTTTCACCTCTTCTGATTCTTAAATATTTATATTTACTATTTGTTTCATAATTAAACAGCTTTCAAATTATATCATAGAAACTTTTAAAATGCAAGTCCTTAGACAACTTTTTGTTTTTTTAATATCTGGACAACTTCGTGATTAGACTTGGTACGGGTGAACATATTCAGAATATTTTCAAGAGCCTCATCAGCTTTCATGCTGTTGAGCGCTTTGCGCACGTTATATACACATTCCTGCTCATCGGGGGACAGCAGCAGATCTTCTCTTCTTGTGCCGGATTTCGCGATGTCGATCGCGGGGAATACACGCTTCTCCTGGAGCTTTCTGTCCAGCACCAGCTCCATATTTCCGGTTCCCTTGAACTCCTCGTAAACCACATCGTCCATCTTGCTTCCCGTGTCCACAAGCGCTGTCGCCAGGATTGTCAGGCTTCCGCCGCCTCTCATATTTCTCGCCGCTCCGAAGAAACGCTTCGGCATGTGCAGCGCCGTCGGGTCCAGGCCGCCGGAGAGTGTCCTTCCGCTGGGCGGAACCGTCAGGTTGTACGCGCGCGCAAGTCTTGTGATACTGTCGATAAAGATCATTACATCCTTCTTCTGCTCTACGAGGCGTTTCGCGCGCTCGATCACCATCTCCGACACCCGCTTATGATGTTCCGGAAGTTCATCAAAGGTGGACGCGACTACTTCCACGTTCTTTCCGCAGATTGCCTCCTGAATGTCCGTTACCTCCTCGGGGCGCTCGTCGATCAGCAGAATGATCAGATACATCTCCGGGTTGTTGCGCATCACAGACTGCGCCACATCCTTAAGCAGCGTCGTCTTTCCTGCCTTCGGCGGAGATACGATCATGCCTCTCTGCCCCTTTCCGATCGGGCTGAACAGATCCACAATCCTCATCGCAACACTTCCGCCCGGGCGCTCCAGGCGCAGCCGCTCATTCGGGAAAATCGGCGTCATGTCCTCAAAATTCTTGCGGCGCATGGCGACGTCCGGTCTCATTCCATTGATTAATGTCACATATAATAATGCACTGAACTTCTCATTCTGGGTTTTAATCCGGGTGTTTCCGGTTACGACATCCCCGGTCTTCAGATTAAACCGGCGGATTTGCGAGGGGGATACATAGACATCATTATCACCTGGCATCAGGTTTCCGCTTCTCAGAAAACCATAGCCGTCAGAGAGCACTTCCAGGACTCCTGTTACTGCCTGTCCGCTGTCCAGCTGCGCGTAATCGGTGCGCGGCTTTTCAGCCGTCTCTCTTTCCTCTCTCTGATACCTGCTGTTCTCGCGGCGTCTCTCGCGTCCGTTATCCGGACTCTGCGGCCGCTCGTGGGGTGAATCGCTCCCCTGTGCGCTATTGTGAGACGTATCCTCGGAAAAGGCCTGCGGCGTGCTCTCCGTCTGCTTTTCCCGTTTCTCTTTCTCATCCTCCTGCAGCATCAGTTCTATCAGATCGCTCTTCTTCATCTGGGAAATTCCTCTCAGCCCTCTTGCTTTTGCCAGCGCTTTTAATTGGCTGACCGGTAAAGATTCATATTTTTCTCTCATAGGGATTTTTTCCTCACTTAATTATTTACACTTTACTGCTTTTTTCCATTATAACAGAAGGTTTTTACAAAAACAATACTCCCGTTACAATACGAGTTCCACCGCAAAGATTCCCTCCCCCTGCTCGCAGTGAATTTCCCCTCCGTGCAGCTTTACAATCCGCTCCGCGCTCTTTAGTCCGATCCCGCTGCTCTCCGCCTGCGTCCGCTCCAGGCTGATATGATTCCTGAGCGCAAGCCGCAGCCGTCCGTCTTCCATGGCGCACTCCACGCACACTTCCTGACGCTTGTCGCCGTATTTCAGGATATTGGAAAAGAGGTTGTTCTGCACGCGCTTTAAGGCGCTCTCATTTCCCTGAAAGGACGCGGCGCTCTCTCTGATCTCGGAGCGGACGCAAAATCCCACAAGTCTCAGGAAATTAATATTCTCCCGAAGCTGATTCTGGAAACTCTCCACAGGGACACTCTCGAGGACAAACTCTTCATCCTGCTCAAAAACCAGCGCATATTCAAACATCTTGTCAGACAGCTCCCTGATCTCTTCGACCTTATGGATACAGTTTTCCAGATACCTGCTGCGGCTTTCCGGTTCTCCCCTGCCGAGGCGCAGCACCTCCAGATACCCGGAAAGTACGGTCAGCGGCGTACGCAGGTCATGCGACAGAGCGCTGATGAGATCGCGGTTGGCATTGCGGCTCTCCTGTTCCTTTCTGTTGTTCTCCTCCAACGTCATCCGCAGATGGTTCATCTGACGCGCCAGAATACCGATCTCATCGCCGCCCTTTGCGTTGATCTCCCGCTCCAGGTCGCCCTGCGCCATATAGAGCACTTCATCTTTCAGGCGGAGAAGCTCCCGCATCTTGCGGCGCAGATAGAGAAACTGCGGGATGATAAATACGAGAATTCCCGCTGCAATGCTGATTATAAGATATGCGGGCAGCATCCGGTACAGATCATAGGAGTAAAAGCCCACCCACGCCTTCTGGTCCTTAAACTGGATGATTTTTTCAATCCCCCGCTCCATATCCGCATGTACGCCCCAGTTCACAGGGATAAAATCATACGCCCAGATACTCTCGCTCATCTCTGCGAACGCTCCTGTGATATACGTCCCGGGATTTCCATTCTCATCCAGTTCGTAAATTACTATCGTGGTGTAATCGTTGCGCAGATCCAGCAGCTCCTGAAGCTTTTCAAACTCCCCGGCGTTCTCTTCCTCCCAGCCGGAGGGCTCCAGACTGATATTCGCCGCTCCCTCCTCGATCTTCTGAACCTGGTCTTCTCTCACCGCGTCATAATATCCCCAGTCATACAGCAGATTGTACACACTGACGCGAAATCCCCACAGCAGCATAAAAGCGCCGATGCCAAGCGCGGCGGACAGCAGAAACACCAGAAAAAATCTGGCAGTCATGGACATACTCTCTTTTTCTCTAATCAAAGCGATACCCCTTTCCCCATATCGTCCGGATGCGTTTCGGATTCTGAGGATCCTCCTCGATCTTCTTGCGCAGATTCCGGATATGCACCATAACCGTGTTGTTTGCGCCGTAATAATACGGCTCCTTCCAGACCGCCTCATAGAGATGCTGCGCCGAGAAAATCTGTTTTTCGTTCTTCATCATCAGAACCAGCATTCCATAGTCCGTATCTGTCAGCTCCACCGGTTCCCCGTCCACATAAACTTCATTGTCGTCCTCGCGGATTTCAATGTTGTATCTGCGGTACACCGTGCTCTTTTCCTGCACCTTCTTCCCGCGGTATACCTGATAGCGGCGCAGCAGCGCCTTCACTCTCCCGAGCAGCTCGCTGTAGGAAAACGGTTTTGCCAGATAGTCGTCTCCTCCGCTCGCGAATCCCAGAGTTTTATCTCCGTCCTGCGTCCTGGCGCTCAGAAAGAGGATCGGGGCGTTCGTGCGCCTGCGGATTTCCATACAGGTCTGATATCCGTTCATATCCGGCATCATCACGTCCAGAATAATAAGGTCATACTCCGCTTCCTGCAGCTTTCCGAGCGCCTCATGCCCGTCTTTTGCCTCTCCGGTGCGGTACCCCTCCCCGGAAAGCAGGATATGCAGCACTTCCCGGATCTCCGGGTTATCATCCACGATTAAAATTCCTGACTGTTCCATAATTTCTCATCTCTCCCTCACGCGGCATCCTGTCCGCGCCCCGCGAGGCGCAGCCATGCTTCAAAAGCTGCCGCTGTCTTTTTCTGTCAGCCCTAATTATAGCAGAAAAAAGAAAACGCCGGCGATATCTTAAGAATTCTTTAGATTTACTTGGGGGGATTCTTCAGCACAGCGGTGTACGATATACGACAAAAAGGAGGATACAAACGATGTGGACAGATAAAAAACGAAAACTCCTGCCCTATGCGGCTCTTGCTCTGATTTCGCTTGGCATGCTCGCGCTTTCCCGCACACCGGACTGCCTGCCCGGTTCCTCATGCGACTGGTATTCTCAGTATGTGAGCATCGCCGAGACCATGCGCCGGACATTTTACGAGACGGGAACTCTGTTTCCCGGAAGGCTTCCCCTGGGCGGCGGGGCAAATATTTATGATTTCTCCTATTACGGCTACCTTCGCCCTGACGTGCTGATCGGATGCGCGCTGCCCGCGGTTTCCATGACAACTGTGATCACCGCATACTGTACAGCGGGCTATACAGCCTCCGCGCTGCTGTTTTACCGGCTGCTGGGAAAATGCGGAATCGAAAACTCCGCGCGATTCTGGGGCGCGGTGCTTTTTCTCAGCGCAGGCTGCTTCTTTCAGGTTCACCGCCAGATCGTATTTATAAACTATATGCCGTTCCTTCTCGGAGCAATGCTGGCGGTCTGCGGGCGCCCGGCTGTCAGAATCGAACGGCGCGGCACACTGATTCTGATGCTGACGCTGATCATTTTTCACAGCTACTATTTTGCGGTTCCCTGCATCCTGTCCGTCTACGCCTTTCTGCTCTGGAAGCAGGCGGATGCGGTCCGGACGCCGCGCTCCTGGTTCAGCATTTCCTGCAATTATGCGGTCTGTGTTTTCTGCGCGGTGCTCCTGTCGGGCGTTCTGCTGCTGCCGTCGGCAGCCAGTATTCTGAACTGCGCCTCCTCCAAGGACGGCGGCGCGGCCGCTGCCGGAAATCCGCTGGCTCTGCGGCCGGACTTTTCCGGATTTCTCTACAGCGCTTACGGGTATGGCCTGACGCTGACTCTGCTGTTTCTGCTCCTCTGCGGGGTCTTCTGCAGAACTGCTCTCCGGCTGCGGCTGCTTTGCATCTTTCTGCTGTCCGGTGTGATCAGCGGCCTTCTTCCCTATGTGCTGAACGGCTTTCTGTACTCCAGAAGTAAGGTGCTGATCCCCTTTCTTCCTCTGGCAGTCCTCTCCGGAATCACGGTATTTCGCAAACTGCTGCGTACCGCAAGCCGCCCCTCTGCCGCTGCGCTCGCGCTTTGCGGATATGCGGGATATCTGCAGTACCGCAGCAGCCAGAACCTCTGGATCTGGGCAGATTTCTCCATCGCCGCGGCAGCATTTGCCTTTCTCTCGGCGCGGCGGTTTGCCAGGATACGAAGTTCAGGAGAAAAAGAGAGCCTGCGGCGTCCGCTCTCTCTGATTCTCCCCGCGGCCGCGCTGCTCTCTGTGTGCGTTTCGTTCTCCCTTCACCGAAGCGACGAATATCTCTCCCCGGAGCACACGCAGGTTTCAGACTTCCCGGAAGAGACGAGGACGCAGTTTTACAGTGACCGCACATACCGCTTCGATTCCTTTCAGGAGCCCTATCAGAGCGTGAATCAGCTTGTCCTTGCGGGAGCCGGAAGAACGTCGGCGTATACCTCGACGCCAAATCCGCTGTACAGCAGTTTCTTCTTTGACATCATGCGCAATCCGATCCGCATCAACAACCGCGTGGCGCTGCTGAGTCAGGCAAATCCGTTCTTCCAGTATCTCATGGGCGTGCGGTATCTCGAATGTTCTCCTGAGGAGCTTCCTTACGGTTATAAAATATACGCAAAGCAGGATACTTCCGTGCTTGCGGAAAATCCTGCCGTCCTCCCCCTGTGCTACGGAAGTACCTCTGTGATGGCGGAAGATGCGTTTGACCAGCTTTCCTTTCCCGAATCGCTCGAAGCGATCACCGCGCGCAGCATTGTGGACAGCGGCGCATCCTCAGAATCCTTCCCCTCTCATTTCCGGGAACTGTTCTGGAAGGAAGGAACAGATTATACCATAGAGCGGCTGACAGACGCATCTTTTGACATCATTCCCGCCGCTGCGGTAAAGGATCAGATTCTCGTACTTACCTTTGATGTCAAACGCCTGTCCGCGGACGCCGCTGTTGTGACGATTAACGGAATCCGCAACAAGCTCTCCGGCTCAGGGGCTCCGTATCCGAACCGCAATACAACGTTTACCTTTGTGCTCTCCTCTCCGTATGAGATGGATCGTTTTCATGTGTCCGCATCAGGGGATTTTTCCATCTCAAATCTGCATCTGTACGCGCTGGACACGGAACATTTCGGCATGAGCACAGACGCTGTCCATCCCCTGGAATCTCGCGGTCTTTCCGGAAATGAGGTCGTAAACGGAACGCTCAGCCTTCCGGACGACGGGTGGCTGATCACCTCCATTCCGATGGAACCGGGATTCCTCGCCTGGGTGGACGGAAAACCCTGCGGTGTACATACCGTAAATAAAGCATTTGTGGGAATTCCCCTCTCCGCCGGATCTCATACTGTGCGCATTGTCTTTCAACCGCCCCTGCAGGGCGCGGGAATTCTCTGCTCCGCGGCAGGAACGGCGCTCTTTCTCTTCCTTGCGGCATTGGGGAGATGCCGCCGGAATTTACAAAAACACGAAAGGAATGGTGACAGGCCATGAAACATCTTATCGCTTATACCTTAGGCGGTGTCCTCACCACCGCAGTCAACTATCTTTTTTACTTCTCGCTTAGCGCCGCTTCTCTGAACTATCTCGCCGCCAATACCGCGGCGTGGGCCGCAGCGGTCCTGTTCTCCTACTGGGTGAACCGGCGATTCGTCTTTCACTCAAAGAGTGAATGGCTGACGGAACTTCTGCCATTCTGTTCCATGCGGTTTTTTACCCTGCTCGGAGAAAATATCCTGCTGTTTTCAGCGGTCGCCGTCCTCCTGCTGCCGCCCGGAATTTCCAAGCTCGGAGTGAGCGCCGCGACCGTTGTGTTAAATTACGTTATCTGCCGGAAGAAAATTTTTGCGAAAGGAGTACATAACTTATGACTAAGCTTACAATTATCGTTCCATGCTACAATGAGGAGGAAGCGCTCCCTCTGTTCTATCGGGAGACTAAGAAGGCCGTTGCCGGGCTGCCGGACGCGGAGACAGAATTTCTGTTTGTGGACGACGGAAGCCGCGACCGCACGCTGCAGATTCTGAAATCTCTCGCTGCCTGCGACCCCTTCTGTCACTATATCACCTTTTCCCGCAACTTCGGAAAGGAGGCGGCGATGTATGCGGGGCTTCAGGCTGCAGACGGGGATTACTGCGTATTCATGGACGCCGACCTTCAGCATCCGCCGACGCTCCTCCCGCAGATGTATTCGGCCCTGAAGGACGAGGGGTTTGACTGCTGCGCGGGCAAGCGCGTCACCCGCGACGGCGAGGGTGTTCTGCGCAATTTTCTCTCCCGCTGTTTTTACCGTGTGATCCGAAGGCTGAGCCGCATGAACATGGAAGACGGAGCCGGAGATTTCCGGATGATGTCCCGCCGGATGGTGGATTCCATCCTCTCCTGCCGGGAATATAACCGCTATATGAAAGGAATCTTTTCCTTTGTGGGATTTGAAACCAAATGGATTCCTTTTGAGAATACCGCCCGCGCCGCAGGCAGCACCAAGTGGAATCTGAAAAGTCTCTTCCGCTACGCCATAGACGGCATATTTTCCTTCTCCACCGCTCCGGTCACGCTCTCCGGGGCAGCAGGCGTACTTCTTTTTCTCATCTCCCTGCTCCTGGGGCTTGGAACAGCCGTCAGCTCCCTGTTCTTCGGCCGCGATGTCAGCGGCTGGACTGCTGTCATCTGCCTGACTCTCTTTCTCAATGGGATACAGCTGCTGTTTCTCTCGATTCTGGGGGAATATGTGTCGAAAAATTATATGGAGAGTAAGGGAAGACCGGTTTACATTATCAAAGAGAAGCGATAATGGTATGAAAAAGCCCTGGCGCTTTCACACAGCGCCAGGGCTCATTTTTTACAGATCCGTACCGTACACCTCGATCTGGCTCAGCGCCGGGAACGGGGAAGGATCATCTGATTTAATAAGTTTGGACAGCTCCAGCCACTCCACTTCCCTGGGTTCGAATTCGAATTCATGCGGGAGTGCGCTCTTTTCCATCGGCAGCTCCATCGTGCTTCCGTCGGAGAACGTCAGGGTGGCGTTCGTCCACCAGCTGTCGTGCGGGAAATCGGCGCGCGTATAGAGTACCACGCGGTCGATTTTCACCTTTCTTCCAAAATCCAGCTTCATGGCCGCGTCCGGGTTGCGGTTGATGCCCCAGGACTGATAGGGCCACTCGCCGTGTCCGCTGTTCACCACGACTCCGTCAATGGCATTCTTGGCTGCGAATACTGCCTCGCCTCTGGTCTCCACATTCGCGGACGCATGCGGGTAGCAGTTCACATCCCCGTGCTGATCATTGACGTTCAGCGCCAGATTTCTGTAGGATTTAATTTCGTAATCTTTCGCAAGCCTTGCGTACAGCAAATGCTTGTTTCCGGAAAATGCCTTCGGCGCCACGCTGATGCGCTTCTCGCCGAACGGAATCTTATAGTCGATCACTCCTGTGACGTAGCACAGAGATTTACCCAGCGCATCGTCGAGCTGCAGCCAGATATAATTTCCATTTCCGGAGCTTTCCAGAGAAAGGCGGTCGCCCTCCTGATACTCGCGGGAGATCACGAGACTGACCTCTTCCTCCCCGCGCGCAACGGCGATGATCTTATTCTCTTTATCGTAAGCCTTCAGACATAACATACTTGATTCTCCTCAGCATCCAAGAATCTCTTTCACACAGGCAGCAATTTTATCGCACTTGCAGTTCGCGAAGAAGTACTCCTGGAACTTCTCTCCTGCCAGAGCGCCCTTAACCAGATCACGGTCAAGCTCTCTTAAGATATCGCACAGATCGCGGTAGGTAACGGTCTTTACCTGATCCAGGATCTTCTTATTGCGCTGCTCCGGAACGGCACGCTCTCTCGGATATCCCTGTCCGCTCTCCTCGCAGAACAGCTTCTCAAAAATATACTCCAGATTCAGGTCTCCGCCCCATCCGAAGCCCTTTGCAAACGGAATTGCAATTGCGTTTCCGTCGTTGATCTGCGCAAAGGTATACGCATCCAGCGGATCTTCCACATGTCCGCAGATAACGCCCGGGAAGGAATTGCACGCAAGCATTGCGCCCTCACCGGTACCGCATCCGGTAATCACATAGTCGGCTGCGCCGGAATTCAGCAGAACTGCTGCGAGAATACCCACCTGAACGTAGGTGAGCTGCGCTTCATCGTCCGCTGTGTACATGCCGTAGTTGAATACCTCAAATCCCATGGGCTCTACTACTTTCTTCAGGGAATTACAGATCATGGCGTTTTTCGCGCCCTGGCTGTTCTCATTGATTAATGCGATTTTCATGTCTTTAATCTCTCTTTCTGTTTTTATATATAGCCGGAAAAGCAGGGCTGTAATGTCCTGCTTTTCCTATTTTATCCTTTATCGCAAAATCCCTTCGGGGATGCTTATGGAACCTGCTTGACCAAGTCAAGCAGTATCGCAAAATCCCTTCGGGATTTTGCTTTACTGCGGCTGTTTGCCGATGTATGCGAGGATTCCGCCGTCTACGTACAGAACGTGTCCGTTTACGAAGTTGGAAGCGTCGGATGCCAGGAATACTGCCGGTCCCTGTAAATCCTCTGCGTTACCCCAGCGTGCTGCCGGAGTCTTTGCAATGATGAACTGATCGAACGGATGTCTGGAGCCGTCCGGCTGGATCTCGCGCAGCGGTGCGGTCTGCGGTGTTGCGATATAACCCGGTCCGATACCGTTGCACTGGATGTTGTACTCACCGTACTCGGAAGCAATGTTCTTGGTCAGCATCTTTAAGCCGCCCTTAGCTGCCGCATAAGCGGATACGGTTTCACGGCCCAGCTCGCTCATCATGGAGCAGATGTTAATGATCTTTCCGTGACCTTTTTTGATCATGCTCGGAATAACAGCTTTAGATACGATGAACGGTCCGTTTAAGTCGATATCGATTACCTGACGGAACTCTGCTGCTGTCATCTCGCACATCGGGATTCTCTTGATGATTCCGGCGTTGTTTACAAGAATGTCGATTACGCCTACTTCTTCCTCAACTTTTGCGATAAATGCGTTTACAGCTTCCTCATCTGTTACGTCGCATACATATCCGTGAGCTTTGATACCTTTCTCAGCATATGCAGCCATACCCTTGTCTACCAGCTCCTGCTTGATATCGTTGAATACGATTGTTGCACCTGCTTCTGCATATGCGCTTGCAATCGCGAATCCGATACCGTAGGAAGCTCCTGTTACCAGAGCAACTTTACCCTCTAATGAGAAGTTTTTCATGAAATCCATTTGTGTTTCCTCCTTGCTTTTTCTTATTTTATATATCTGGCGATATATTGTTTGCTTACTTCAGATCTTTGTTGTCCACGCCGTCCATGTCGTCGAAATCCTGATTCTCGCCTACCATGCCCCAGATAAAGGTGTAAGCCTGTGAGCCGCAGCCTGAGTGAATGGACCAGCTCGGGGAGATAACGGCCTCCTCATTTCTCATAACAATATGGCGTGTCTCGGTCGGCTCGCCCATGAAATGCATCACGAACGCGTCCTCCGGAATATCAAAGTACAGATATACTTCCATTCTTCTGTCATGTGTGTGGCACGGCATGGTATTCCATACGCTGCCCGGCTCCAGCTTTGTCATTCCCATTTCAAGCTGGCAACTCTCCACCTGGCCCGGAAGAATGTACTTGCAGATTGTTCTGTGGTTGGAAGACTCCAGAGCGCCCAATTCTACTTTGTTCTCATCCTTAACAATTACAACGCCCTCTTCCGGAGTTCCTTCCGGCTTAATCAGGACGGTCGGATACGCGTGATGCGCCGGAGCGCTGTTCAGGTAGAATTTCGCGGGGTTCTGCGCGTCATCGCTGGCAAAGCTGATATCTTTTGCCCCCATTCCGATGTACATCCCCTCTTTATGCGCCACGTTGTAAACCTTTCCGTCAATGGTAATCGTTCCATTTCCGCCGATGTTGATGACGCCCATCTCTCTTCTCTGTAAGAAGTACTCTGCTCTGAGCTCTTCACCTGCTGTCAGTACCAGGGATTTCTCCACCGGAGTAGCAGCGCCGGTGATGATACGGTCGATGTGGCTATACACCAGTTTGATCTCGTCCGGAGTAAAGAGATTCTGAATTAAAAACTCTTCTCTCAGACGGTCTGTGGTGTAGTGTTTCACGTCTCTCGGCGATACCGCTGTGCGAAGTTCCATAGTGATCTCTCCTTTTCTTTTTATTTCGCTTTTCTTATCTGTGTACTATTCTATCATTAAATTATTTCTTTTTCCTGTGGTTTTTTATTCAAAATGTTGCAAATTTTGAAGCACCTGTTATACTGATAGATAGATACTATCTGATTTTGCATTTACACCAAGGCATAAGAAGGAGAATCCTATGAAAATTTTAAATTCCTGTCATCAGGCGATTGACAACTGTATCGCTCAGCAGTATTTTGCCATAGCCCACCTGTACAGTGACGAAAAGCCTATGGCCATGCATATCCACGACAGTTATGAGATTTACTACTCCATCTCGGGAGGAAAGCAGTTTCTGATCGACAACCGTTTTTACGATATTCAGCCCGGGGATGTGTTCTTTATCAATCAGTATGAGAGCCATCATCTCGACCAGATTGACACCCAGGTGCACGAGCGCATCGTGCTGTCCATCTACCCGGATTACCTCAAGTCGCTGTCCACGCCTGAGACAGACCTGGATCTGTGCTTTTCCAAGCGCGAGGACGGATACTGCCACAGAATCTCTCTGACTGAGGAGGAACAGAAGCGGTTTCATTACTATGTTCATAAGATTTCCGATATCAGCGGCTACGGCGCGGATATTCTGGAACAGGCGGCATTTATGGAATTTATGACTTTTCTGAACAGCTGCTTCCTGCGCGGTTCCGGAAATCTCGCAGTGCAGACGCCTTCCCGCCACAGGCAGCAGGTGGATGAGATCCTCTCCTACATTGACCGCAATATTTCCGAATCTTTCGGTCTGGAAGATCTGTCCGCGCACTTCTATCTGAGTTCGTCCTATCTGTGCCGGATCTTCAAGTCCGCGACCGGAACCACGATCAACAAATATATCGTAGCAAAGCGCATCACGCTCGCCAAGTCTCTTCTGACGGAGGGCTGCTCGGTTACGGAGGCGTGCGAGCGCTGCGGCTTTAATGACTACAGCAACTTCTTAAAATCCTTCAAGAAAGCAACCGGGGTCTCACCGAAAAAATATTCACAGTTTTCCGCCTGACAGAAAGGAGGAATCGGCTGATGGAGTCTTCCTACGTCTTACAGTTAAAAAACCACCCGTTCCCGGATATGTATCTGTGCTTCTGCGGCTACGAGGACTGCCAGCCCCTGCACAGCTTCGGCCCCGCGGTCCGTCCCAATTATATCCTTCATTATATTCTGAAAGGAAAGGGTACTTTCCGCGCCGGAGGCGTTGTCTATGAGCTCACAGCCGGACAGGGATTTCTGATCGAGCCCGGAGTGCAGACCTTCTATCAGGCAGACGCGTCGGAACCATGGTCGTACGTATGGATCGGCTTTGACGGCGCGCGCCCCGCGGAGTACCTGGCTGCCCTCGGGCTCGGAGGCAGCCGGCTGACCTACCGCAGCAGCCAGGGCGGACGGATTCTGGAGACTGTGGAGGCAATGCTCGCCCAGAATACGTATACGACGGTCCACCAGTTTATGCGGCAGAGCCTGCTGTATTCTTTTTTCAGCATTCTCTCCGAAGACCTCGACGTGATATCTCCGCCCCGCGGCCAGGACGGCAGCCTGTATGTCCGCAAAGCCGTGGAATTCATCCAGAACAATTATTGCTATCCCATCCGCGTCTCCGACGCGGCGGATTATGTGTGCATTAACCGGAGCTATCTGTACACGCTGTTCCGCAGAGAGCTCGGCGTATCTCCCCAGGAATATCTCGCCAACTGCCGCCTGACTCATGCGACTGAACTTCTTGTCCTCACAGACTTTTCTGTGGAAAGCGTGGCATTTTCCTGCGGCTACGGCAACGCGCTCGTATTTTCCAAAGCGTTTAAGGCCAAGTACGGCGCCTCCCCCTCACAGTATCGTAAGGAGAAGCTCCGGGAACATGCCCCGCAGCCAAACCGTTAACATTTCGACTGTTATCTTTAACATCTCGTTCTGTTTTTTCCGACGCGTCCGACTATAATAGAACTCAGAATTTAAGCGTGTGCTTACGAAAGGAGAATCCGCAATGAGTATCATATATAATGAAAAGAATCAAACCTTTCATCTGTTTAACGACAGCATCAGCTATATTATGACCGTTCTTCCAAACGGCCATATGGGACAGCTCTATTTCGGGAAACGTATCCGTCCGCGGGAGGATTACTCGCATCTTCTTGAGATCTCTCCCCGCTCCATGTCTTCCTGCGTCTTTGAAGACTCACCCCTGTCCATGGAGCATGTCAGGTGCGAATACGGTTCATACGGCGCATCTGACTACCGCTTTCCGGCTGTCGAGCTTCTTCAGGAAAATGGCAGCAGAATTTCCGACTTCTGCTATACCTCCCACACGATAACTCCGGGAAAGCCGAAGCTTGCCGGACTTCCCGCAACCTACACGGAAGATGACAGCGAGGCGGAAACACTCACCCTGGTGCTGACAGACCGCGTTGCCGGAGTACAGCTTGAACTTTTATATACTCTCTTCGCAAACGGGGGAATTCTGGCCCGCAGCGCAAGATTTTCCAATGTGGGCGGTCAGACGGTACATCTGCAGAAGGCAATGAGTCTCTGCCTGGATCTTCCGGACTGCAATTATGACTGGATCCAGCTTTCCGGCTCATGGGCCAGAGAGCGCTTCCCAAAAGTACGCCGTCTTGAGAGCGGTATTCAGTCCGTGGGCAGCATGCGGGGCCATTCCTCTCACGAGCACAACCCGTTTATCGTTCTGAAGCGTCCTGCGGCAGATGAATTCCAGGGAGAAGTCATGGGATTCAGCCTGATCTACAGCGGCAACTTCCTGGCTCAGGCAGAAGTGGACACCCACAATACTACCCGTGTCCTCATGGGTATTCATCCGGAATGGTTTGACTGGAAGCTGGAGCCTGGCGATACGTTCCAGACGCCGGAGGCGGTGATCGTATATACGGACCGCGGCCTGAACGATATGAGCCAGACTTTCCACAATCTCTACCGCAGACGTCTGGCGCGCGGCTACTGGAGAGACCGTCCCCGTCCGATCTTGATCAACAACTGGGAGGCAACGTATTTTGATTTCACAGAGGAAAAGCTTCTCACCATAGCCAGAACCGCAAAGGAGTGCGGCGTCGAACTGTTTGTCCTCGACGACGGCTGGTTCGGACAGCGCTGCAGTGACCACGCCGGCCTGGGTGACTGGATGGCAAATACAGACCGGCTTCCGGGCGGCATCACCGGAATTGCCGAAAAAATTGAGGCCATGGGCATGAAGTTCGGTCTCTGGTTCGAGCCTGAGATGGTAAACAAGGATTCTGATCTGTACCGGACACACCCTGACTGGATTCTTGCCGTTCCGGAAAGAAGACAGTCTCCCGGAAGACACCAGCATGTGCTCGATTTCTCCCGAAAGGAAGTCGTGGATTACATCTGCTCCATGATGACGGATATTCTCTCCAACGCGAAGATTTCCTATGTAAAATGGGATATGAACCGCAGTATCACAGAATGCTGGTCCTCCGCCCTTGCAGCTGACCGCCAGGGCGAGGTATTCCACCGCTATATTCTGGGTGTATATGATCTGTACGAGAGGCTTACCACAGCCTTCCCCGAGATACTCTTCGAGTCCTGCGCGGGAGGCGGCGGCCGTTTTGATCCGGGACTGCTCTATTATGCGCCGCAGGGCTGGACAAGCGACGACACGGACGCGATCGAGAGACTGAAGATCCAGTACGGAACCTCCTACTGCTATCCCATCAGCAGCATGGGCTCTCATGTGTCCGTAACGCCGAACCATCAGGTTGGCCGTTCCACTCCGCTGCACACCAGGGCAAATGTGGCATATTTCGGAACCTTTGGCTATGAGCTCGACTTAAATCTTCTGTCCGCTGAGGAGCTTGCACAGGTCAGAGATCAGGTCGAATTTATGAAGAAATACCGCGAACTGCTGCAGTTCGGCACCTTCTACCGCCTGGAGAGTCCTTTTGACGGAAATATTACCGCGTGGATGACCGTCAGCGACAGCAGAGACAGGGCTGTGGTGGGCTGGTACCGCGCTCTGAACACGGCAAACGCTCCCTATACCCGTCTGAGGCTGCAGGGTCTTGATCCGAACCGTCTGTACAAAGTTCGTGAGGGAGACTATTGTCTCGGAGAATTCTACGGAGATGAACTGATGTACACCGGCCTGATCACAAGTGACGAAAGCCTGCGGGATGTTCCGGACAGCCGGAAGTCCGCCGGTGATTTTGACTCCCGGATCTATATCCTGGAATAATGATCCGCCAGTTTATTATCATTCAGCATATATGCGAAGACGCCCCCGGAACCTTTCGGTTCCCGGGGACGTCTTTTTTTACCGCTGTGTTCTGAGCATCTTGAGCGCATTCTTAAATTTGATAGGATTGCCGTACATCAGCGTTCCCATGCGGAAAATCTTTGCCGCGAGTACTCCCGCGCCGACACATGCCGCAACCAATATCACGCCGGAGACCACGATCTCCCAGATCTCCACGGTTCCCATGGCCGCGCGCACCAGCATCGCGTTCGTGGATGTGAACGGCACAAAGGACAGAACCTTCATGATAACGCTGTCACTGGAATACATGCCGTACACCGCGACCAGAAGGGAGATCACGCACACGAGCGTTACCGGAGTAGCGCTCTTGCTGATATCCTCGGTCTTGGAGACGAGCGCGCCGAGCATTCCAAAGGAGAACGCATACAGCAGGTATCCAAAAATACCGAAGACCGCAAATACGACCCAGACAAGCACCGGTACGTCAAACAGGAAGGAAAGCATCTCCCCGATCCTGCTCTTAAACGCCTCGTACGCCGCAAACGCGCTTCCCAGGATCAGCGCCACCTGGATCACACCTGCAAGCGCACCTGCAAGCACCTTTCCAAAAATCAGGCTGTTGCTGTTCACACTCGTGACAAGAATCTCAATCGCGCGGTTGCTCTTCTCCGTCGTCACAGACACCGCAATCATCTGGCCGTAGAAGAGAATCAGCATATACAGCGCAAAGGTGAGCACATACGTGTACCAGTAATTGCTCTGGCTGTCCTTGCCCTGAATGATCAGCTCAGACTGCATCGGCGTACTGTAAATCGCCTCAACTGCCGCTGCGTCAATCCCCTGTTCCTCAAGCGCCGTCTCTCTGTACTTTGCCGCCAGAGCCTCCTCGAACACGCTCTGCGCGTTTCCGAACATATCGTTATTCTCCACAATATATTGGTAGGATGTCGGCCCCGTGACTACGATACCAGCCTCCACGGATTCCTCACGCACCATATCTCTCAGCTCATCCTCCGACCCGCACAAAGTCCAGTCGTACATCGGAAGCATCTCTGAGATCGACGCTCCTTCGGAGAAGACGCCCTCCTCGTCAAGCAGCGCCATAGCCGTCATATCCTCCGGAACGGTCTCTTCCTGCGCCTCCTCGCTCTTGTCGTTTCCGGCCAGCGCCGCCGGAATCGCCACGCCCGCAAATGCCGCTGCCATCAGCAGGATCGTTACGACCACAAAACTTTTATTTTTAAAATAGTTGCCCAGCTCAAACTTCAATACGTTAATAAATTGCCTCATAATTTCCCTCCGAGACGCCCTTACGCCTTCTTGCCCTCTTCGTTTTCCTCTGCCTCATCTCCCGCGCAGTGCACAAAAATCTCTGTCAGAGACGGTTCATACTTTCCGAATATCTCGACATCCAGCTCCTGCTCCGCAATCCTGCGCAGAACCTCCTGCGCCGTATGGCCGGGCAGCAGTTCAAGAATCACCTGATTCTGGAGGCTGCGCACGCCTGCCGCGCGCACCGTGCCGCTCCACTCCCGGGCAATCATTTCCCGCAGTTCTTCGGCAGTCTTTCCAATGACGCCAAGCACGAGGCGGTCTTTGCCGTAAGCGCGCTTGATCTCTCTGAGTTCTCCGTCCAGCACAATCTCCCCATGGTTGATAATAACCACATCCTCACAGAATTCCTCCACATAGCTCATCTGATGGCTGGAAAAGATCACAAGCTTCCCGTCAGCGATCTGCTCACTCACCACGTCCTTTAAGATCTGAGAATTGACCGGATCCAGACCGGAAAACGGCTCGTCGAGAATTACGATCTCCGGATCACACACCAGGGTCTGCGCCAGCTGCACCTTCTGCTGATTTCCCTTGGAGAGCGTCTCCAGCTTTCGGTTTTCATACTCCGCGACGCCCAGGCGTTCCAGCCATTTCTTCATATTCTCCCTGGCCGTCTTCTGCGAAAGGCCGCGCAGCATTCCCAGATACACAATCTGTTCTCCCACCGTCTTCTTCGGATACAGGCCGCGTTCCTCCGGAAGATAACCGATCTGATGGTGCGACGGAACGAACGCTTTGCCGTCCAGCAGAATTTCTCCGCTGTTGGCGCGGAACACATCCATGAGAATACGGATCGTCGTCGTCTTGCCCGCTCCGTTCCTTCCCAGAAGCCCCAGCGCCTTTCCGCTCTCGATGGAAAATGAGATGCCATGAAGCACTTCCTTTTCCCCGAAAGTCTTTTTGAGATTCTTAACCTCTAACTTCATACTTTTGAACCTTTTCCTTTCCTCTGCGATAGTTTGCTTTTCTCTCTCCTCATCTTCATCCTGAACAATCTCCTCCCCATCACTCCTCCTGCAAAATTTTGTTTTTTCTATATTCTCCGTATTCCACTTTTGTGGATATTTTTCCGGAAAACACCATATCTTACTGTCGTTTTCAATCCTATCACCCATGCTGTCCTTTGTCAATTTTTTATTCTCCGCATTACTAAAAATGCGATATTCCCTCTTTGCCATTCACAAAAGAAATGCAGCAAGACACTTCAAAATGCCTCGCTGCATACATTATTCCCTATTCGAATTTTTCCTGAATCTCTGTCATCATACTGCTGATTCCGATATGCTGCGGACAGACCTTCTCACACTTTCTGCAGCGCAGGCACGCGTCGGCTTTGACCTCCAGGGCTTCATACTCCTTCTTCGCCCTGTCCATTCCATCGGTTGCCACTTTGTTATATACCGCGAATGTGCCGGGAATATCAATGCCCGCCGGACACGGCATGCAGTACGCGCACTTCGTACAGCGCACGAGCGCCATATTGTCGAAGATCTCCTTGGCCTTTACAAAAATCTGTCTCTCCTCATCTGTGAGCATTCCCACAGATGAGCGTCCCGCGTACGTCAGATTATCTCTCACCTGTTCAGGCGTACTCATACCGCTCAGCAGCAGGCTGACTTCCTTCTGATTCCAAAGGAAATCGAGCGTCCATTCCACCGGAGTCTTCTCCTCCGGAAATACCTCTCTGTGATGCGGCGCCGGATCAGCGAGACGGCCTCCCAGAAGCGGCTCCATAATTACAACGCCCATGCCCTTGGATGCTGCGTACTGCAGTCCTTTTCTTCCGGCCTGATACTCAGTGTTCACATAATTATACTGAATCTGGCAGAAATCCCACGAATAATAATCCACAATCTCCTGAAATACCTCAAGAGAATCGTGGAATGAAAATCCCAGATAACGAATCTTTCCCTCCGCTCTCGCCTTCTCGAGATGCTCCGTCAGATGCAGCTTCTTCACGCCGTCCTCAAAACGGGCTTTATCGAGCGCGTGCAGCAGATAGAAATCAATATGATCCGTCTGCAGCTTGGCAAGCTGGTCATCCAGAATCCGTTCAAAGTCCGCCTCCTCCTTCAACGCCCATACCGGACACTTGGTGGCAAGGTAAGTCTTCTCCCTGTATCCGTCCTGCAGCGCTTTTCCCACCAGAGGTTCGCTCTGACCGTTATGGTAATAGTAAGCGGTATCTATGTAATTCACGCCGCTGTCAATCGCGTCGCGGATCATGCGGATCGCCTTCTCCTCGTCAATTCTCTCCGTATCATTCTCTTTGATGACCGGAAAACGCATACATCCAAATCCCAGAGCTGATACCTCGACTCCGGTACTTCCAAATTTTCTGTAATTCATATTCTGCCTCCCATACTTTTATAGTCTTTCTGGTGTTCTGCTGTAATTTCACTGAAAATGAAAACACATTTTTATTATACTTGCTCTTCTGCAAATAGTAAAGAGCAGGATCTGTTCCGATCTCCAGAAAAATGTCCCCGGGGGCAGTTAAGGCTGAATGATCTGCCGGCTTTCCAGCGGCTGCGCCTCCACCCAGCTGATAATCTCTCCGTCCCTCCAGGTAGCGCAGTAATCAGTACCTTTCCAGCAGAATTCCCCCGTCATGTAGGCAGCGTTATTTCCCAGATGGCAGAAACTGATTTCCAGATCCCGCGTCTCCAGCTCCTCCTCAATGGCTGACCGAAATTCCAGTTCCTCGGCGTGATACGCTTCCGTCATCTCCTCGCTTCCCGCGTCCAGCCAGATCTCCTGCCCGCTGCCGTCCGTGATGCTCCTCACTGACATCCCCTTCGAATCGCAGGCGCTCAGGCAGATACTCATCATAAAGACTGCCGCTGCCGCATATCTTTGCAATAGACACCTTTTTTTCATACGCATTCCCCCTGCACAATACATCTGTTTATAGCCGTATTATACCATTTTATATAGTTTTAAGTCTATAAAGAGATGCAAGTACGTCTATTAGTAGTTATTTCTATTTTAAGTCCTATACGATACACTAAAGAGAGGTACACAGGAGGTGATACGGTTGAATGACGATTTTGATGTTGTGGAAAGAATACGCAAACTCTGTGAGGAGAAAAATTATTCTCTCTACCGGCTTGCGAAGGAAGCCCATCTGTCCCAGAGCACTGTCAGAAATATGAATACAAAGAATACAGTTCCCACAATCTATACACTTGCCAATCTCTGCCGCGCGCTGGGCATAACACTCTCCGAATTTTTCGGTGATGCGGACAACTTGTCTGACAAGGAGACTCTTTTCCTTTCCCGCTATCGCCGCCTCAGTCCGGAACGGCAGAAGACACTGACGGATTTCCTGTATTTTCTGGAACAGCTTGACTCTGAGGATAAGAAAGAAGGAAAATAACTTGCAAATATTTTTCGAGTTACGAAAAAGAGACTGAAACACTGACTCTTATAAGTTCAGTGCTTCAGTCTCTTTTAAACTTCCCATATTACAACAAAAAGTCCTGAACAATCAGGACTTTTTAAGAGCGCGAGACGGGACTCGAACCCGCGGCCTCGACCTTGGCAAGGTCGCGCT
>CAKNMY010000004.1 GCA_930989745.1 uncultured Lachnospiraceae bacterium | reverse complement strand
CTTTTGGATCTGCAGGAAGAAAAAATTGAAGGCCAGACAGTGGGGATTTCATCAGATGAAGAGATTGTCTGTATTTCAGAAAATGATACCTGCGGTGTGGACGCGATTCAGGTAATTCTCGGATGCAGTGTAGGAAAAGGGAATCTCTTATTTCATATGAGAGGGAAGCAGGCATTTTCTTTTTATAACAGAAAGAACGGAAAATCCGTGCGATTAGTATTAAAGCCAAGGCCGGAGGGAATGACAAGGGCAGAATCTTTTGCATATTATCAAAGCCTGGAACCGGAGGAAATGTTTGATGTAAAAGATACAACGATTGCCTTACCGGAAAAGGCGAAAATATTCCGGTCAGCTATATGCAGCCGCTGCGGCGAAACTGCTTCAGAAAATATGATGCGCATATGTAATGGGGAAATAGTATGCCTGGACTGTTATGAGAACTATGACCGTTTTGGGGTTTAACCGGAAGCACTGACAGATGCGCGACCGTGAAAAATCCACGCAGAATAAAAAATACCGTCAGCCACTCTCGAAGCTGACGGTATTTTTTATTCTCTTAAGAAAATCAATGCGCCACAGACTTTCTGGAAAATCCGATTCTGTAGAACATTCCCGCCCGTTTCAGCGCAGGGCGCAGAGCCATGTACACGACTACGGATACGACCGCTGAGATGACTGCGTTGATGGACGTAGAAGCGATGTTCCAGGCGAGCGTGATCTCTGCGGCAGGCTTTCCGAGGATTACCAGCTTATACAGATATCCGACCAGCGGATCTGCGATCACGTTGAAGATAAGGCCGCCGGCGGCTGCCAGAGACACCCATTTGAACACTTTCGCCCGGTCGCTGCACTCGGTGATTTTACCGAATCTGTGCGCGATCAGTCCGGTGATCAGTCCGATGCACAGCTTCAGCACAAAGGTCTTCGGCGCGTAAATCACATAGACGGGATCGAACAGATCGCCGATCGTCATTCCGATCGCGCCTCCGATGCCGCCGTAGAGTCCGCCGAGAATCAGCGCGCCCAGCACACAGACCGCGTTGCCGAGGTGAATCGAGGTGGCGTCCCCTCCCGGAAGCGGGATCTTAAACTGCAGAAAAGTAAAAATTACATATGACAGTGCGGCAAATACGCCTGTCAGAACCAGCTTTTGCGTTTTCTCATTTTTCATAACATCAGAACTCCTCTCCATGTCTTGCTCTTGTCTGAAAATAATTATACGCAAAAGTGTCTTGATTGAAAGTGCCAATTTCTATTTTTTTAAGCAGTCCAGTTTAAAGCAGCTGTTCATTCTTTTTCAGTGTCTCCAGGATCACGTTCTGGACATACGTTCCGATATGCTTCTTATCGTCCCTGGAAAGCTCGGAAGGAATGATCGGCTTTCCGTATTCCACAATTACATGGCATCTGCGGATCTTCGGGAACTGCTTCTCCCAGATCGCGGAGCTGTTGTTGATGGAGATCGGGATGATGGGGCAGTCCGTCTTGGTGGCAAGCTTGAAGCTGCCCTCATGGAACGGGAGCATGTCGAGATCGCTGTCGTTGCGGCTGCGGGTTCCCTCCGGAAAGATGCAGACGGAGATGCCGGATTTGATGAGCTCCACACCCTCAAGGATAGTCTTGAGCGCCTCCTTCAGATTCTCCCTGTCCATGAACAGACAGTGCAGGAATCTCATCCAGGTGGACAAAAGCGGAACCTTCTCCATGGACTTCTTTGCCACATAGCCGGTCAGGCGTTCACAGCGGGTATAGGTGAGCAGGATGTCGAAGTAGCTGCGGTGATTTCCGATATAGAGCACCGGCCGGTCTGACGGGACATTTTCGTGTCCGATCTCAGTGATCCGGACGCCGGTGGTCCAGAGGATGAGCCGGAACGCGCCCTGGACAATGCGCAGCGTGCTGATATCCTTGGCGCGGGGATTGAATTTTCCGATCAGCATCTCCACAAGCATGACGGGAATGAAGATAATCAGAAATCCAGTGACTTCAATACAGACGATGAGAAATCGAATCATAACAATGAATCCTCCACAGGTTTCGTATGTATTCTGTCTATATACCGCTCGGTATATAGATGTGCTTAGAAAATATTATACGGAAAAAATACGGGCTTTGCAAGCATATTTGGGCAGGGGTATCATAAAATATTTATGAAAATACAGCGGCCTTTCCGCTGTGTGAAATCCCGGGAGGAAACCGAGATGAAAAAAGGGCGGATTCCGGCTGCTCTGTGCCTGGTATGCCTGCTGCTTTTGGCGGGCGGGTGCAGGGCGGAGCGCATTGACCGGAACGGGGAGAAAGAGCTTGCCTATACGGTGATGAAGACGGAGGACATCCCCGAGGAAGTGATGAAGACGATGGAGGAGCAGGGGGAGGAGCCCTACCAGCTCTGCTATCAGGACGGAGAGGTATTGTATCTGATGCGGGGATATGGAAAACAGGAGACCGGAGGTTACAGCATACAGATCGAAAGCCTGTCATCATCCGGGGCGACAGTGATCTTCCGCACGAAACTTTTGGGCCCGCAGTCGAGGGAAGAACAGAAATCAGACGGATCGTGTCCGTATATTGTGGTGCGCACAGAGAATCAGGAACTGCCGGTGCTCTTTGAGGACAGTTGAAATACGGGGCATAAGGGCGTCCGGAATATCATAGATTAAAAGTAATGGTAAATCAGGGGAGAGGGGTTCGATATGGAAATTTTAAAGAATATTCTGCATATGGTAAAGACAAAAAGCGATGCGGTCAGCCAGATCACGTTTGATGAGGATGTAAATGTGCCTGACAGTAAGCCGGACGTGGGGCGGATGATACAGAAAAAGGGCGAGGTATCTGTGGAGGAGGTTCAGATTGCTGAGGGCCAGGCGCGGATTATGGGAAAACTTACTTTTTTTCTGCTGTATGTGGAAGACGGAGGAGAGGGACGCGTACATAGCCTTCAGGGAAATCTGCCGATCAATGAGATTCTGCGCCTGGAAGGGCTGCAGAGCGGAGATAAAGTGCGGCTGAAATGGGAGATCGAGGATCTGAGCCTGCATCTTATGAACACGCGGAAGCTGAATGTCAAGGCTGTGGTGACGTTTCAGGCTTCTGTGGACGCGGGCTTTGAGATACCGCTGCCTCTGGGAGTCAGGGAGGAGGACGGCGTATCGGTAAAGACCCGCCCGGTCACAGTGCTTGAAATGTCAATGAGCAAAAAGGATTCGCTGCGCATCCGCAAGGAGATTCTTGTGGCCTCCAACAAGCCGAATGTGCACGCAATTTTGTGGAAGGATGCGGAGATCCGCGGGCTCGAGCTGCGCGCGGAGGAGGGCAGGGTAACCGCCCGGGGCGAATTGTTCGTGTTTGTGCTGTATGAGGGCGAAGATGAGGCCAACCCGCTGCAGTGGATTGAGAACGCAATTCCCTTTACCGGGGAGATCGAGTGTTCGGGCTGCACCGGGGAGATGATTCCGAATATAGAGGTAGCTGTGGCTCAGACGGAGCTGGAAGTCAAGCCGGATTCGGACGGTGAGGAGCGTATTGTGCAGGCGGATGTGGTTCTTGATATGGATATTCTGCTGTACAGTCAGAGAGAGTACCGTCAGCTTCTGGATGTCTATACTCCGCGGAAGGAGTGCGTTCTGCAGCGCACGCCCGAGACTCTGGAGGAACTGCTGGTGCGCAATTTTGCCAAATGCCGGGTGGCGGAGCGGCTGAAGACGCGGGAGCCGGAGGGAAAGATTCTGCAGATCTGCCACAGTGACGGAAGCGTGAAGCTCGATGAAGCGCGGATCGTCCAGGACGGCATTCAGGTGCAGGGTGTGGTGCAGGTGCGCGTCCTGTATATCATCAGCAACGATGAGATGCCGTTTTATTCCATGGAGAGCGCGATTCCCTTCAGCCATACCATTGAGGCTCCGGGAATTTCCCCGGACTGCGTCTTCTATCTGCGCTCAGGACTGGAACAGCTCTCCACGACCATGGCGGACAGCAATGAGATCGAGGCGAAGGCGGTTGTGAATCTGAATGCCATGGTGCTCCGAAGAGAGCAGACGGAGATTATCCGCGGCATCGAGGAGCGGGAGCTCGACATGGAGAAATTTCAGAGCATGCCGGGCATTGTCTGCTACATTGTGCAGCAGGGGGATACGCTCTGGGATATCGCGAAGGAGTTTTATACCACCGCGGAGGATATCCGGGAGATGAACCAGATGAAGGATGACGCTCTCCGGACCGGCCAGAGGCTTCTGGTCGTAAAAAAGGTCTAATGTGCTTGCGAATCCGGGGAAAACCGTGTACAATGAAAATTGTATACAACAAGAACTGGAGAGAATATATAGATGAGATTACGAGGAATGGCAAAGATTAATCTGGGACTGGATGTGGTGAAAAAAAGACCGGACGGCTATCACGAAGTCCGCATGATCATGCAGACCATTCGCATGTATGACCAGATTGATCTTGAAATCAGCAAGGAACCGGGAATTCATGTACAGACGAACCTGCCGTTTTTGCCTTGTGACGAGAGTAACCTGACCTATAAAGCGGCAAAGCTTCTGATGGACGAATTTGAGATACAGCAGGGAGTTTCCATTGATCTGAAGAAATTTATCCCTGTGGCAGCGGGTATGGCAGGAGGCAGTACGGATGCGGCTGCCGTGATGGTGGGCGTCAACCGCCTCTTTCACCTGGGGCTTACCCAGCAGGAGCTGATGAAGCGGGGCGTGAAGATCGGAGCGGATGTGCCCTACTGCATCATGCGGGGTACGGCACTTGCGGAGGGTATCGGGGAGATACTGACTCCTCTTCCCCCCATGCCGGCCTGCCATCTGTTGATCGGCAAGCCTGCCGTCAACGTTTCCACCAAGTTTGTTTATACAAACCTGCGGGCGGATGAGATTACAGATCACCCGGATATTGACGGAATGATCGAAGCGATAAGAATGGCCGATCTGCACGGGATTGTGTCCCGGATGGAGAATGTACTGGAGCGTGTAACCATACCGGAATATCCCGTAATTGATGAGATTAAGAAGCACATGAAGAAGCACGGAGCCCTGGGCGCCCTGATGAGCGGAAGCGGCCCCACTGTATTCGGCGTTTTTGACGACGGCGAGAAAGCAAAGCGCGCGGCCGCGGAGCTCAGAAAGAGCCGTCTGGCACGCCAGGTATTTTTGACGGTTCCGTTCCAGAACGGAGGAACGATGGATGACAAGTAAGCTGCAATTGATCGCGGATGATTATCTTCCGCTGAGGGATGTGGTATTTAAGACACTTCGGGGCGCCATCCTGCGGGGCGAATTAAAGCCCGGCGAGCGCCTCATGGAGATACGGCTGGCAAATGAGCTGGGCGTAAGCCGTACCCCCATCCGGGAGGCGATCCGGATGCTGGAGCTGGAGGGGCTGGTCCTCATGGTGCCGCGCCGCGGCGCGCAGGTGGCGAAGATTACGGAGAAGGACTTGAAGGAAGTGCTGGAGGTCCGCATCGGACTGGACGAGCTCGCGATCGGCTTTGCCTGCGAGCGGGTCACGCCGGAGCAGCTGGAAGCGATCCGGGAGGCCGGAGAGTATTTCGAGAGCCTTGCGGACAGTGAAGATCTGACAGCGGTAGCGGAGGCGGACGTCCGGTTTCACGACAGGATCTATGACGCGGCGGGGAATCAGAGACTCAATCAGATTCTGAGCAATCTGCGGGAGCAGATGTACCGCTACCGCATGGAGTATCTGAAGGATACGAAGCAGCGCAGAAAGCTCGCTGCGGAGCACCGCGCGATGTATGAGGCGATCCGCCTGCGCGACACTGAGACGGCAAAGCGGGAGATCCGCAGCCATGTTCAGCAGCAGGAGGAGGCAATCATTCTGAGGATGCGCGAAGAGGGCTGAGCCCTGCATAATCTGTCCATAGTTGGAAATGATAAGAGAGACGCTTGATCACAGGCGTCTCTTTTACCATTTCCCGGAAGGAGGAAGATTATGGATATATCGCTGAATATAAGGGAAAATGAAGCGTATGTCCGCTCACAGTGCGAGGGGTGCGCGGATATTCACATACGGCCGATGAAGCTGGGCAGGGACAGACAGCTCGTGTGCTTTGTCGTCTATATAGAGACTGCGGTCAGCAATATGATGCTCCGGGATTCCCTGGTCGGCCAGATGATCAATCGCCTGTGGGAGATGCCGCAGAGAGAAATTTTGAAGTGTATCCGGGAAAACAGCCTTGGGATTTCCGATGTGAAAGAGCTTGCAACCATGGAGGAGGCCATGGCGGCAATGCTTGCGGGCAATGCGGTAATGTTTCTCGACAGATATGACCGCGCGGTCAAGATCGCCTCAAAGGGATATCCCTCCAGGGGCGTGCCGAAGGCGGAGTTTGAGAAAGCGCTGCGTGGTTCCAGCGAGGGCTTTACGGAGTCGGAGAAGGTGAATGCTGCCCTGATCCGCAAACGCATCCGCAGCACGGACCTGAAGGTGGAGGAGATGACCGTGGGAAAACGCTCCCAGACCATGCTGGCTCTGGTGTACATGGACGGGCTGGCATATGAGAGCCTGCTGGATGATATCAGGGAAAAACTTAAAAATTTTGAAGTCGACGGAGTGTTTGACACCGGTATGGTGGAGCAGCTTGCAGAGGAACGCTGGATGTCTCCGTTTCCGCAGTTTGAGACGACGGAGCGGCCCGACAGAGCGGCGATGGAGATTCTGAACGGCAGAGTGGCGCTGCTGTGCGACAATGCGCCGAACGCGCTTATACTTCCCACCACTTTTTCCAGCTTCATGCAGGCGGGAGAGGACCGCTACAACCGCTTTGAGATTGTCACGTTCCAGCGGTTCATCCGCTATGCGGCGGTCATACTGGCAATGATGTTTTCCGGCGTCTATCTGGCGGTTATCAATTTCCATACCCAGATCCTGCCGACGCATCTGCTGCTGTCATTTGCGGAGGCGCGTCAGGGGGTTCCGTTCCCGAGTATTCTTGAGGTACTGTTTATGGAGCTGGCATTCGAGCTGATCCGGGAGGCCGGCGTGCGGATGCCTGGTCCGCTGGGCGGGACCATAGGGATTGTCGGCGGACTGATCATCGGCGACGCGGCCGTGGGAGCGAACCTTGTCAGCCCGATGGCTGTAGTTGTGGTGGCGCTCAGCGCCCTGAGTTCCTTCGCTATTCCGGATGAGGAATTTTCCGCGCCTTTCAGGCTGCTGAAATACGGATTTATTCTTCTGGGCGGATGGTTCGGCATCTTTGGCATTGTGTGCGGCTGTTATCTGGTGCAGGGACATCTGGCAGGGCTGACAAGCTTCCGGATTCCGTATCTCATGCCGTTTATCGGAAGCGGGCTGAAGGGATACGAAAAGGACAGAGACGGTATCTTCCGGGGACCGCTGGTGCGTATGCGCCGCCGCCCGGTATTTGCCCGGCGCGGGGAGAGGATACGTCTGCGCATGGGTGATGACGCGCGAGAGCAGAGAGGAGAGTAGACATGTTTTCAGATAATAACCGGATCACCGGAATACAGCTGAAACGCCAGATCGCGGTCGGGCTTACGGGGGCATTTCTGCTGATCCTCACGAAGGAGCCGGCGCTTCTCGGAAGAAGCGGACTGCTGGGACTGCTGACAGGGTTTGCCGCCGTACTCTTATATCTTCTGGTGCTGGTCCGTGCGGCGCAGGCCTATCGGGATCCTGAACTTTTGCTGGGCAGGGTGGGGGGAACGCTTCTGCGACTGCTCTATCTCTCGTATCTGGTACTCACGGGCTCCTTCTTGCTGGCTGAGGCGGTGGATATGACGACTGCGTACCTGCTGACCGGTTCTCAGGGCCTGACCGCTGCGGTTTTGCTGCTGGCGGTGAGCCTCTTGGGGACGGGAAGCGATCTGCAGCGGCGCGGCCGCATGGGGGAAGCCGCGTATCCGCTCCTGATGCTCGGATTCTTTCTGATGCTCGCGGTCGCTGCCGGCGCGGTCAATCCGAAGCTGCTGGACGAGGCGCCTGCTCTGAGCGTTTCGGGGACGGTTCAGGGGGCGTACGCATACTACGGGGCATGTATGGTTTTGTCGGTCCTGCCGTTTCTTCTGAATCATGTGCAGGGAAAAGGTCAGGCATTTCCGCATATGGCGAGAGCCGCGCTGCTGGTCACGCTCATTACGGGAAGCGCGCTTCTGATCCTGTTGGGGATCTTTGGGTATGAAGGACTTGTACGCCAGGAGACTCCGATTTTAAAACTGATGTCCAGGATCATTCTGCCGGGGGGCTTCCTTGACCGATTCGATATTCTCTGGATGGCATTTCTTCTTTTTTCCCTGCTTTTCGGGCTCGGAAGCGTACTCTTTTACGGCAGGACGATTGGAAAATTCGGGACATTTACCAAGGGCGGCTATGTGCTGGCTCTGCTGATCCTGGCCGGAGCGCTCATCACATGGGGTGAGAAGGATATCCGAAGCTTTTACGGTGATGCGCTCAGATGGTTTTATACTCCGGTGCTGACTGCGGTACCGCTTTTCATGTGGCTTTGCCGGAAATGGAGGAGAAAATGAAGAAACTGATTTGTATAGCCGTGCTTTTATTTGCGGCTTCTGAACTGCTCTGCGGCTGTGCGGCCATTGAGCCGGAAAAGCGCGCGTATCCGCTCTCCTTTTCTGTGGATTATAAGAATGATGCGTATGAGGTGATCTACGCTATGGCGAATCTTGCCGGAAGTACCGGAAAGGAGAAACAGGAGGGCAGTCAGAAAAACGAGGGAAAGCAGCCGCTTGCCTTTTCGGGCAGCGACTTTGCGCAGATCCGTCAGAGATATGATGAAAGCCAGGAGTACTATCTGGATCTGGGACATGTGCAGGCGATTCTGTTTTCGCGAAGGCTTCTGCGCCGCCCGCAGGAGTATGAGGAGACGCTGCGCTACCTGCAGAGCGAGGAGATTCTGGGGCAGAATGCCAGAGTCTTTGTCTGTGATGAACCGGGGGAAGTTATTGCGGCGGCAGAGGGAACCGGGACATCTCTTGGGGAATTCTTAAGCGGTATGTATGAGAACCGGCCGGAGCAGGAGAAGTCCAGGGCGCTGGAGCTGGGAACGCTGTACCAGGAGTACTATAATTACAATACGATTCCGTCATTCCCCGAATTGAATGTCGAGGAGGGAAGAATCCTACTGCTTGACAAGGTTTAAACAGGGCGATATACGGCAATCCTCTAAATAAAAAAGGATGGGATTGCCATGACATACAGTAAAGTAAGGCGGCTTCTTGCCGCTGCGGTGCTTCTTCTGGCTCTGGCCGGGGCGGCAGCGGCGGGCGCGCGGGAACGCAGCCGTATTCGCGCGGTGCAGGAAACGGAGCAGGCGGTGGTGCGTTTTCATATCCGCGCCAACAGCGATTCACAGGAAGATCAGGAGCTGAAGATGCAGGTGAAGAACGCGGTAGCGCAGACTCTGTCCGGGATCCTCTCCGATGCCGGAACAAAGGAGGAGACAGAGCGGCTTCTGGAAACATCACTGGAGAAGATTGAGAAATCCGCAGGGGATGCGGTGCGTGAAAACGGGAGCAGCGATGAGGTAAGTGTCTCCTGGGGAGAAGCGGTATATCCGGAAAAACGCTGGGGAGATATGTATCTTCCTGCTGGCCGGTATGAATCGCTGATCGTGTGCATCGGTGAGGGGAAAGGCCATAACTGGTGGTGCACACTGTATCCGCTTCTCGGCTTTTCTGATATTCTGACAGTGGAAAAGGGAAGCGGTGAGGAGAAGATTCTCGAGGATGCGCTTCCCGATGCAGTGCGTGAAGTCCTTCTGCATCCGGAACGGGTGAAGCTGCAGTTTCGGTGGTTCGGATAGTTCGCGCCCCTTTTTTCACGCCGAAAGGCTTGAAATTTTACAGTGCGCAGGGTAGAATAAGGAGAAAGCTGTTAGGTAGGAGGAAATTATGAGTTTAGATAGAGAAGCGCCTATCGGAGTCTTTGATTCCGGTGTGGGCGGTCTTACGGTCGCGCGGGAGATCATGCGCAATCTTCCGGCAGAGCGCATCGTATATTTCGGAGATACCGCCAGGGTGCCCTATGGAAGCAAATCCAGAGAGACGATCCTTCGCTATTCGCGTCAGATCATCCGCTTTCTGAAGACGCAGGAGGTGAAGGCGATCGTGGTGGCGTGCAACACGGCAAGCGCTCTTGCGCTTGAGACTGTGGAGCAGGAGCTGGATATTCCGATTATTGGAGTGATCAAGCCGGGCGCCAAGGTCGCTGTGGCGGCGACGAAGAACAAACGGATCGGAGTGATTGGGACAAGAGCGACGATCAGCAGCGGGCTGTATCCGTCTCTGATCGCTCAGAGGAATCCGGATATCTCAGTATTCAGCTGCGCCTGCCCGCTCTTTGTGCCGCTTGTGGAGGAGGGCTGGGCAAAGGATCCCCTTACGGAGGAAGTGGCGCGCAGATATCTGAGAGAACTGCAGGAGAAGGACGTGGATACCCTGATTCTGGGCTGCACGCATTATCCTCTGCTTCGTTCCATGATACACAGAATCATGGGAGAGAGTGTGACACTGGTAAACCCCGCATATGAGACGGCGCTGGCGCTTGGCAGGATGCTGGATGCACACGGACTGCGCAGTACGGGGAATACCTGTGAAGAGTTTCCGTACCGCTTCTATGTGAGCGACGCGGCGGACCGCTTCAAGGAATTCGCTAATTCCATTCTCCCGTATGATGTGGAGATGACACAGCAGATTCGAATAGAGGAGTATTGATGACAGATGAATAAAGAAGTGCTGATCAGTATCAGCGGCATTCAGTTCGCAGAAGAACCGGAGGGAGCAGAACCCCTTGAGACAGTAGTTGCAGGAGAATATTATAAGCGAAACGGCGCACATTTTGTGCTGTACGATGAGACCGTGGAAGAATGGGGAAAGACGATACATAATTTTATCAAGATCCGCGACAACAGCATGGAAGTCAGAAAGAGGGGGCTGATGAACACGCATATGATTTTCGAGCCCGGGAAGAAGAATCTGACGAGCTACCAGCTGCCGTTCGGGGAAGTACAGCTCGGAATCTCCACCACAGGAGTGAAGATCGATGAGCAGCAGGACCGGATCACCGCGGTCGTAAATTACGCGCTCGATGTCAATGAGGGATATATCGCAGACTGTGAGATCCATCTGGAAGTCCGCAGCAAGGAAGCGGCCGCAGATCTGCTTGCAAACGAAGGATAATACAAAAGCCTGCCGGATCGGCAGGCTTTTGTGATATACTCTTTACTTGGAACCGCTCGCTTTCATTCTGAGACGGCGCAGAAGTCCAACCTTCTTCTTAGGCGCTTCCAGCGGACCGCGAACGCCCTTGACTCCGAGAATATAAATTCCGCTCACAGTGGCTTTTACTTCCTTCTTCAGAGGGATCAGATCGAAGACCTTCTCATCTGCAACGAGAGTCATAATTCTGGGACCGATCTTTGCCTTTACGATCGGAAGCTTGGAACGTCTCAGCAGCTTCGGAGTCTGGTCGATCACCATCTGAGGAAGCCCGGATGACTTGACCGGCAGTCTCTTTTTATCAATAATCAGCATGGAAACGGTCTGCTTGGCAGCTTCCATCTGTTCGCGCTGTGCGTCCTGCTTTTTCTGCTGCTTCCTTCCAAAGAAATACAGACCCACGAGGGCACCGATCATCACGACAAGGATGATCACAAAAGGTATCCAGCTAGGCATAAGTCCTTGTTCCTCCTTGAGTTATTCGGAGAACACTTATTGAAAGTCTCCGTACGTTTCTTTATTTTAACATTCTTTTCGTGAAAAGGCAATAAAGACAGAGGATAGTTTTTTTAAAAAAAGTGTTGTGAATTGTGCTGTGAAAAGTTTTGTGCTATACTGTTAAGTAATTGTTACATTATGATTACAGAACTTAGAAGGGAGTAGAATTGGAGGGTAAGATGGCAGACAGGAATCAGAAGCGAAGAAGAATTGATCCGCAGCAACTGGATCCCGAGACGCGGCGCAGAATCGAACGGCGCAGAGCGGAGAGGCGGCGGCGCAGGCGCAGGAACGCGCTGATCCTTCGGGGAGTATGTGCGCTGGTGCTGATCCTTCTGGTTGTGGGGATTGTTGTGGGGATCTCGACCGCGGTGAGAAACAGCAGGGAGAAGCAGGAGGCGCAGGCACAGCAGGAACGGGAAGAGAGGCAGCTGCAGGAAGAGCAGCAGAGAAGCCGGGAGCAGAAGATTGCCCAGGCGGAAGTGATGGCGCAGCAGTATGACTACGACGGAGCTATTGAGAGCATCAGGAGCATCGAGGGAGCGATGGAGGATGCGGATCTCGTGACAATGCTTGCGGATTACGAGGAGGCGAAGTCCAATCTGAAGACGATTCCGGCCAACAAGATCACACATCTGTCTGTGCGCACGCTGATCGCTGACCCCGAGCTGGTATTTACCCAGGAGCAGGATACGGTGGCAGCGCAGAACCGTCTCACTGTGGATGAATTTAAGAAGATCCTTCAGCAGCTCTATAACAATGGATATGTGCTGGTGAGCATCCATGACCTGGTGAGTGAGAGTGAGGAAGGCGAGTTCAGCAGTGCGAGCGTGTATCTGCACGAGGGGAAGAAACCGTTTATCCTGTCGCAGGAGGATGTCTGCTATGATACGTCCCTGGCAGGCCAGGGATACGCCGTGAAGCTGATCCTGGAGGATGGAAAGCTTGTAAATCAGTATCAGCAGGCGGACGGAACCGTGGTGACAGGAGCGTATGACGTAGTTCCGATCGTGGACGAGTTTATTGAAGAACATCCGGATTTTTCTTACCGGGGAGCCAGAGGACTTCTGGGATTTTCCGGGGAAAACGGTATTTTAGGCTATCAGACTTCCCCGGCGGATACCGCGTCCGCAGACTCCGGGACATCTTCAGATGAGAATACGGCGCAGGACTCCGGGACAGAGACGGGAGACGGCGCGTCCGCGCAGACTCTTCAGCTCTCGGCAGAGAATACGCAGGAGATTGAGAATGTGAAGCCGGTGCTGGAAGCGCTCCGGGCAGAGGGCTGGGAATTTGCCAGCAGCGGATACAGCCGTGTGAGCTACGGGGAGGATCTGGCTCAGATGAAGGAGGATGCCGATAAATGGGAGACCTATGTGGAGAGCGTAATCGGGGAGACGGATGTGCTGCTCTTCCCGTACGGTACTGACATTGCCGCCTACACCGGATACGATGAGGAGAACGAGAATTACGTATATCTCAGGGATAAGGGATTCCGGTTTTTCTGCAACATCGATTCCAGCCAGTACTGGGTGCAGGTTGCCACGGACTATGTTCGTCAGGGCAGACGCAGTATTGACGGGCTTCGGCTGTACCAGGATGTTCAGGAGGGAGCGGACCGTCTGAGCGATCTGTTCGACGCTTCGCTTGTCTATGACGCCTCAAGACCGTCCCTGGGCTGAGGACGCGGCAGAATCTTATAAAAATATGAAATCTGCGGGGAGGGACTTTTCTTTCCGCATAAAGTGTGATATGATGCCAGAAGCGATAAGCTTTGAAAGAAAGGAATATAATTATGAAGAGAAAATTAGCAATGCTGGCGCTGGTGCTGTGTCTGGGTGTATCCATGACGGCGTGCGGCGAGGAAAATACAAAGACAGAAGAAACCGAATCCACAGAAGATACTGCGGCGGAAGACTATAACCTGGATGAGATCGTGACGCTGGGAGAGTATAAGGGCATCGCAGTGGACAAGGTTATCACGCCTGTCACAGATGAGGCTGTACAGAGTGAGATCGACTCTGAGCTGTCAAATCCTGTGGAAGTGACGGATGAGAATGCCGTAGCGCAGGAAGGCGATACCGTGAATATCGACTATGAGGGCACGAAGGACGGCGTGGCGTTTGACGGCGGAACAGCGCAGGACACAGATCTGGAGCTTGGATCCGGAATGTTCATCGACGGATTTGAGGACGGACTCATCGGTGTGAAGAAGGGCGAGAGCAGAGATCTGAACCTGACATTCCCGGAGGATTATCCGGAGGAGAGCCTTCAGGGCGCTGACGTTGTGTTCCATGTGACCGTGAATGCGATCAAGCGTCCGGCAGGAGAGCTTACGGATGCCTGGGTACAGGCAAACAGCGATGGAGAGTATCAGACAGTGGATGAATACCGCGCGGGAATCCGCACTGAGCTGGAGCAGCAGAATCAGGAGCAGGCGGATCAGCAGGTGAGAGTAGACGCGTGGAGCCAGGTTGTGGAAGGAAGCGAGATCTCAGAATATCCGGAGTCCATGGTGAATGAAGGCAAGGATGCGTATGAGCAGCAGGTCGAAATGTATGCGCAGATGTTCGGCATGGAGGTCGCGGATTATATTGAGCAGGTCGGAATGAGCGAGGAGGAATACGAGGCTCAGAAGGAAGAGTACGGAAAGAGCATGACTTCCGCAAGGCTTGTGCTGCAGGCGATTGTGAAGGCGGAAGGCTATACTGTGGATGACGAGGATTATAAGAACCGTCTGGCTGAGTATGCTGAGCAGCAGCAGGTAAGCGAGGAAGAATTCATTGAGCAGTATGGCGAGGATGCTGTCGAAGAGCAGATCATGATGGACAGAGTGCTGGATCTGATCATGGAGAACGCGGTAATCACTGAGAAAGAGGCAACTGCTGAGACAGAGGAGACTGCGGACAGCGCAGAAGATACACAGACAGAGGAAAGCAGTGAAGAGACTGCTGAATAATGAAATATAAAAACGGAGAAAGCCCCCGGACGCGAGTTGTCCGGGGGCTTTCTCTGTCAGCGCTTCACGCTCATTCGCTCATGCAGGCGCGTGGACACCTCAATTTTGATCGGTGCCTCTGCAGTCCGGGAGATCCGGTGCACGAGCCGTTCCACGGCGAGTCTGCCGAGATACTGTTTCGGAACCTCCATGGTTGTGAGCGCCGGCTCAAGAAAGTCACACATCGGCATATCGTCAAAACCGATGAGAGAGACATCGTCAGGGATGCTGAAGCCGCATTCCTTGAGCGCCCGCATCGCGCCGGCTGCGATCAGGTCATTGTCCGCAAAATATGCCTGCGCGGTCTCAATATGCTCCTCCTTCAGAAGGCGCAGCATATCCTGGTAAGCACCCTCGATGGAGGGCGTCAGCCTGTGGACGTACGGATGGTCCGTCGGCAGCTTGTGGTGGCGCAGCGCCTTATAATATCCGTCTGCGCGCTCGGAGAAGTTGCCGATAGGATAGGAGGAGCGCAGATAGCCCACCTTCTCATGGCCGCTGTCAATCAGATAATTTGTTGCCAGATAGGCCCCCTGTACATTATTGATGAGGACAGAATCGCAGTCCAGCTCTTCGAAATAAGTGTCCAGCACAACAAGCGGCATCTTCAGGCCGGAAAAATAGTGAAAATATTCTTTCTCCAGCTCTGTTCCCACCAACAGAAGCCCATGAAACGTCTTGTCCGCAAGCGCCCGGACCTGGGCATCGATATCCTGATTCGCGTAAAAATAAGAAATCTGAAGTTCAAATCCGGCCTCCTTGCAGCCGTGATCAATCCCTTCTGTGAGCTGGGCAAAAAAATGAGTATCCGCCACGACGGCGCCGTGCTTTTTATAGATCACAAGCTGGATCACTCCCCTGGGCGCGTCCGGATCACCTTTTCTTGAAAAATCATAACCATATTCCCTGGCGGCAGAGAGAACCATGTTCCGCGTCTTCTCACTGATGCCCGGTTTCCGGTTCAGAACCATGGAGACTGTGGCGGCGGACAGATTCAGCTTCTGTGCCAGTTCTTTTGCTGAAATTGACATTTGATAACCTCCCACGTTCAGAAATTATTACGATCCACGCCGGAAATCAGAGTCTCACGGCTGCCTCTGACTTTATCCTACCTGATTTTCCTGTGCCTGTCAATAGAAGTTTAATTGGGGTTCAGTGAAAATTCAACGATATTAAGTTGACAATTCAGAAATAATTAAGTATAATTTGCTTAATAAGATTGAAGAAATTCAAAATAATTAAGTAAAGATCAATGCAAAACGGAAAGAGAGGATGAAGAATATGGCGACAATCAAGCTTGGGTTCGCACCTACCAGAAGAAGTATTTTCAGCGCTCCGGACGCTCTGAAGTATGCGGGGCTGACAAAAGAGAGACTGAGGGAGCTGAATGTGGAATTTGTGGACATAGACGATATCAATGAGGAGGGGCTGCTGTATGACGACGCCGATCTTCCGAAAATCGTGAAGAAGTTCCGGGAGGCGGGCGTGGACGGACTGTTCCTGCCTCACTGCAATTTCGGCACAGAATACGTCTGTGCAAGGCTTGCAAAGACTTTAAACCTCCCGGTGCTGCTCTGGGGTCCGAGAGATGAGCGCCCGGATGAGAACGGAATCCGGTTAAGGGACAGCCAGTGCGGGCTGTTTGCGACAGGCAAAGTGCTGCGCCGGTTCCGCGTACCTTTTACTTATCTGACAAACTGCCGCCTGACAGATCCGGAATTCGAGAACGGAATCCGCAATTTCCTTGCAGTCTGCAATGTGGTGAAGGTATTCCGCCATACGCGAATCCTTCAGATCGGTCCGCGTCCCTTTGATTTCTGGTCCACCATGTGCAATGAAGGAGAGCTTCTGGAGAAGTTTAATATTCAGTTATCTCCGGTGCCGATTCCGGAGCTGACCGCTGAGATGAAAAAGGCGAAGGAGGAAGGCGCGGATGTCGCTGAAGTGATAAATTACTGCCGCAGCAGCATGTGTATTCAGATAAAGGACGAAGAGCTGGAGAATGTGGCGGCGCTCAAAGTTGCCATGAAGAGACTGGCAGAAAAATATGGCTGCAATGCGATCGCGATCCAGTGTTGGAACGCCCTGCAGGGTGAGATCGGCATTATGCCGTGCGCGGCAAACTCACTGCTGAACGAGGAGGGCATCCCGGTGGTATGCGAGACGGATATTCACGGAGCTATCACCGCGGTGATGGCGGAAGCTGCCGGCATGGACGAGGCGAGAACGTTCTTTGCGGACTGGACCGTGCGCCATCCGGACAACGAGAACGGTGAACTGCTGCAGCACTGCGGACCGTGGCCGATTTCCGTCGCAAAGGAAAAGCCCACAATCGGTTATCCGCTTGCCTTTGACCATCCGGGCGCAGTGGAAGCTGAGGCGAAGCAAGGGGACATGACGCTCTGCCGATTTGACGGAGACAATGGGGAATACTCTCTGCTTCTGGGCCATGCGAAGGGAGTGGACGGTCCTTATACGAAGGGAACCTACGTATGGGTGGAGGTCGAGAACCTGAAACGCCTGGAAAATAAGATCGTCTGCGGACCGTATATCCATCACTGCGTAGGAATTCATAAGGATGTGGTTCCGGTTCTGTACGAGGCGTGCAAATATATCGGCGTGACACCGGACTTATACGATCCGATTGAAGAAGAGGTAAAGAGCGCGATTTACAATCCTGTAAATAAATAAACGGGAACAAAAGAAGCGGCTGTCAGCGGACGCTGCGGAAATAAGCTGCGGACAGCCGTCTTGCCATGGAGGTTAGAGATGGAAAATTTAAAAGCGAAAGCATTTGCACTGCGTAAAAATGTGCTGGATATGATTTACCGTGCCAAGACCGGCCATATCGGGGGCGACTTCAGCGTCATGGAGATTCTGGTCAGCCTTTATATGAGAGAAATGAATATCAGTCCGGAGAACCGGAACGATCCGGACAGAGATTATTTTGTAATGAGCAAAGGCCATTCGGTAGAGGCGTATTACTCTGTGCTTGCGGCAAAAGGATTCTTTCCCATCGAGGAGGTGATTGAGACATTCTCCCGGTTCGGCTCTCCGTTTATCGGCCATCCGAATAATAAGCTGCCGGGCATTGAAATGAACTCCGGATCGCTGGGGCACGGTCTCCCGGTCTGTGTGGGAATCGCCAAGGCGTGCAAAATGGACGGCAGGCCAAGCCGCGTATATACCGTTATGGGAGACGGCGAGCTGGCGGAAGGGTCCGTGTGGGAAGGCGCTATGGCGGCAGCGCATTATAAGCTTGATAATCTGTGCGCCACTGTGGACAGAAACCGGCTGCAGATTTCCGGAAGTACGGAGGATGTCATGCATCACGATGATCTGGCGGCGCGCTTCGCGGCGTTTGGCTGGCACGTGATCTCAGTGGAAGGAAACGATGTGGACGCACTGTGCAGCGCTTACGAGGAGGCGAAGACCGTAAAGGGAAAGCCAACCGCAGTGATTGCCAATACCACAAAGGGCTGCGGTGTATCTTTTATGGAAAATCAGGCGGGATGGCACCACAAGGTGCCGGACGCAGAGCAGTATGAGAAAGCTGCGGCGGAGCTCAAAGAGAGAGAGGAGGCGGCACGCAATGAATAAGATTCCGAACAGACAGGCAATTTGCGAAGTATTAAACGAGGCGGCAGAGAGTGATAAGAATATTGTGGTACTGTGCAGTGATTCCAGGGGAAGCGCTTCCCTGGCGCCGTTTGCCGGGGCGCATCCGGAACAGTTTGTGGAGGTGGGAATCGCGGAGCAGAACCTGGTGAGTATTTCCGCGGGCATGGCCAGGGCGGGCAAACGCCCCTTTGCTGCGTCTCCGGCGTGCTTTTTAAGTACGAGAAGCTATGAACAGGCCAAGGTGGATGTGGCATACTCCAATACAAATGTCAAGCTGATCGGGATTAGCGGCGGCATCAGCTACGGGGCTCTGGGAATGAGCCATCACTCTGCTCAGGATTTTGCCGCGATGTGCGCAATCCCGAATATGCGCGTGTATGTGCCCAGTGACCGCCATCAGACAAAAAAGCTTATGGAAGTTCTGGTAAAGGACGACAAGCCTGCCTATATCCGTGTGGGAAGAAATCCGGTGGAGGATATTTACAGCGAAGAGGATACCCCATTCGAGATGGATCGGGCAACAGTTCTGTGTGAGGGAACAGACGTGGCGATTATTGCCTGTGGGGAGATGGTGCGCCCGGCAAGGGAAGCTGCGGAGATCTTAAAAGAGAAGGGGATTTCTGCAGCCGTGCTGGATATGTATTGTCTGAAGCCGCTGGATAAGGAGAGTATTATCCGCGCGGCATCTGCGGCAAAGGCGGTGATTTCAGTGGAGGAGCACGCGCCTTTCGGCGGCCTGGGTTCTATGGTAAGTCAGGTGGTGGGAGAAAACTGCCCGAGGAAGACCGTGAATCTGGCGCTTCCGGACGCTCCGGTTATTACGGGAACCTCCAAAGAGGTATTTGATTATTACGGGTTAAACGCAGAGGGCATTGCGAAAAAAGCGATGGAGTTATTAGGATGAAAGAGACGTATGTGATTGGAATTGACCAGAGTACTCAGGGGACGAAGGCGCTGCTCTTTGACCGGGAAGGGAAGCTGCTGCTGCGTACGGACAGAGCGCACGCGCAGCTTATTGACGAGCGCGGCTGGGTGGAGCACGATCCGGAAGAAATTTACCGGAATACTCTGGCAATGGTCAGAGAATTGCTGGAAAAGAGCGGGATTGACCGCGCTGCTGTCGCCTGTGTGGGAATCAGCAATCAGAGAGAAACTGCTCTGGCATGGAATAAAAAGACGGGAAAGCCCGTATATAACGCCGTGGTCTGGCAGTGCGCCAGAGGCGAAGAAATCTGCAGAAGACTTGAGAAGCAGGGCGCTGCCGGGGATATAAAGGCGCGCACGGGACTGCAGCTCTCGCCGTATTTTTCCGCTGCGAAGCTGGCATGGATTATGGAAAATGTGGAAGGGGTGCGGGCGCTGGCTCAAAAGGGAGAACTCTGCTGCGGAACTGTGGACAGCTGGCTGGTGTACCGGCTGACCAAAGGAAAAGAGTTCCGCACAGATTATTCCAATGCATCGAGAACTCAGCTCTTTAATATTACAGAGCTGGCGTGGGATGAAAAGCTGTGCGGGTATTTCGGCATCCCCACAGAGTGTCTGGCGCAGCTCACAGACTCTGACGGGATATTTGGAGAGACAGACTTTGAGGGAACATTTCCAGATCCCGTACCAATCCACGGCGTTTTGGGCGATTCCCACGGCGCGCTGTTCGGTCAGGGCTGTCTGGAGCGGGGAATGATGAAGACGACCTATGGCACGGGATCCTCCATCATGATGAATATCGGAGAAAAACCGATTTTTTCCGATCTGGGCATAGTGACTTCCCTGGCGTGGAAGACCGGGGGAAAGACGCAGTATGTTCTGGAGGGAAATATCAATTATACCGGGGCGGTGATCACCTGGCTGAAGGACGATGTGGGGATTTTAAAGAGCGCAAAGGAGAGCGAGGTGCTTGCCGAAAAGGCGAATCCCGCGGATAAGACGTATCTGGTTCCGGGATTTTCCGGCCTTGGGGCGCCTTACTGGAGAAGCGATGTGTCGGCCGCCTTCTGCGGCATGAGCAGGACTACGGGCAGGGCGGAGCTGGTGCGCGCGGGACTCTCCAGTATTGCGTACCAGATTGCGGACATCGTCAGGCTGATGAAGGAAGCGGCAGGCATTGGAGCGGTGGAGCTGCGCGTGGACGGAGGACCGACCAGGAATCAGTGGCTGATGCAGTTCCAGAGCGATATTTTAGACAGCCGTGTGCAGGTGCCACGGGAGGAGGAACTCTCCGGTATCGGAGCGGCGTACGCGGCGGGTATCGGAGCGGGCGTTTACCGGGCGCGTGAGTTGTTCGGTCGCACGCAGCGCACACAATTTACACCAAAGATGTCTTCAAAGGAGCGTGAAGAAAAGTATCGCGGATGGCAGGACGCGGTGGCGATGGTACTAAGAGAGAAGCAGCCCGGCTGATACAAAAGTATTTATGAGATGACACAATATGAGGAACGTGATACCCTGTAGAGAGATACAGGGTATTATTTTGCTGACAGGAGGAATGGAAGATGAATGGAGAAAACAGTGTGAGAATAGCTCTCGTCGGAACTGGTGCCATGGGCAGGAAATACGCCGAAATGCTCAGCAGCGGCAAGGCCGCCCGGGCTGAACTTGCCGCCGTGTGTGTGAGAAGTGAGGCATCATATGAATGGGCAAAACGGGAGCTTCCCGGAGTCCGCACGGCGCGCAGCATGGAGGAACTGTTCGCGGAGCCGGATGATTATGACGCGGTGCTGATCGCGCTGCCGCATAAAGCGCACCGGGAAGCTGCACTCAGAGCATTTGCGCTTAAAAAGCATGTGCTGTGTGAAAAACCTGTCAGCGCAGCTATCGGGGAGGCGCTGCAGATGCAGCGCGCCGCTGAAGAAGCTGGCGTACAGTACGGTATTATCTTCCAGCAGAGGACATTTCCGTGCTACAGAAAGCTGAAGGAACTGCTCAGTCAGGGAACGATCGGCAGGCTGGTGCGGGCTTCGTATGCGAGCTCACAGTATTACCGTACACCGTGGTATCACAAATCCGGATCATGGAGAAGCAGCTGGGAGGGAGAGGGCGGAGGAGCGCTCATCAACCAGGCACAGCATCCGCTGGACATTTTCCAGTGGCTTGTGGGAATGCCGGGAGAGGTGTATGCAAAGATCACCTTCGGAAAGTACAACGATTTTCTGGTGGAGGATGAAGCGCATCTTCTGATGGAGTATGAAAACGGCATGCACGGGGACTTTTTCTTTACTACGGGCGAAGGAGTGCCGGTGAATCGGCTGGAACTTACAGGAACCAAAGGAAAACTGATGCTGGACGGAGAGCGCCTCATCTGCTTCAGCCATGAGGATATGGAGGAATACGGCAGCCGCGTTCGGGTGAATTCGAGGGAAGAACTGAAGATTCGGCAGCAGGAGATTTCGCTTGAGAAAGCGGAGAACGCCTATGAAAAGGTGATCACCAATTTTGTCAGCGCGATCCTCGACGGAGCGCCGCTTCTGGTGCCGGGATCCCAGGGAATCAACAGCCTGATTCTGACGAACGCTGCATATCTGTCAGCGTACAAAAAGGAGCCCGTGGCAATACCGCCGTCTCCGGAGGAGTATGAGGAATTTCTCCGAGTGGTGACTGCGCGGGAGAATGAGAAAAAGAGATTCGGATAACAGAGGCAAATTTGCCGGAAAGGCTGGACTTCCCCTGCTTTGCGTGATATACTTGCGATATTCTATGCTTTTGCGGTTTAACGCGCCGTGGCGTTAAAGGGAAGGCGGAAGCATGCTGTAAAAAATGAGGGAAAAGGAGAAAAAAATCATGGAACATAAGCATGTAAACGGCGGTTTCCGCAGCAGGTTCGGGTTTGTTCTGGCATGCGTCGGTTCGGCGGTGGGAATGGGAAATATCTGGCTCTTCCCATACCGGCTCGGACAGTACGGCGGCGCGGCGTTTCTGATACCGTACTTTATCTTTGTGTGTATCTTCGGTACAGTAGGACTGTCCGCAGAGTTTGCGATCGGCAGGAGAGCCGGAACGGGGACGCTCGGCGCCTACAAGTACTGTCTCAGCAAAGTAGGCAAAGGAAAGATTGGCAGTGTGATCGGCTGGATTCCGCTGCTGGGTTCTCTGGGAATTGCTGTGGGTTATTCCATTATAGTGGGCTGGGTGCTTCGCTCGATCTGGGGCGCAGCCTCCGGCAGCATGATGACGCAGGATTCCGCGGAATATTTTGCCCAGGCGAGCGGCAAGTTTGGAAGTGTGGGATGGCATGCGGCAGTCATTGTGCTGGCGGCGGCTATTCTGATGTTTGGAGCTACCAACGCGATTGAGAAAGTAAACAAGATTATGATGCCCGCGTTCTTTCTGCTGTTTGCCATTGTGGCGGTGCGCGTGGCATTTCTTCCGGGTGCGCTGGAGGGATATAAGTTCCTGTTCGTTCCCAAGTGGGAGGCTCTGTTAAATGTGGATACCTGGGTTATGGCAATGGGTCAGGCGTTCTTTTCGCTCTCTATCACAGGTTCCGGTATGATTATCTACGGAACGTATCTGAGCAAGAAGGAAGATATTCTGAAATCGTCTGTTCAGACAGCAGTCTTTGACACCATCGCGGCAATGCTGTCCGCGCTTGCGATTATGCCGGCGGTATTCGCGTTTGGAAAAGATCCGCAGTCGGGACCGCCGCTGCTGTTTATCACGGTGCCGGATATTTTCCGTCAGATGCCCTTCGGACGGCTGTTCGCGGTGTTCTTCTTTATATCCGTGCTGTTTGCGGGCATCACAAGTCTCATCAACATGTTTGAGGCGGTGAGCGAATCCTGGCAGACGAAGTTTAAGCTTGGCAGAAAGCCCGCGGTTATGCTCTGTGCCTCCATCGCCTTTCTTGTGGGATTATTCCTGGAGGAGGAGCCGAAGGTGGGAAGCTGGATGGATTTTATCAGTATCATCATCGTTCCGTTCGGAGCGCTGCTGGGAGCAATTTCCATCTACTACATCCTGGGCTTTAAGGAGATCAGAAAAGAACTCGAGGAGGGCAGAGAAAAGCCGCTGCCGGGCTGGTTCGGCCCTCTGGCAAAATATATTTATGTTCCGCTGGCAGTTGTGGTGTTTATCCTCGGAATTGTATACGGCGGAATCGGATGAGAACGGTAAAAACAGGAGATAATGAGAAGAGCAGATGTGGGGGTGCCGCCCGGTGCGGCAGCCCCACTGATCATATAGTGAGGAGGAAATGAAATGGAAGAAAAGCTGAATGAAATTATTGAGTACTACAGCTCCCAGCCCCAGCCTGCTTCCCAGGAAAATCTGGTGGCTATGCTGCGTGAGATTCAGGGCCTTTTGGGATGTATTCCGCTGGGCGTCCAGGAGCGGGCAGCCGCGGAGCTGAAAGTAAAGCCTTCCGTACTTGCCTGTATCGTCAAGCTCTATCCAAGCCTGAAGCAGGCTCCCTACAGACATGAAATCCTTGCCTGCACCGGCGCGCGCTGCGGGGCAAAGCAGGCAGGCGAGATCCTGCAGACGCTTCGCCGGGAGCTTGGTATCGGAAAGGACGGGATTTCCGCTGACGGAACCGTTCTTCTGCGCACTCAGAACTGTCTCAAACACTGTCCAACAGCTCCCAATCTGTATCTTGACGGAGTGCTGCACACCCGCCTGACGCCGAAGAGCGCGGCTGAACTGGCGCGCAGCCTGACAAAAGAGAAGTGAGAGGCAGCGGAAATCCTGATTGCAAAGTGAACACAGAACGTCTATACTTAAGAGAGGACAAAACTGACAAGGAGGCATATATATGCAGTTAGAAGATTTAAGAAAAGATATGGTGGCAGCTATGAAGGCAAAGGACAAGCCGAGAAAAGAAGCGATCTCTTCTCTGATCTCCGCAGTCAAGAAGGCTGCCATTGACGCGGGATGCCGTGACGATATCCCGGAGGATATGATTGGCCAGGTGATCTTAAAGGAACTCAAGTCCGTGAAGGAGCAGATCGACACCTGTCCGGCAGAGCGGGAAGAGCTGATGGCAGAATACAAGTTCCGCTATGAGGTGATCAGTCAGTACGCGCCGAAGCAGCTTGGCGCGGAAGAGATCCGGGCGCTCCTGGAGGAAAAGTTTGCCGACGTGCTGGCTACAAAGAACAAGGGTCAGATCATGAAGGCAGTTATGGCGGAGTTAAAGGGCAAAGCGGACGGCAAGCTGATCAACCAGGTGGTTGCCGAGCTCTGCAAATAAAAAACGCGGGCTTTGCGTGCCCGGAGGTAAGAATGAAGAATGTACAATTACTGGTAAAACCCGCGTCCTCCCTGTGTAATCTGCGGTGCGGCTACTGTTTCTATCGGGATGAGACGCAGCACCGGGAGGTGGCATGCCATGGGATCATGGACAGGGAGACGCTGGAGCTGACCGTGAGAAAGGCACTGGAGGCAGCGGAGGAGTCCTGCATATTCGGCTTTCAGGGAGGAGAGCCGACCCTTGCAGGGCTCGATTTTTATAAAAATGTTGTGGAACTGGTGGATAAATATAAAAAAGAGGGCACTTATGTCGGTTATTCTCTTCAGACGAACGGGATTCTGATTGATGATGAATGGCTGGAGTTTCTGAAGGAGCACCGCTTCTGGGTCGGGCTGTCCATTGACGGAGACCGCGCGATCCATGACCGCAACCGTCCCGACGCGCAGGGAAAGGATACATACGCGCGCACCGTGAAGGTGTGGAAGGAACTGCAGAAACGGAAGATAGATTCCACGGTTCTGTGCGTCCTCACCCGACAGAGCGCCCGCAGAATCCGGTCTGTATATGAGAATTTTAAGAAAATCGGAGCTTTCCAGCTCCAGTTCATCCCCTGCCTGGATCCGATGGAAAGAGAGCGGGGACAGGAGGTATACTCCCTGACGCCGCAGCTCTATGCGGAAGCCCTGAAGACACTGTTCGATCTGTGGTTTGAAGATCTGCAGAAGGGGACGGGCGTCTATATCCGGACGTTTGAGAATTATGTGGGAATCCTGAGAGGGCAGCCCCCGGAAGCGTGCGCCATGTACGGGCGCTGCAGCCAGCAGAATGTGGTGGAGGCGGACGGATCTGTGTACCCCTGTGACTTTTATGCGCTGGATGAATACTGTCAGGGGAATGTGAGGGATACGGATTTCGAAAAAATCCGGATGAATCTCGATAAAGATCCGTTCTTTCTGGATGCTGAGAAGCGCGGAGACAGCTGTGCGTCGTGCCGATGGTATCCGCTGTGCCGCGGAGGGTGCAGGAGGGACTGCTTCGAGGATGAGCGGTATGGAAGAAAGAATTATTACTGCGAGGCATATCGGGAATTCTTTCCGTATGTGATCAGCCGCCTGGAATACCTGGCGTAACCAATAATACAAAAAACAAAAATGATTGTGCAAATCGTTTCACCCTCAGGTGTGATAAGATGAATCCATCAGGGCGGAAGAAATGCCGGAAATGAGAGGAGAAAGAAAGATGAAGAAACCTGCACTGGTAGTTATGGCAGCCGGAATGGGAAGCCGTTACGGCGGATTAAAGCAGATAGATCCGATTGACAGAGAAGGGCACATTATTATGGATTTTTCCATCTACGACGCTGTGAAAGCGGGATTTGGAAAAGTGATTTTCATCATTAAGAAAGAAAATGAGGCAGACTTTAAGGCGGCGATCGGAGACAGAATTTCTGAGCAGATAGAGACAGAGTATGTATTTCAGGATCTTCACAACCTTCCGGAGGGATATGAGGTGCCGGACGGACGCGTAAAGCCCTGGGGAACGGGCCATGCGGTGCTGAGCTGTCTGGATGTGATTGACGGTCCTTTCGCGGTGGTAAATGCCGATGACTATTACGGTCAGAACGCTTTCAGGATGGCGTACGATTTTCTGACCTCCCATCAGGACGATGAGAAGTACCACTATATGATGGTGGGCTATATGCTGGAGAACACCCTGACCGAGAACGGCCATGTGGCGCGCGGTGTCTGCGAGACTGATGAAAACGGTTATCTGACCGGAATCCATGAGAGAACCAGAATTGAGAAGAGGGCTGATGGACCGGCTTATACAGAGGATGACGGCGCAACCTGGACGGCGCTGCCGCAGGAAAGCATCGTATCCATGAATATGTGGGGCTTTACCGAGAGTATTCTGCAGGAGCTGAAGGCGCGCTTTTCGGTATTCCTGGATGAAAATTTGGAGAAAAATCCGCTCAAATGCGAATACTTCCTGCCGTTCGTCGTAGACGAGCTGCTGAGCGAGGGGAAAGCCGATGTGCGCGTGCTGAAATCACTCGATCGCTGGTACGGCGTTACCTATAAGGAAGACAAGGAAGTTGTCGTAAAGGCAATTCAGGGACTTAAGGATAAAGGTTTATATCCGCAGAAGCTGTGGGAGGAATAAGAAGACCGGATATGGATATTGACAGAATCAAAAGCGAAGTAACAGCAGGATTTGAATTTCCGGAGGGACTCACCGAGCTGATTCCCTACGGGAGCGGTCATATTAATGATACCTACCGTGTTACCTTTGAGAAGGATCAAAAAGTACAGCGCTTTATTTTGCAGCGCATGAACACTAATATTTTCCGCGAGCCGGAGGCGCTGATGGAGAATATCATCGGCGTGACATCCTGGCTGAAGAAGAAGATAATCGAAAATGGCGGGGACGTCAGCCGGGAGACTCTGAATCTGGTCCCGGCAAAGGATAAAAAAATGTACTTTGTGGACAGCGAGGGCGGATACTGGAGAGCGTATCTCTTTATTGAGGGCGCTACAAGCTATGACCAGGTAAAGAATAAAAATGATTTTTATGAGAGCGCTGTGTCCTTTGGACATTTTCAGAGATTGCTGGCGGATTATCCCGCACAGACGCTCCACGAGACGATACCGGACTTCCACAACACCGCTGACCGTATGGAGAAGTTTAAGGCAGCCGTGCGCGCGGATAACTGCGGACGCGCCGCAGAGGTTCAGGAAGAGATTCAGTTTGTTCTTGAGAGAGAAGACCTTGCGAATCTTCTGTGCTCCATGCAGAAAGAGGGAAGGCTTCCGCTCCGTGTCACACACAATGACACAAAGCTGAACAACATCATGATTGATGATGTTACGGGGAAGGGGATCTGCGTGATCGACCTGGACACCGTGATGCCGGGACTCTCTGTGAATGATTTCGGAGATTCCATCCGTTTCGGGGCAAGCACTGCCGCGGAGGATGAGCGCGATCTGTCCAAAGTCTCCTGCAGCATGGAGCTGTTTGAGATCTATGCCAGGGGATTGCTCGAAGGGTGCGCGGGAAAGCTGACTGACGCGGAAGTGGAAATGCTTCCGGAGGGAGCAATGACCATGACCTTCGAGTGCGGCATGCGTTTCCTTACCGACTATCTGGAGGGCGATACCTATTTCAAAATTCACAGAGAGAAGCACAACCTCGACCGCTGCAGGACGCAGTTTAAGCTTGTAAAGGATATGGAGGAGAAGCTTCCGGAAATGAAGAAAATCATCGCGGGGCTCTGCTGACAGAGGAGTTGGGCGAAGATGGCATTTGAGAGCATAACACTGGAAGAAGATGTGAGAATTGACCGGGTGGTTACGATTCATTACTTCGAGTATATGAATAATTTTTACTTTCCGGGCGAGCAGCACGATTTCTGGGAATTTCAGTGCGTGGACAAAGGGGAAGTCCGCGTGCGCGCAGGCGAACAGGTGCATACGCTGAAGCGGGGACAGGTGATCTTTCACAAGCCGAATGAGTTTCATAACCTGGAAGCGACCGGAAAGACGGCGCCCAACGTAGTGGTGGTGTCATTTGAATGCGATTCCCCCTGTCTGAAGCTCTTCAGGGACAGAATTCTGGATACCACGGAACAGGAGAGAAGTCTCATTGCCATGATCATTGCCGAAGCCAGAAAGTGTATCGCGTCGCCGCTTGATGATCCGTATCTGGAAAAGATGGAGAAGCGGGAAGAGCCGTTTTTCGGTTCCCAGCAGCTCATCCGGCTTTACCTGGAACAGCTTTTGATCTATATGATACGGAGAAATTTCCTGAACCAGTACAAGGTATCGGTGAGCAGGGAGAAACTCTCAAAGGGCATGTCCTTAAACTACAGCCATATTCTGATGTATCTGGAGGATCATATCCGGGAAAATCTGAAAGTTGAGGATATCTGCCGGGACAATCTGATCGGCAGGTCGCAGCTTCAGAGGATTTTCCGTGAAAATCATCAGTGCGGAGTGATTGAGTTTTTCACGGGGATGAAGGTGGATGCGGCAAAGCAGATGATACGGGAAAGCGAGTTTAACTTCACGCAGATCTCGGAATATCTGGGGTATTCGTCTATCCATTATTTTTCAAGACAATTCAAAAAAGTAAGCGGAATGACGCCGACAGAATATCTGTCCTCGATCAAGGCTCTTTCCGAAAGATAGAGAACCGGTCCTGCCGCAGAATGTCATGCGGCAGGGCCGGTTCTGTTAAATATCTGAGCGGAAAGCGGTCCGCACTCAGATCTTTTCGTGATTGCGGAATTTTGTCAGTACCTTCTGGATACGCTCCGCCGGATTTAAGAGCTTGCTGATCGAGGAATCGTGATTCAGTGTGTCGATAATGAGCGCGATATATTTGCTCAGGTCACAGCTGATATAATATGGCTTCTCGAGCAGCTCCGGAGTCTGGTATACCAGATTCGTGGTGAGCAGGTAGTCGAACAGGCCTTCCTCATATGCCTTGTCAAAGCGCGCAAGACCGTTTGTGAACAGTCCGAAGGTGGAGCACAGGAAGATCTTTCCGGCATTGCGCTTCTTGAGCAGCGCTGCCACTTCGAGCATGCTGTCGCCGGAGGAGATCATATCATCCACAATGATCATCGATTTGCCCGCGACATTTGCGCCCAGGAATTCATGCGCTACGATCGGATTTCTTCCGTCCACGATCGTGGAGTAGTCGCGGCGCTTGTAGAACATACCCATGTCCACGCCCAGGTTGTTGGCAATGTAAATTGCGCGGCTCATACCGCCCTCATCCGGGCTGATGACCATAAGATGGTCCTTGTCGATCTTCAGGTCAGGCGCGTTGCGCAGAATGTTTTTGATAAACTGATAGGCGGGCTGTACGGTTTCGAAGCCGTGCAGCGGGATCGCGTTCTGCACTCTCGGATCGTGAGCGTCGAAAGTGATGATATTCTCCACTCCCATATTCGTCAGCTCCTGAAGCGCCAGAGCGCAGTCGAGGGACTCGCGGTTGGAACGCTTGTGCTGGCGGCTCTCATAGAGAAACGGCATAATCACATTGATGCGGCGCGCTTTTCCGCCCACAGCGGCGATGACGCGCTTCAGATCCTGATAGTGGTCGTCGGGGGACATGCGGTTCTGTGTGCCGGACATGGAGTAAGTCAGGCTGGAATTGCACACATCCACCATGAAATATAAGTCGTCTCCGCGCACAGACTCTCTGAGAACGCCCTTTGCCTCCCCGGAGCCGAAGCGGGGTGATGCGGAATTGATAATATACGTGTCGCGCTCATAGCCGTCAAAAGCGAGCGTATGTTTTGCGTCATGTTCGCGTTCTTTTCTCCATTCTATGAGATAACGGTCAACTTTCTGCCCAAGCTGTGCGCAGCTCTGCAGGGGGATGATTCCAAGTCTTCCGTACGGCAGACTCTCATAATAATTTTCAGTGTTCTGGCTCATAGATTCTTTCCTCCCATAAGTTTTTTCTGAATTCGGATATCGCGTCCGATAAGTTTAATCATGTTATATGAGCTTGAGATCCGGGAGAACGTTCTCTCGGAATACCGTTCCATGAACTGCTCTGTTGTCAGGTTGGTGGAAATGATTGTGGATTTCTTCCGCAGGATTCTCTCATTGACACAGAGAAAGAGCTGGGAAGACACGAAGCTGTTGGTAAGCTCCGTACCCAGATCATCGATGATCAGCAGATCACAGTCCATCACATGTTCAGCAAGATCGTCGGTCTCCCCGGAAGCGTTAAACGCGTTCTTTGCGAGAAGATCAAACAGATCAAAAGAGGTAAAATAGATTACGCAGTACGCCTGTTCCAGGAGCTCCTGAGCAATGCAGTGAGTCAGGAATGTTTTTCCGACACCCGTCTCGCCGTAGAGGAAGAGATTCTCGAAGGAGGAGCCGAACTGGGAGATGAACAGTCTGGCCTTTTTCACCGCGTCCCTTGCAGTCTCCCGTGCGTTCTTCCCCGTGAGGGGGTTGATGATGTCCTCGCTGTAATAATCAAAGGAAAAATGCGAGAAATTCTCTGTCTTTAATATTTCCCGGATATTCGACTGCGTATACAGAAGATCAATTTCTGCTCGCTTAAAGCAGGAACATTTCTTTCCGTCCACATATCCCGTGTCTCCGCACAGCCTGCAGTGACTGGGCAGCTTCAGATAATCCTCCGGAAAACCGTGGGTGCGCAGAAGCTCTGCCCGCCGGGCGCCGAGTTCAGACAGCTTCTCAGACAGATCAAAATCCTCTGCTGACGCATCCTTTGCGAGGAGAATGCGCGCCTTTTTCAGGCTGATCTCCGCCACCTGGCTGTCGAGCTGCGAAAGCTCGGGAATCTCGGCGTACGCCCGTTTGATGTGATCGTCAAGAATATGGCGGTTTTGGTGCTGCAGGCGGCTGTACTGCCGCATGATAGTGTCATACTGTGAATTCTTCAGTGCCACGTCAAGACTCCTTTACTTATTGATTTAGTAACTGTTTCTCGAGCTGGTTCCAGTCATAGTCGCGCTGCTCGAAATTATTGAAACGATTTGCGGAGGCCGGACGGTCAGCGCTGCGCGACGCGCGGGCCTCCTGCTTTGCCTTGTGCATGGAATCCAGCCGCCGGATGTCGTCAAGGTGGTGGACATTGTGTTCCTTCCAGCTTGCCAGAATCCCGTCCGCATACTCAAAGCTCTGCTTTCCTGTCTTCGTGACGGTGCGGGAACAGGCTTCCTGGATGATCTCCAGCGTAAAGTCATACTCCTTCATCCACTTGTTCATAAAAGCGATCTCCGAATCAACGGGATTGCGTCCGCGGATTCCGAAAGCCCGCATGATGACAAAGTAATTGCGGTGCCAGGTAGTCGTCTCCTTTTTTGCCATCTCGACTGTATTGATGCCGTTCTTGTGCCATTCCTGCGCGACCTTTTCTATATAGTGGATACTTGTGCTTCCTTTGGATACGCAGTATTCCACGAGATATTCCACCAGATCCACCGGAAAATGCAGTTCGTCGTAATAGTACAGCAGACGTTCGATTTCACTTGGGCTCAGTGTCCGTCCAAGGTATTGCTCACAGACAAAGAGAAGCTGCGCGATCTCCGCATTATCCTGCTTTCTGCGAAGAATATCCTTTGGGCTGAGGAGGGCGCGCTTCGGCTTCGCCTCTGCCTCCGGGCGCTCGGCAGCACGCTCCCGGACGGGCGCGGGGGCTGTCTTCTTTCTGGGCGCTTCCAGAGGGAGAAACAGGATGCTGCTGATCTTGTCCTCCTTGTAAGACAAAGACAAAACACCGGCGTCTTCCCAATAGTTGAGAGCGCGCCGAATATCATTCTCCGGGCAGGAGAAGACGTCGGCGAGCATGGAAAGACTGATCTGTGTTCCGGTGTTGTGCATACTTCTCAGAAGATATAAATATATTTTTACAAATTCACCGTTGGCATGCGGCATATAATGATCCACAAAGATATCGGAAATCATGGTAACACTGCAGCCCTCGGCACTGTGAAGGGTAATCGGATTCATAAATGGATACCGTTCTTTCTATAATAAGTATATGAGGTTTCTTTACCGCTTTCATTATAGCATAGAGTTTTCGGATTGAGAATAGCCATTTTCCACGGATATCCACCGGAAAGAGTGGATAAGGGGGAAACTTGTAATGTGCATAAAACGGTGGGAAGTGTGGAAAATGTGGATAAAATGTGGACTGCCCTGTTATTTGCAACCACCTCTGTCGAAAAACCGCATATTCATAGAGGAGTATTGTAAAATGCAGTCGAAATTTATGTAAACTTGCTGTCGGAAAAAAATCCACATGCCTGTACACAAGAAAATGTGTATAAGCATGTGGAAAATGTGGATAACTGTAAAATTTTTTTGAAACAGTGTTTTAACGCCCGCCCAGCAGGTGTTCTCCGATCTTTACAACGTCTCCGGCTCCCATCGTGATTACGAGATCCTGCGGTTCGCAATGGGAGAGCAGATAGTTCTCTATCTCGTCAAAAGTGGCGAGATAATGAGATTCTGTTCCGAGTTTTTCTATTTCCCTCTGCAGATCAGCGGAAGAAATTCCCAGTGTGTCTGTCTCGCGCGCCGCATAGATCGGGGCGAGAATAACTTTGTCAGCCATGGAGAGTGCCTGCGCGAATTCCGGCAGCAGCGCTTTGGTCCGGGTGTAGGTGTGGGGCTGGAATACGCACCAGAGCGTCTTGTGCGGATAGTTCCTCGCTGATCTCAGAGTGGCGGAAATCTCTGTGGGATGATGCGCGTAATCATCTACGATTGTGATATCTCCCAGCTTTCCCTTGTACTGGAATCTGCGGTCTGTTCCGGTAAACTCCTGAAGTCCTTTCTGAATGACGGAAACAGGAAGACCGGCCTTCTGGCCCACGGCGATCGCGGAGAGCGCGTTGCTGACATTGTGGATGCCCGGAACGCTCAGCGTGAAGTGGCCGATCGGTTCTCCGTGAAGCAGACAGTCAAAAGAAGGATGGCCGAAATCGTTGAAGTCAATATTGGAGGCTGTGTAGTCGGCGTCATGTTCTAAGCCGTAGCGTATCACCTGGCAGGAGAGCCCTTCTGTCACGGTCTCATACTCCGGAGTATCGCTGTTGATAATCAGTGTGCCGTCTTCGGGAAGAAGCTCGGCAAATTTGCGGAAAGAACGGCGGATGTCATCAATATCCTTGAAGAAATCGAGATGATCCGCATCCATGTTCAGGATCACGCTGATCTTCGGGAAGAAGCTGAGGAAACTGTTGGTGTACTCACATGCTTCTGTGATAAACGTCTCGGAATTTCCCACACGGATGTTGCCGCCGATCGAAGGAAGGATGCCTCCCACAGAGATCGTAGGGTCGCAGTCTCCGGCGAGAAAAATGTGGGAGACCATTGAGGTGGTTGTAGTCTTGCCGTGCGTTCCGGCAATCGCAATCGGCAGGTCATAGTTTTTCATGAGCTGTCCCAGAAGCTCCGCGCGGGTGATCATCGGAATGCCCATTTCTTTTGCCCTGGCAAACTCGGGATTATCCGGATGAATCGCCGCGGTGTATACTACCACATCGATATCGTCGGTAATGTTGGCGGCGCGCTGTCCGTAATGAATAAGGGCGCCCGCATTCGCGAGCTTTCTGGTCAGGGGACTTTCCTTTGCGTCAGAACCGGAGATGCGGAAGTTTTCTTCAAGAAGAATTTCCGCCAGTCCGCTCATGCTGATGCCTCCGATGCCGATAAAGTGAACGTGGGAAGGTTGGGAAAAATTGATGGTATACATGATTCTTTACTCCTTTGTCTGTTTGATTAAGTAAAAAGCTGCCGCAGCTAAGCTGCGGCAGCCCTGGCTGCAGATATTTTGCCTTAAACGTCCTTCATAAGCTGCTGGCGTGTCTTGAGTGCTACATATATAAATACGGCGGGAATCAGAATTGCGGAAATCAAATTCATAACCAGCGCTGAAAGTGTAATCGCACCATCGGCTGTGGCGAAGGCGATCAGCATGTACAGTATGCAGAATACGATACTTGCCACACTGGCGTAAACGCAGCGGATGATCTTCTCGGCACTGGCGTAATAGATAATGCCGAAGATGCCGGAGACAGCTTTTCCGATGACGTAACCGGCAAAGCAAACTGTGACAAGAATGGTAATCGCATTAATGTTGCCGGCCGCAAAGCTAAAGCACAGCATTACCAGATTGATGATGTCCTGCATCATAAAAATAATCATAAGAATTCCCAGAATACGCAGGATACCGTTCGTTGTCTGTCGCATGTCTAAAAATATCCTCCTAACTATGATGATTGATGCCCGGAAGGCACTTGTTATCTCTATACTAGCCGTTTGTATGGAAAAAGTCAATGAACAATTTGATATGTCATCTGTATCTGCTCTGATGGGAAAAAAATTACAAGAATTTATGACAAAAATTGTCAAAAACATATAAAAAAATTGTAAAGGACAAGGAAAAAAATCGAAAATCCTTTGATTTTCGGGTGATGTGGTGTAAAATGCAGAAAAAAGTAGTGTAAAATACATAAAAAACTGAAGGAATATTAATGAAATATATAAAAAATGTTCACAATTGCTTTAAAGTATGATATAATTTTTAATCATATATGACAAGAGGTGATTGCATGATTAAGAAAGAGATGATTGCAATGCTGTTGGCCGGGGGTCAGGGGAGCCGTCTTGGCGTGCTTACCCAGAAAGTGGCAAAGCCGGCAGTGGCATTTGGAGGAAAGTACCGCATTATTGACTTCCCTCTGAGTAACTGTATTAATTCGGGTATTGACACGGTAGGAGTGCTGACGCAATATCAGCCATTGCGTCTGAATACTCATATCGGAATCGGAATCCCGTGGGATTTGGATAAAAATGTCGGCGGAGTTACAGTGCTTCCGCCCTATGAGAAGAGTACGAACAGCGAGTGGTATACTGGCACTGCCAACGCGATTTTCCAGAATATGGCATACATGGAGATGTATAATCCGGAATACGTACTGATCCTTTCCGGAGACCATATTTATAAGATGGACTATGAAGTGATGCTCGACTATCATAAGGCGAACAAGGCGGATGTTACGATTGCCTGCATGCCTGTTCCGATGGAGGAGGCCAGCCGTTTCGGTATTATGATTACGGATGGAAACGGCAAGATCACCGACTTTGAAGAAAAGCCGGAGCATCCGAGAAGCAATCTGGCTTCTATGGGTATTTACATTTTCTCCTGGAAGGCGCTCAAAGAATCCCTGATAGCTCTGAAAGACCAGCCGGGATGCGACTTCGGTAAACATATCCTTCCTTACTGCAAAGATAAGGGAATGAATCTGTTCGCATACGAGTTCAACGGCTACTGGAAAGATGTCGGAACTCTGGGTTCCTACTGGGAAGCGAACATGGAACTGATCGATATTATTCCGGAATTCAACTTATATGAGGAGTTCTGGAAGATTTATACAAAGGGCGACGTCATTCGTCCGCAGTATATCTCCGGCGACGCCGTGGTGGAGCGCAGCCTGATCAGCGAGGGCGCTGAGATTTACGGAGAGGTACGCAACTCCGTGATTGGTGCGGGTGTTACCATTAAGCCGGGCGCTGTGGTAAGAGACTCCATCATTATGCAGGGAACTGTGATCGGTGAGAGAACCACAGTGGACAAGGCGATCATTGCGGAAAATGTAACCGTAGGTTCCGACGTGGCGATTGGCGTCGGGGAAGAGGCGGAGAACGTTCTGAAACCCAATATTTACCGTGACGGACTGGCTGTTGTGGGCGAGAATGCTGTTATTCCCTCCGGAGTCAGAATCGGTAAGAATACAGCGATTACCGGCGTGACCACCCTGGAGGACTATCCGGGAGGCGAACTGCCGGGAGGCGGAGCAATAGCAGAGAAGGATGGTGAATAAATATGAGAGCACTGGGAATTATTCTGGCTGGCGGCAACAACAACCGGATGAGAGAATTATCAAATAAGAGGGCAATCGCAGCTATGCCGGTGGGCGGAAGCTACCGCAGCATCGATTTTGCGTTGAGCAATATGGCGAACTCTCATATTCAAAGAGTGGCGGTTCTCACGCAGTATAACGCGCGTTCGCTGAATGAACACCTGAGCTCATCAAAATGGTGGGATTTCGGAAGAAAGCAGGGAGGACTGTTCCTGTTCACACCGACCGTAACGCCGGATAACAGCTGGTGGTACCGCGGAACCGCAGACGCGATCTATCAGAACCTGACATGGTTAAAGCAGTGCCATGAGCCGTACGTTGTGATCGCGTCCGGAGACGGTATTTACAAGATTGACTATAATAAAGTACTGGAATACCACATCGCAAAGCGCGCGGATGTGACCATTGTCTGCACGGACTGCAGAGACGAAGATCCGACGCGTTTCGGTGTGCTTAAGCTGAACGAGGATTACCGCGTTGTGGATTTTGAGGAGAAGCCGATGGTTTCTGATTCTCAGCTGATTTCTACCGGTATCTATGTGATCCGCAGGCGTCAGCTCATTGAGATGATCGAGCGGTGCGCGCAGGAAGAGCGTTCAGACTTTGTAAAGGATATCCTGATCCGCTATAAGAACTTAAAGCGCATCTATGGATATAAGATGGATACGTATTGGAGCAATATTTCCACAGCGGAATCCTACTATCGTACGAACATGGATTTCCTGAAACCGGAAGTGAGGGAATATTTCTTCGGAGGGGACAACCCGATTTATTCCAAGATTGATGATCTGCCTCCGGCAAAATATAATCCCGGCAGCAGTGTGAAGAACAGCCTGATTGCCAGCGGATGTATCATCAACGGACAGGTTGAGAATTCAGTCCTGTTCAAGAAAGTATACGTTGGCAATAACTGTGTGATTAAGAATTCCATCATTCTGAATGATGTATACTTAGGCGATAACGCCCATATCGAGAACTGCATCGTTGAGAGCCGCGACACGATCCGCGCGAATTCCTATCACTGCGGAGAAGACGGCATCAAGATCGTAATCGAGAAAAATGAGAGATATGTAATCTGACAGCTTGCATACGAGGCTGAAAAAGGGGGAAATTTACCATGAATATAACAGATGTAAGAGTACGGAAAGTAGCAAAAGAAGGAAAGATGAAAGCGGTCGTATCCATCACGATCGATGAGGAGTTTGTAGTACATGATATTAAGGTGATCGAGGGCGAGAAGGGTCTTTTCATCGCGATGCCGAGCCGCAAGGCGACAGACGGTGAATACCGCGATATCGCACATCCGATTAATTCTTCCACCAGGGAGCGCATTCAGACTATTATCCTGGAGAAATATCAGGAGGCAATGGAAGCGGAAGCGGCAGAGGCGGAAGCGTAATCTGCAGCCGGGTATGGGGCTGGAAGCAGAAATAGCAGTGACATTTGGGGAATGAGAGTGGTATAATAGGCAGGACGCATCTGCGAAGGCAGATACGTCCTGTTTTGCAATTACCAATAATTAAGGAGAGTTCTTATATGGAAAAATATCTGCCGCAGGCATTTGAAGCGCGTATGAGGGAAATGCTGGGAGAGGAGGAATACGCGCAGTATATCAGAAGCTATGAAGATGAGCGACAGTACGGGCTGCGTGTGAACACGCTCAAGTGCTCCCCGGAGGAACTGGAACGCAGCGGGCTGTTCGGAGCAAGGCGGATTCCGTGGGTGGAAAACGGCTTTTTCTATAATGGAGATGAGCGTCCGGCGCGCCATCCCTATTACAGTGCAGGCGTTTATTACCTCCAGGAGCCCAGCGCCATGACACCGGCCTCGCGCCTGGAGGTTCATCCGGGGGAGCGGGTTCTGGATCTGTGCGCCGCGCCGGGAGGAAAGGCGACAGAGCTGGGGGCGAAGCTTCAGGGCAGGGGAATTCTGGTGGCCAACGATATCAGTAACTCCCGCGCCAAGGCTCTGCTCAGAAATCTTGAGCTTTTCGGCGTAAAAAATGCTTTTGTGACAAATGAGCTTCCGGGAAAACTGGCTTCCTGTTTTCCGGAATATTTCGACCGCATTCTGGTGGACGCTCCCTGCTCCGGAGAGGGAATGTTCCGGAAGGATCCGGCGGTGGCGAAGACGTGGGATGAAGACCGTCCTGCGTATTTTGCAAAGCTGCAGCGCGATATTGTGATGTGCGCCAGCCGGATGCTGCGCCCGGGCGGAACCATGCTGTACTCCACCTGTACCTTCGCGAAGGAGGAGAATGAAGGGACGGTCAGCTGGCTGCTGAGCAAATGTCCTGAACTGCATCTGGAGGAGATGATCCCCTACGAGGGATTTTCTGAGGGAAGGCCGGAGTGGGGAGACGGCAGAGAGGAGCTGAGAAAATGTGTCCGCATCTTTCCGCACAAAATGCACGGCGAGGGACATTTTCTGGCCCTGATCCGCAAGGAAGGTGACAGGCGCTGGAACGGATCAGTGCAGAAAACGGCACCCACGGATAAAAAGGACCGCGCGACCGTAACGGAATTTATGAAGGACGTAACTGCGGATATGGACTGGAACCGCATGGAGATCCGCGCAGGAAAGGCTTATCTTGTACCGGAACTTCCCGATACGGCGAAGGGAATCCGTTTTCTGAGAAACGGTTTATTGCTGGGTGAGCTGAAGAAAGGCCGCTTTGAGCCGTCTCAGCCCTTTGCCATGACGCTGAGAGCGGATCAGTACGCTTCGGCGCTGTGCCTGAAGCCGGAAGACGAGCGTGTGGAGCGATATCTGCGCGGTGAGACGATCTATGTACAGCCGGGCGAATGCGCCAGGGAAAAGGGCTGGCAGCTTGTCTGCGCGGATACATACGCCCTGGGCTGGGGCAAGCTGGTAAACGGCGTCCTGAAAAATAAATATCTTTCCGGGTGGAGGAAAAACTGAGTGCAGGAAGGTGGAAAATAGGGCCGGAAACTGTCAAAAGTGGTGGAAAAACCCAGAAAAACCTTGTAAAATGTTACAGAAATATTACGAAATCTGAAAAAACACTTTCTCTTTCAGGGGGTGTGTGGTATAATAACACTCGAATACTGCAAAGTGCAGTAAGAGGGGAACGCGCAGGATATGCTGCGCCTCCGCGTGCCGTATGGCGGGCGGAAGAAAGAAAACACAGTGCCGGAAGGGAATTCCAGGGGAGTTTAGGGAGCCTGCCGGAGACTGTACACAGAGGTATTTATTGATGAAAGTGAAGAAAATGCTAAGCGCTGTTCTGGCATCAGCACTCTTGGTCGGATCTGTTACCCCCTGCTTTGCAAGTACGACACAGCAGAAGATTGATGAGGCAGAGAAGCAGAAGCAGGAAATGGAATCCTCACTCTCAGAGGCGCAGGATAAGATTGACGCATTGGAATCCAAGAAAGGGCAGTCCGAGACGTATCTGGAAGAGCTGAACGGACAGCTTGAGGAACTGAAGAACAGCCTGCAGCAGCTCCAGAACGATTACGATGACAAGCAGAAAGAACTGGAGCAGGTACAGCAGGAACTTGAGGAAGCGAAAGAAAGCGAAGCGCAGCAGTACAGTGATATGAAGATCCGTATCCAGTACATGTACGAGAATTCCAGCACCAGTTATGTGGAGATGTTTCTCTCTGCTGACAGTATATCGGAATTTTTAAGCCGCGCAGTCAACATTGCACAGCTCTCAGAGTATGACAGGGAACTGTTGGATCAATACCAGGAGACGAGAGAACAGATTGCCGAGAAGGAAGAGCAGGTAATCCAGGAAAAAGATGAGATTCAGCAGCTGCAGATTCAGAGCCAGGATAAGCAGGCTGAAGTGAGCGAGCTGATTGAAGCCACTTATAATGAGATACGTTCTTATCAGGACAGCATCAGTCAGGCGGAATCCGAACAGGCAGATCTTCTGGCGCAGGTGAATGCCCAGGAAGAGGAGATCAACAACCTGATCCGCCAGGCAAAGGAAGAGGAGATCGCGGCGCAGAAGGCAGAGGAAGAAGCGCAGCGGAGAAAAGCTGAGGAGGAAGCGGCAAAGAAGCAGCAGAGCGAATCGGATAATTCTTCCAGCGGAGAAAGCGGCGCGGTACAGACGCCTTCCGGCAGCGCATCGCAGGATGAGGGATCTGACAGCGGCAGCAGCAGTTCAGGCGAGGGCAAGTACCTCGGCAGATTCCGCCTTACATCCTACTGTCCGTGCTCCATCTGCTGCGGAAAGTGGTCCGGAGGCCTTACGGCGAGCGGGACAGTACCGACAGCAGGCAGAACCGTGGCGATGGGAGGCGTTCCGTTCGGAACCAAGCTTCTGATCAACGGTCAGGTCTATATTGTGGAGGACCGCGGAACGGCTTACGGTCATGTGGATATATTTAACAATACGCATTCCGAAGCATTGGCGTTCGGAAGCCAGTACGCGGATGTATACATGATCGGATAATTTTGGAAAATCCTACATAAATTCGCCCGCGGCGTGTGGTTTTCACCGCCCGGGCGAAAAAAATGGAAAAAACGAAAAAAATTGAAAAATAACTATTGACAAATGGCTGTTTTTCTATTAAAATATGCAATGTTGACGGCAGCAAACAGCCGAAATCGAAGCGTGGCTCAGTTTGGTAGAGCGCTGCGTTCGGGACGCAGAGGTCGTGGGTTCGAATCCCGTCGCTTCGACTTTGGCTTTGGCGGAACTCTGAGAAGGAGTTCCGCTTTTTGCATACAGAAAAAGGGAATGTGACTTTATCACTTACAGATCTCAAAAATTGGGTATAATAGAGTCATCAGTTGAAGTTACAGCTTCCGCATCAGACAGCGGGGCGGTGAAGCGATCCGTGCAGCGGACGCAGAAAAAAGAGAAAAGGAGAGATTTACATGGCAGTAATTACAATCACAAGCGCAAATTTCGAACAGGAAGTATTGAATTCTGATAAGACTGTACTCATTGATTTCTGGGCATCCTGGTGCGGGCCCTGCAAGATGTTGTCCCCGGTAGTGGATGAGATTGCGGAGGAGGTCAGCGACGTCAAGATCTGCAAGATTAATGTGGACGACGAGCCGGATCTGGCATCCAGATTCCAGGTTATGAGTATTCCGACTCTGGTAGTGATTCAGAATGGCGCTGAGGTGCGCCGCTCCGTAGGCGTTCAGCCGAAGGATGCGATTCTTGGAATGATCGGAAAGTAAATACACAGAACAGGCAGCCCGCGCAGCGTGCTGCCTGTTCGTTTTTTTATTCATCGTATCGCCCCGTGCGGGCAGGCTTTTTTGCATTTGCCGCAGCGGATACATTCCATGCTATTTGGTTTTTCGTATACCTGGATATCGGCCGGGCAGGCGTGCTGGCAGGCGGCGCATTTTATGCAGGCGGCTTTGTCCACGCGGTAGCGTCGGAAGGCGATTGGGTTGAAAAATCCGTAGATAGCTCCCAGGGGGCAGAGATATTTGCAGAATGGCCTGTATACCCAGAGGGAGAGGATGATAAGCGCGATGAGAAGCACGCTCTTCCACGCGAAGAGCCAGCTGACTGACGCGCGGATTCCCTCGTTCAGAAGCGCCAGAGGAAGGCCTGCCGTGAGGGTGCCGGAAGGGCATATGTATTTGCAGAAGTACGGGGCGCCGATGCCGTAGGCGTCCAGAGCGAAAAGCGGCAGCAGAATGACGAATCCGGCGAGGATTGCGTATTTGAGCCACTTCAGGAAACGGTGCCCGGGGAGGTTCTTGCGCTTCCGAAAGAACGGGATTTTATAAAGCAGATCCTGAATGAGCCCGAAGGGGCACAGCCAGCCGCACACGAAGCGTCCGAAGGCAGAACCCACCAGCAGAAAAAAGCCGATGAGATAGAGCGGCAGGCGGCTGCCGGGCGTGGCGAATGCGGACTGCAGAGAACCAAGAGGGCAGGCGCCGAGCGCGCCGGGGCAGGAATAGCAGTTCAGTCCCGGAACGCAGAGATTTTTAAGCTTTCCGGTGTAAATTGTGCCCTCGGTGAAACCTTTGACGTATCCGTTTGTGAGTGCGGTGAAGCAGAGCTGCACGGTCAGACGGATGTGTTTTCTCAGACGGGCGGCAAAATCAGCCAATGCCGATGCACTCCAGACAGATGCGCGCCGCTTTGGACCAGACCTCGGCTGCTTCTCCGAGGTGAATTCCGGCAAAAATCAGTAAAATTCCGGCGGCAGCCAGAAGAGCTGCCGCGATGTTCTTCTTTCTTTCCATTGAGTTTTTTATCTCTCCTCCAGTACGTCGTCGATGATGGATTTCCAGTCGTCTTTCTCTTTTGATCCGCTCACCCTGTGCAGGATATTGCCGTCTGCATCCACAAAAAATGTGGTGGGAACCGAAACGACGCTGCTCAGCTGATTCTCCAGAAGTCCCTGGGAGGGCAGCAGATGAAGGTAATCGGCGCCGGTCTGCTCGATCAGCTCCTGGGCCTTGTCCACCTGAGACTGAACGATCTCTCCGGAAGAATCGGCCGTGTCGAGCACAATGCCGATGATCTGAAAGTCCGAGCTGTCGTATTCTTCGGCAAGCTCTCCGAGGTCGGGCATCTCATTGAGGCAGGGACTGCAGAAAGTTCCCCAGACGTTGAGCATGGTGACTTTGGAGTTCTTCAGGATATCCTGATCAACGCTGGTTCCGTCCGTGGCGGTTGCGACAAAGGAGGAAAACTGCCCGGAAGAGGAATCGTTTTCCCCGGCGCCGCATCCTGTGAGCCAAAGCGCTGCGGACAGGCAGAGAAGAGCTGCCGAATGCTTTAATTTTTTTATCATAATGGAAATTCCTTTCTGATGGGATTTGATTTCCTTCATTGTATGGAAGATGAGCGCGAAAGTCAATCGAAAATCCGGCAATGCGTTGAAATCCGCTGCGGGGAATAGTAAAATGGATGCAGAGGACGCATAACGTCCGATTTTACGCGGCAGGAGGTCTGTATGACGATACATGGATTTAATAAGCTGACACTTCTGGATTTTCCGGGGAAAGTGGCGTGCACGGTCTTTTTTGGCGGCTGCAATTTCCGCTGCCCGTTTTGCCATAACGGAAATCTGGTTCTGCATCCGGACGGGGAACCTGTGGTTCCGGAAGAAGAGGTATTCCGGGTGCTCGAGAAGCGCAGGGGGGTCCTGGACGGAGTGTGCATCACCGGCGGAGAACCGACGCTGCAGCGGGAACTGCCCGCGTTCATCACGAGGATCAAGTCAATGGGTTATCTGGTAAAGCTGGATACCAACGGATACCGTCCGGAGGTGCTCAAGATGCTGGTGAAGGAGAGCCTGGTGGACTATGTTGCCATGGATATCAAAGCAGCCCCTTCCAGGTATCCGCAGGTCTGCGGCCTGGAAGGGATGGAGATTCTGAAAATTCAGGAGTCCATCGAGTTTTTGATGGAGGAGCATGTGGATTATGAATTCCGAACTACGGTGATGAGGGAGTTTCATCAGAAGGAGGACTTCGAGGTTATAGGAAAATGGCTGAAGGGCTGCAGGAGGTATTTCCTGCAGGGTTACCGGGAGTCGGAATTTGTGATATTGCCGGGATTTACGGGATATTCCAGGGAGCAGCTCGAACGCTTTCGAACACAGCTTTTGAAGTATATTCCGCAGGTGGAAGTGCGGGGAGTGGAGTAGAGCGGGAATTACGCAATGGTCCTATACCAGTAGCCGAAACGCGCGTTTTCCCCGAGGTTTGCCCTGGACGGCTTAAAGTGAGAATATCCAAAGAGTTCCGCCATGAACTGCTCCCGCGCGGAATAGATGCCGGGGACGCCCAGAATGCAGGAGCTTTTCGTGCGCCCCAGGAGCAGGTGGCGGTAGTTATAGTAGCCGTACAGCAGAAACTGGTTAGGGCTGATGCACCAGCCCATGCGCTGAAGCGCGGGAAAGTCCCCGGGGGTGATTTTGACGCAGTCTTCGATATCATCATCGCCGAAAGGCGAGAAAGACTCCCACGTCTCGAGAATTTTCGGCCACTGCTTCTGGCGGGGGTCTTCCCGGGGAGCGGGCGCTTCGGTGTCAGAGGAGGCAATATGAAGCTCCTGGGGGCCGGCGGCGTCTGTCGGCAGCGCGGTTTCAGGGGGAGCTGAGGGAAGCGGTTCAGTGTCCGCCGTTTTCTGAGTGAAGGAAGACGGCAGAATAGGGCTGTCGTCCCACTGCGTCGCGTAGGTCTTTCCGTTGTCGGTAAAGAAGATCATGCCGCCGAGCTGCCGCAGAGAAGTGCCGCTGTCTCCGAGATTTTCCGGATCAACCTGAATGGAGCCGTAGACACAGCCGTTGGCCGCGGGCAGCCTGCCCAGGAAAATGCCGGAGATTCCGCCGGGCTGTCTCAGAAAGCCGTAGATATCCGCGGATGCGCCGTCCGGCAGGGAAAAGGCGCTGATGCGCAGGGTGATCTGGCAGCGCCGGTCTCTGGAATCCACCTTGACAAATCCTCTGTTTTCGCCTTTAATATCCTTGTGGTATTCGTAGAGATAGGAAACAAATCTTTGATATTCTGACATATAAGAAATCCTTTCTGGAAGCTGCACAGCCGTAGCGGCGGCAGATGTCCTTATAGAAAGGTATGAGGAAAGGGCCGAAAGTATGAGAGCAACAAATGAAAAAGAGCGAGGGCATGAATATTATATGAAAGAGGCGATCCGCCAGGCGAGAAAGGCGGAGGCTCTTATGGAGGTTCCCATTGGCTGCGTGATCGTATATGAGGGAAAGATCATCGCGCGGGGCTACAATCGGAGAAACACGGATAAAAATACGATCTCCCACGCGGAAATGAACGCGATCAGAAAGGCGAGCAGAAAACTGGGCGACTGGAGGCTGGAGGGATGTACCATGTATATTACGCTGGAGCCCTGTCAGATGTGTGCCGGCGCTATCGTCCAGGCCCGTGTCACAGAGGTGGTGATCGGCAGCATGAACCCCAAGGCCGGGTGCGCGGGATCGGTTCTCAACCTTCTGGAGATGCCGCAGTTCAATCATCAGGTGCGGATAACGCGCGGCGTCATGGAAGAGGAGTGCAGCGAGATGCTCAGCGAATTTTTCCGAAAGCTGCGAAAAATGAAGAAAGAGGAAAAATTAAGAGAAAAGAATTGACGGAAACGGGCTTTGGCACTATAATAAATAAGTACATTTTTTTGGAGACGTACCGAAGAGGCCGTAACGGGAATGACTCGAAATCATTTTGTCCCATCCGGGGCACGTGGGTTCGAATCCCACCGTCTCCGCTGAATGCATAAGCAATAGATGGTCAGAAGATGCTGCCGTCTATTGCTTTTTTTAAAACAGTGTGAAGAAAAAGCGCATTGATCTGAAGGGGGAATTATGAAATCAACGGTTCGATATGCGTTCCTGAAGTCGCTGCCGGTGCTGTTCGGCTATGTGTTTTTGGGGATCGCGTTTGGGATACTGATGCAGCAGGCGGGATTTCCGGTGTGGATGTCCCTGCTTATAAGTCTCATAGTATACGCGGGTTCCATGCAGTTTGTGCTGGTAACGCTGCTTTCGTCGGGAGCTTCAGTCGTGATGACGGCGGCGATGACGCTTCTGATCAACAGCCGCCATATTTTCTACGGACTGTCGTTTGTGGAGAAGTTCAAAGCGATGGGGAAGAAGTGTTTCTATATGATCTTTTCTCTGACGGATGAGACGTATTCCGTGCTCTGTTCTGTCAGACCGGAAGATAAGGTGGATCAGAAGAAAGCGATGTTTCTGATCGCGGTGTTCGATCAGGCGTATTGGGTGGCGGGGGCTGTGGCGGGCGCCGCGGTGGGCGGCATACTTCCGTTTGACACCACCGGCATTGATTTTTCGATGACCGCGCTGTTTGTAGTGATTTTTCTGGAGCAGTGGAGAAGTGAGAAGTCGCATCTTCCGGCAGTGAGCGGACTGATCTCAGCGACCGCGTTCCTGCTGTTACTGGGTCCTGATAACTTTATTCTGCCGTCCCTGATTGTGACGGTGACGATTCTTCTGCTGTGCAGAAGGAAGATTGAAGAGAAAACGGAGGTGAGAGGGGATGCCGATTAAGTGGGAATACGCGCTGCTGCTGATTCTGACGACTGCATTGGTGACGCTTCTCATCCGTGCCGTGCCGTTCCTGCTCTTCGGAAGAGGGCAGAAGATGCCGGATGCGGCGGTATATCTGGGAAAGATCCTTCCGCCGGCCATGATGGCTACGCTGGTTGTCTACTGTCTGCGGTCGATTCATCTGACACAGTATCCCAGCGGGATTGCGGAACTGATATCGGTGGGTGTGGTCGCCGGCCTTCATCTGTGGAAGCGCAATACGCTTTTGAGCATTGCGGGAGGGACGGTCTGCTATATGCTTCTGATCCAGAATGTGTTTGCGGTCTGATGAAAAAAGAAGACAGGGTGAAGATTCCGATATCGGAGTCCTCAGCCTGTCTTCTTTTTTTATCCGTGCACCGCACCTCGAGCGATCCATCCCGGACGTTACCTCTACAGTTAACTCGGCCCAGGCACCCTTACGGCACACAAGAGGTTCTGCTTAGTGCTGCTACATTCCTGTCCTGACACGGTTCACAGATTCCTGTTGCGTAAGACCCAAACGTCAACGCCACTTATAAAGGGCAGCTCCACAATGAAAAGCCCTCAGATTGGTATCACCCCTGCTGTAGCGGATTGCAGGTTCAGGGCACCGCTATCTCCCCGGCTGCACGGATCTTTATTATACAATGAAATGGACGGAATGTCAATGTGCGCTGAAAAAATTTGAAAATTCTGTAATGAAAGATAATTTAAAATAATAATGGAAAACAGTGGTGATTGTCAGGATGATACGTTATAATAAAAAATAACTACAGATAAATTCAGAACAATACAGGGAGGAGGACAATATGGCAAAGTACAAATGCAGCGTGTGCGGATTTGTTTATGACGAGGAGGCGCAGGGAGCGCCGCTGGACACCCTGAAGGAGTGTCCGGTCTGCCACCAGCCCATGAAGGCGTTTGAACTTTATGAGGAACAGCCGCAGAAGGCAGTGCGGGAGCCGCAGGAGCCGGCAAAGCTGGACTATCCTGAGGCGTACGCGCGGACAGACGCGTCCATTCGCTATATGGAGGAGATACACCGTATGGCGGTGACAGGGAAATCGATCTCTGCGGCAATGGGGACGAAGATGGTGATGCCCTCATGGGACGATATTCTGTTTCTGGGGGCCCAATTAAACCCAATGCCTCTGGATGAAGCCGCGCCGGTGGAGACCAGAACGGTCATCGGAAAGCATGCCAGGAAGCCGATGATCCTGGAGAATCCGGTCTATGTCTCGCATATGTCATTCGGCGCGCTCTCAAAGGAGGCGAAGGTTGCTCTGGCAAAAGGCACGGCAATGGCGGGCAGCGCGATGTGTTCCGGAGAGGGCGGAATCCTGCCGGAAGAGATGGCGGCAGCGGACAAGTACATTTTTGAGTATGTGGGAAACCGTTACAGCGTAACGCCGGAGAATTTGAGAAATGCGGACGCTATTGAGATCAAGATCGGACAGGGCACGAAGCCGGGCATGGGAGGCCATCTTCCGGGCGAGAAGGTAACGGAGGAGATCAGCCGTATCAGAAATAAGCCGATGGGGAAAGATGTTATTGCACCCGCGCGGTTTCCGGGGATTGAGACAAGAGAGGATTTGAAGGAGCTGGTAGACCAGCTCAGATTCGCGTCGGACGGAAGGCCCATTGGCATCAAGCTTGCCGCGGGAAGGATTGAGCAGGATCTGGAGTTTGCCGTATATGCGGAACCGGATTTTATTACAATCGACGGCAGAGGAGGAGCCACGGGATCTTCGCCGCTGTTTCTGCGGGAATCGTCGAGCGTTCCCACGGTATTTGCCCTGTATCGGGCAAGAAAATATCTGGATTCCATTCATTCCGATATCAGCCTGATCATCACGGGCGGACTGCGCGTTTCCTCTGATTTTGCAAAGGCGATTGCGATGGGGGCAGACGCGGTCGCGGTCGCGACGGCAGCGCTGATCGCGCTCGGATGCCAGCAGTACCGGATCTGCGGTACAGGTATGTGCCCGGTGGGAATCGCTTCGCAGGATAAGGAACTGCGTTCACGGCTGAACGGGGAAGCGGCGGCGCAGAGAGTGGCGAATTTCCTCAAAGTATCTCTGGAGGAACTTAAAATGTTTGCGAGGGTAACAGGACATGAGCGCCTGTCCGATCTTTCTGCGGCGGATCTGTGCACAGTCAGCAGGGAGATCAGCGAATATACGAATATCCCGCACGCATAAGGAGAATGGGTGTTGTGGTAGAGAAAAAAATAGGATATAATGGAGAAGCAGGTTCACAAAGGTATCTGCGTGATCTGGCCAAGGTCAGAACCCACGAAAGCAGAGGGGTTACAAGAAAGAAAGGAAGGTTAGCAGCACATGAAGCGAATTGGTTTGTTAACTAGCGGTGGAGACTGCCAGGCGCTCAACGCGACCATGAGAGGTGTGGTAAAAGGACTGGCGAATAATATCGAGGATTTGGAAGTCTATGGATTCATGAACGGATACAAGGGACTGATCTACGGCGATTACCGGATGCTTACATCCAGGGATTTCTCCGGTATCCTCACAAGAGGAGGCACCATCCTGGGAACGTCCCGCCAGCCTTTCAAGTTAATGCGCGTGCCGGATGAGAAGGGGATCGACAAGGTGGAGGCGATGAAGCAGACGTATTACAAGCTTCGCCTGGACTGCCTGGTAATTCTGGGAGGCAACGGCACTCAGAAGACCGCGAACCTGCTCAGGGAGGAAGGGCTAAATATCATTCACCTTCCGAAGACGATTGATAATGATATCTGGGGCACGGATATGACCTTCGGCTTTTACAGTGCGGTGAACGTTGCGACTGAAGCGATTGACTGCATCCATACGACGGCATCCTCCCATAACCGCGTATTTATCGTGGAAGTAATGGGGCATAAGGTGGGCTGGCTGACGCTGTACGCGGGCATTGCCAGCGGCGCTGACGTAATCCTGATTCCTGAGATCCCCTATGACCTCGATAAGGTTGTGGAGGCGATCGACAAGAGAAAGAAGAGAGGCAGCGGATTTACGATTCTTGCCGTAGCTGAGGGCGCGATCTCCAAGGAGGACGCAGCGCTCCCGAAGAAGGAACTCAAGAAGAAGCAGGAAGAATACGCAAAGAAGTATCCGTCGATTTCTTACAAGATTGCGAAGGATATTGAAGCGAGAACGGGAATGGAGATCCGCGTGACAGTTCCCGGACACACCCAGAGAGGCGGAAGTCCGTGTCCGTATGACCGTGTGCTTTCCACACGCCTCGGTTCCGCGGCAGCGAAGCTGATCCTGAATGATGAGTACGGCTATATGGTCGGAATGGTGAATGGAAAGACCAAGAAAGTGCCTCTGGAGGAGTGCGCGGGCAAGCTGAAAACCGTGACGCCGGACGCGCAGGAGATTAAGGATGCAAAGAGAATCGGAATCAGCTTCGGAGACTGACAATAAAGGAGAGATTCCATGAGCTATACTGCTCTTTACCGTAAGTTCCGCCCGGACACTTTTGAGGACGTCAAGGGACAGGAACACATTGTGACAACACTGAAGAATCAGATGAAGGCAAACCGCATCGGACATGCGTACCTCTTCTGCGGAACGAGAGGAACCGGAAAGACCACAGTGGCGAAGATCCTCGCAAAGGCAGTCAACTGTGAGCATCCGAAAGACGGCAGTCCGTGCAATGAATGTGAGACGTGCCGCGCCATCCAGGCGGGCACGTCCATGAATGTGATAGAGATCGACGCCGCTTCCAACAACGGCGTCGATAATATCCGTGAGATCCGCGAGGAGGTGGCTTACCGTCCCACCCGCGGAAAGTATAAGGTGTACATTATCGACGAGGTTCATATGCTTTCAACAGGAGCCTTCAATGCCCTGCTGAAAACACTGGAGGAACCTCCTTCTTATGTCATCTTTATTCTTGCCACTACCGAGGCGCACAAGATACCGGTCACGATTCTGTCCCGATGCCAGCGCTATGATTTCAGGCGCATCACGATCGATACGATCGCGGCTCGGCTGCAGGAGCTTCTGGACGCTGAGGGCGTGGAGGCAGAGGAACGCGCGGTGCGCTATGTGGCAAAAGCGGGCGACGGATCCATGCGTGACGCGCTGAGTCTGCTGGATCAGTGCATCGCCTTTTACATGGATCAGAAGCTCACGTATGACAAAGTCCTGGATGTGCTCGGCACCGTGGATACAGAGGTGTTCAGCCATCTTCTGCGCTGCGTGCTCAGACAGGATGTTGTGGGCTGCATCAGGCTTTTGGAGGAGCTGGTGAACCGGGGAAAAGAGATGGCGCAGTTCGTCTCGGACTTTACCTGGTATATGCGGAATCTGCTGCTTGTGGGAAGCGCGGACAGCACAGAAGATGTGCTGGATGTCTCGACCGAGACGCTTCAGAGCATGCAGGAGGAGAGCCGGATGGTGGAGCCGGAGACGCTGATGCGGTATATCCGCGTGTTCTCCGAGCTTTCCGGTCAGATCCGGTATTCTTCGCAGAAGCGTGTGCTGGTTGAGATCGCGCTGATTAAGCTGTGCCGGCCGGCGATGGAGACGAATATGGATTCTATCCTGGACCGCCTGCGCGTGCTGGAGGAGAAGATGGAGAATGGGATTCCGGCAGCCGTTTCCGCGGCGCCCGCGCCCGTCCCGGCGGACAGTACGGTTTCGTCCGCGCCGTCAGCTGCGGCAAAACAATCTGAACCAGCCAAGGCTGCGCCGGAGGATCTGAAGAAAGTGCGCGCCCAGTGGCGCTCCATTGTGGGAACCACGGAGGGAATGTTCAAGCAGTTTCTGAACACCGCGGTTCCGAAGTATAACGGCGAAACCGGAGAGCCGAAGCTCTATGTCGAGTTTACGAATCCGCTGGCCGGGAAGTATACCCGGGATGAGGAGGCGAAGGCGGAACTCGAGGAGATCATCCGGGAGCGTATCGGAAAGACCGTGGAGGTGGAGATGGTGCTCGCCGACCCGGGCAAGAACGGAAATCTGTCCGAGATTTCCGTGGATGAGATATTAAAAAATATGATTCACATGCCGGTGGAGGTTGAAGACGACCCGCCGGAAGAGTTTTAATGAACGGAGGAATGTTAAGTAATGGCAAAACGTGGAGGATTCCCGGGCATGGGTATGCCCGGAAATATGAATAATCTGATGAAGCAGGCACAGAAGATGCAGAAGCAGATGGAGGAAAATCAGAAGGCATTTGAGGAGAAGGAGTTTACGGCCACCGCGGGAGGCGGCGCTGTTGAGGTTACGGTAAGCGGAAAGAAAGAGCTTACGAAAGTAAAGCTCTCCGAGGAAGTCGTGGATCCGGATGATATTGAGATGCTGGAGGATCTGGTTATGGCGGCGACAAACGAGGCGCTGCGCAAGATGGAGGAAGAATCAGCGGCGATGATGTCCAAACTGACCGGAGGCATGGGCGGACTTGGCGGAGGATTCCCGTTCTGATATGGAATACTACAGCAATCATATTACGAAGCTGATTGAGCAGCTCTCAAGGCTTCCCGGCGTGGGCGCAAAATCTGCGCAGAGGCTGGCATTTCATATCGTGAACATGCCGGCGGAGCAGGTGAAGCAGCTTGCGGATTCCATCACAGGGGCGAAGGCGAACATCCGCTATTGTAAGGTTTGCCAGACGCTTACGGATCAGGAAGTCTGCCCGATCTGCGCAAATGTAAAGCGCGATCACAAAGTGATCATGGTGGTGGAGAACAGCCGTGACCTGGCAGCGTATGAGAAGACCGGAAAATTTGACGGAGTCTACCATGTGCTTCATGGAGCCATTTCCCCGATGCTGGGCATTGGGCCGAATGACATTAAGCTGAAGGAGTTAATGCAGAGGCTTCAGGGAGATGTGGAGGAGGTCATTATTGCTACAAATTCCAGCCTTGAGGGAGAGACGACCGCAATGTACATCAGCAAACTGATCAAACCCACCGGAATCAAGGTGACGAGAATCGCCAGCGGCGTGCCTGTGGGCGGAGATCTGGAATATATTGACGAAGTTACGCTGCTGCGCGCGCTCGAGGGCAGAGTTGAACTGTAATGCAGAGACTGCATGGAAGATGAGGCTATGGCGAAGAAAAAAGTGACGTCCATGGATGTTGCCAGGGAGGCGGGCGTCTCCCAGGCAGCGGTATCCATGATTCTCAATAAAAAATACAATGTGACATTTTCTAAGGAAACCATCAGACAGGTTGAGGAAACTGCCGAGAGGCTTGGATATCAGCTTCCGCGGCAGCGCCCGAAGAAATCGGGCAGAACGCGGAAACTTCTGGTGGTTTTTTGTCCCACTCTGACAAATCCCTATTATGTAATGCTGCTGCAGGGCATTGAGTCTGCGGCAAAGGAGCAGGGATACGGTGTGTTTGTGTGCAATACTCAGAGGGATCTGAAGATCGAAGAGGACTATCTGCGCATGATGCGGGAGGTGTCTCCGATGGGGATTATCTATGCCTGCAATCCGAGCTTTGGGCAGCAGGTGGAGGAACTGTCCCGGGAAATTCCGGTTGTGGTCATCAGTAACCGGGAAGATGAATTTGCCATCGACGCGGTCGCTATCAACAACCGCAAGCCGGGGATTCTTATGGCGCGCCATCTGCTCGAACTAGGCCATCGCGACGTGGCGTTCGTCTCGCCGCCGCTGACGCTGCGGCAGCATCAGCGGCAGAAGCGCGTGGAGGGCTTTCTGATGGAGTTTGAGAAGGCGGGACTGAAGGAGCGCGTGCTGGTGAGGGCGACAGAGGACGCCAGAGATACCGTGATCCCGAGTATTGATTCCGAGTACCGTATGGGATATGAACTGACCCAGGAGCTTTTTCGGGAGGGAATGCCGGTGACGGCGATCGCCGCGCTCAACGATATGGTGGCATTCGGAGTGATGGACGCGCTGTTGGAGAAGAAGTATAAGATTCCGGGAGATATTTCTGTCGTTGGGTGTGATAATACTCTGTTTTCCGGCTTTCAGACGATTGGCCTGACGACGGTGGAACACTTTGTTCCGCAGAAGGGGTGGGACGCGTGTGATATTATACTGCGCAAGATTCAGTCTCAGAAGTCATATTCTAAGGGGGACCAGCCGACAAGCATTTACCATGTGGAGTATGAACCGCGCCTGATCGTGCGGGGAAGCACAGGGTATCCCAGGCTGGGCAGACGTAGAGAAAAATAAATAAACACCATTAATAATATTACTAATAAAAATGTTTATAATTAAGATATACCAGGAAATTCAAGGCATTTCTTTCGAAGAATCAATTGATAAAACGAAAAATATCAGCTAAAATTAGTGTTAATAGGAATGGGCAGCGGTTGACCGCCGCGGGAATTGTGCTATACTGAAATCATAAACAACACGGCAGCCGGGCCGCTGCGTGAGAGAGGGCCCGGAGCGGGAAGCCGCGGATCACATTTCAGGAGGAAAAAGATATGAGATTCTTTATTGACACTGCAAAAGTAGAGGATATTAAAAAGGCAAATGATATGGGAATCATCTGCGGAGTGACGACGAATCCGTCTCTGATCGCAAAAGAAGGAAGAGACTTTAAAGAGGTCATCACCGAGATTGCTTCCATTGTCGACGGACCGATCAGCGGAGAGGTGAAGGCTACGACCACGGACGCTGAGGGCATGATCCGCGAGGGACGTGAGATTGCGGCAATTCATCCGAATATGGTCGTAAAGATTCCGATGACAGTTGAGGGATTAAAGGCGTGCCATGTGCTTTCCCAGGAGGGAATCAAGACGAATGTGACGCTGATTTTCAGCGCGAACCAGGCGCTTTTGGCCGCACGCGCGGGAGCGACGTATGTATCTCCGTTCCTGGGCAGACTGGATGATATTTCCGTGAGAGGCGTTGATCTGATCCGCGAGATTGCCGAGATCTTCGAGGTGGCCGGAATTGAGACTGAGATCATTGCGGCAAGCGTGCGCAACCCGATGCATGTGACAGACTGCGCTCTGGCAGGAGCTGACATTGCGACTGTTCCGTATAAGGTCCTGGAGCAGATGACGAAGCATCCGCTGACAGATGCGGGCATTGAAAAATTCCAGGCGGATTACAGAGCGGTATTTGGAGATTAAGGCTCAGGCGGCGCCGGTCAGCAAAAAAGTTATTGCATCGCTTCAAAATATATGGCATACTGATACAGCCCAAGGCTGTAAATGCCGCGGGAAGTGCTCCGCCGCGGCGGCGGGGTGTGTGACTGCATGACAAGCAGTTGCCAATTGAAAGGAGAAAAGAATGAACAAACTGGAACTTCAGAGAGCCGCGAACGAGATCCGAAAGGGAATCGTGACCTCTACACACGCGGCAAAAGCGGGACATCCAGGCGGCTCATTATCAGCTGCGGAGATTTTCGCGTATTTGTATTTTGAAGAGTTAAATATTGATCCGAAGAACCCGAAGAAGCCGGATCGTGACCGGTTCGTGCTGTCCAAAGGGCACACGGCTCCGGGACTTTATTCCACTCTGGCGCAGAGAGGATTCTTCCCGGTGGAGGATTTGAAGACACTGCGCCATACAGGTTCTTATTTACAGGGACATCCGGATATGAAGAAGGTTCCGGGTGTGGATATGTCAACAGGTTCTCTGGGACAGGGAATTTCCGCGGCAGTGGGCATGGCGCTCGCGGCAAAGCTGAGAGGAGATTCCTACCGCGTATATACACTGCTGGGAGACGGCGAGATTCAGGAGGGCGAAGTATGGGAAGCCTCCATGATGGCGGGTCACCGCAAGCTGGACAATCTGGTGGTGATTGTAGACAACAACAATTTACAGATCGACGGAAGCATCGAGGAAGTCAATTCCCCGTATCCGATCGATAAGAAGTTTGAGGCATTTAACTTCCATGTGATCAACGTGGCGGACGGAAATGATTTTGAGCAGCTTGCAGCCGCGTTCGCGGAAGCGAGAACTGTGAAGGGGATGCCTACGGCAATCATTGCCAAGACGCTGAAAGGCAAAGGCGTTTCCTTTATGGAGAACAGCGTGGACTGGCATGGAAAGGCCCCGAATGACGAACAGTATGCCCAGGCGATGGCAGAGCTCGAGAAAGCAGGTGAACAGTTATGACAGAGATGAAGAAAATTGCTACCCGCGACAGCTACGGCAATACCCTTGTGGAGCTGGGAAGGGAACATGAAGATCTGGTAGTCCTGGATGCTGACCTGGCAAATGCGACGAAGACCATTATGTTCCGGAAAGAGTTTCCGCAGCGCCATATTGACTGCGGTATCGCAGAAGGAAATATGATGGGTGTGGCTGCAGGACTTGCGGCTGCCGGCATGGTGCCGTTTGCGAGCTCTTTTGCGATGTTCGCCGCAGGACGCGCGTTTGAGCAGATCCGCAACTCCATCGGCTATCCGCACCTGAATGTTAAGATCGGCGCCACGCATGCGGGAATTTCCGTGGGCGAGGACGGAGCTTCCCATCAGTGTAATGAGGATATTGCTCTGATGCGCTCCATTCCGGGCATGGTGATCATCAATCCGGCAGACGATATCGAGGCAAGAGCGGCAGTGCGCGCGGCCTATGAACATGAGGGACCGGTATATCTGCGTTTTGGACGGCTGGCGATTCCGGTATTCAATGATACGCCGGACTATACCTTTGAGATCGGAAAAGGAAGAGTGCTTCGGGAAGGAAGCGATGTTACAATTATTGCTACGGGGCTTGAGGTGTATCAGTCTCTGCAGGCGGCAGAGCTGCTTGCGGCTGACGGCATCGACGCGATGGTGGTAAATATCCATACAATCAAACCGCTGGATACGGAGCTGGTAGCTGCGGCTGCGAAGAAGACCGGAAAAGTCGTGACCGTGGAGGAGCACTCCGTGATCGGCGGTCTGGGAAGTGCAGTCTGCGAGGCGCTTGCTGAGGAGTATCCTGTGAAGGTAAAACGGATCGGTGTGCAGGACACCTTTGGAGAGTCCGGCCCGGCGCTGGAACTGCTGAAGAAGTACCGCCTGGATGCCCAGGGTATCTATGAGCAGATCAAGGAATATGTAAAATAACGCAGTGATTCAGTTGGGGCGCTGCGACAGATGACTGAAACAAAATGACAGTCTGAAAAGGCTGCTGCATACAGTGCGGCAGCCTTTTTGACAATGTCCCGGGAAAAGGAGGAACTTATTATGCTGAAAAAACCCGTCCCGTCCAGGGGAAATGCAGGCATAAGAAGGCAGCGGCAGGCGCACAGTGAGGATAATCGGGAATTTTATGAATGTATTTCCGATATCATTTACCATCCGAAGGTGTTGGAGATGAAGCGCTATTACCAGCACTGTAATACGGATTGCTATGAGCACTGTCTGAGTGTTGCGTATTACAATTACTATATCTGTAAAAAGTTAAAACTGGACGCGCGCTCTGCCGCCAGGGGAGGAATGCTGCATGATCTGTTCCTGTATGACTGGCGGGGGCACAGCAGGCGTACCGGAGACCATTTTCATGCAATGACCCATCCGAGAGCCGCCTATAATATGGCAAAGCGGTATTTTGATCTGAACAAAATAGAAAAGGAAGTAATCCTGAAGCATATGTGGCCGGTAACCGTGATTCCGCCGCGCTACTGGGAGACATACGTGATTTGTTTTACTGACAAATACTGCAGTTCCAGAGAAATTGCGGATTACTATGCGCGTCAGCCGAGAGCGCGGTGGATACTGCTTCCTCTGTTGGGCGCAATGCGCCGCCTGACCGCGGGCATCCCGGAGTTTCAAAAGGAGATGCCCGAATTGTTCAGGGAAGAGTCCTCTTCGCGCAGCGCGGCGCAGGCGCAGTCATTCGCGCAGCTGAGGCGGCGCCCCTCCGGCGCCGGAGCATGGGGAAACGGCACCGGGCGGGTCTCCTGGCCGCGCAGCCGTTCCGGGAAGATCTGAAGAATACCGGCCGTGATTGCGTCCGCCATGCTCACGATCAGGGACAGACGCGTGGTGGAAAGCAGCAGGTGTTCGAAGCTGCCCGACAGATTGACGATGCCGGTGATAAATACGTCTCCGATGTCCGGCAGTTCCTTTTTGACGCCCGCGCCGGGGCGGATGGAGCCTGTCCCCACAGAGATAAAGCCGAGATGTTTTTTGGATCCCAGGGAGGCATCCACTGCGACGATGAGCGCGCGGGGATGCTTCCTTTTTATTTCGTCGAGCGCTTCAGCCAGATTGAGGGCATGCACCGGATCCTCGAGCGTTCCGTACACGGAAAAGGAGCGTGGAGACTGTTTTGCAAGCTGATACCCGATAAATGGCCCCAGGCTGTCTCCGGTAACACGGTCGCTGCCAATACAGAGGAAAACCAGTTCGTTCCAGGGACGGCATACATTTGCGATGCAGATACGGAGAAAATGAGCCAGCTCCCTGCTGGCGGAATTTTTTCTCTCGTCTATATAATATACAGTTGAATTCATAATTTTCGTATCACCTGACCTTTCCCTTCCAGTTTTTCCCGTTTATCTATAGAATATTCAGACGCTGCTCAAAACATGCGTGCCGCTGTTGTCGAAAAGTTTTGTGATACGGACTGCATAAAACGCCAAATTTTGCGTCCCTGTTGTGATAAGGTGGGGCGTAAAAGGGGTGATTGGATGATAGAGATTATCTACAAAGAGGAAAAGCAGGAAGCCAAGGGGAATGAAAGCTTTTTCCATCTTCCGAATAACATAAGACAAATTGGCGACAGTCATGGGAACCACAAAATTTACATGGAAGATTATGTCTATACACACCTGAAGAAAGTATCGTCCGGGCTTCCTCCCAAAGGGGAGGCATCGGTGCTTCTGGGCTACTATAAATGGGCGGACGGTATTTCGTATATATTTATCCAGGGAGCAGTGACAATCCAGGATTTTGAAGTGGACGCGCAGCACATTCCGTTTTCTGACGCGGTGTGGGGCGCGGTTCACGGGCAGATGGAAAAATATTTTCCGTCCCTGGATATCGTAGGATGGTGCCTGAGCCTTCCGGGCTTTGACATGCAGATCAATGATGTGATCCTGCGGGCGCATCTGAACCATTTCGCCGGCAGCGACAAGGTTCTGTTCCTCATGGAGCCGAATGAGAAGGATGAGAGCTTCTTTGTCTATGACAGCGGGAAGCTGAAAAAAGAAACCGGATTTTATGTTTATTATGAGAAAAATACTCCGATGCAGGAGTATATGATTGCCGAAAATAAAAATCAGTCTGTAGAAAACGAAACGCTCGTAAGAGACAAGGCTGTGGTGGACTTCCGAAAAATTATTGCGGATAAGCAGGAGAAGAAAACGGAAGGTCTGCCGCGGCCTTTTGTGTATGGAGCCGCGGCATGCGCCGCAGCCGCGATTCTGGCAGTGGGCGCGGCAAAGTTTGGAGCCTATGACGCGGTAAACAATATGCTGAGCGATTTTGGAAACGGAGATTCGCAGGAGGCAGTGGATGCCGGTGCGGAAAATGTGACGGGCGAGAGAGAGGAAGTCGAAGATACGGAGCGTGTGACGGAGGGAAATCAGGACGCTGAGAAAGAAGAGCCCGAAGAGACACAGGGCGCGGCTCAGAATCAGAAGTCGGAAGCAGAGGAGGAGGCAAATGAAAATACATTGGCGCAGTCCTCCGAGACTTCCGATACAGCATCTCCGACGCCTTCACCGCAGCCGTCGCCGGAAGAAAAATCCGACAGCGATCCGCAGGAAAGCTCCGCCCAGACGAGCGGCGCGCAGCTCCGCAAAAGCTATACAATCTCTCAGGGAGATACGCTGAGTGAGATCAGCAAGCGGTATTACGGAAATATGGACATGGTGGACGCGATCTGTGAATTGAACGGGATTTCCCCCAATGATATTATTTACGAGGGACAAATAATTTTACTACCGTAAAGGAATATGCTATAATTCAAAAAACAGGGGTGCGCCCCTGGAAAAATACTGCAGAGGACAGATAGAATGAAAAATATAAAAGAAAAATGGAGCGGCTTCCGAAAGAAGACTGCCGGAGCGCTCTCGGGAGCGAAAGCTTCAGCGGGAAGCGTTTTTGAAAAGAACAAGCAGCCTCTCGATGAAGTGTCATCCTATAAGCAGCGTCTGATTGCCCATCGGCGGAAAACGCTGATCAAGACCGGAGCTGTGATTGCGGCGGTGGCTGCGCTGGCTCTGGGCATCAAGTTTGCTTTCGATCATTGGAGCTTTAAGGAATATGTGATTTTGAATTCCAGTGAGCAGGAAGACATCACATCTACAGAGTATGTGGAGCTGGACGGTAAAATTTTTAAGTATAACCAGGATGATACTGCTCTGGTGGATACGGATGGGACAACGCTCTGGACGGGAAGTTATAACATTACAGATCCGAAGGCCGACGTATGCGGCGATGTGGTGGCGGTCTATGATAAAAATGGAACGAGCATAGCAGTTTTTGATACGGAAGGAGAGGTTGGGAATATTACTACGGATCTCCCGATCCTCAAAGCGAGAGTGTCATCCGTGGGAACGGTGGCAGCGGTGCTGGAAGACGGAGAAGATACATGGATCAACTATTACAACGCCTCGGGCGAGGAGATCGCTACGGTCAAAACGGGAATTGACAGTCCGGGATATCCGATGGATGTGGATGTCTCCAGCGATGGCAGCGTGCTCGGCGTTGCTTACCTGTATATGGGGGATGGCTCGCCGAACACAAGAATCACCTTTTACAACTTTGACTCCGCGGGGAAGAATCAGATGGACAATAAGGTGGGAGAATATGAATATGACAATATTCTGGTGCCGCAGATCGAGTATCTGGATGAAGGAAAGTTTGTAGCGTTCCGTGAGGATGGGTTCACGGTGTTTGAGGGAGGACAGGCTCCGCGCGAGGGAGACACCGTGAAGGCCTCGAAGGATATTATTACGACAATGAACGACGGATCGCGCATTGGCCTGATTTATCAGAGTGATGAGGAAGATTCGCTCTATACCATGGAAGTTTATACTACGGGCGGAAGAAAGATTATGGAGGAAAATTTTGATTTCGCATACACGGACGTTTCGATGGGACAGAATCAAATTGTGCTGTACAACAGCAGCCAGATGTGTGTGTACAGTCTCAAAGGAATTGAAAAGTTCCGTGGGAATATGAAGGAGGGACAGGTAAAGAACCTGTTTCCGGTGGGAAGCAACCGTTATCTGGAAGTGACAGAGAATGGTATTTATACTCTGAGATTAAAGTGATAACAGGGGCGAAAGTTCATTTGCTTCCCAAACATCAAGTGATACGACTAAGGGAGATGACAGAAGATGAGCTGGCTATTTATTGTACTTTTAATTTTTGCTGCGGTGTCGATGATCCAGGGCTACAGGAAGGGACTCCTGCAGACAGCGATCTCTATGGTGTTCCTGGCGCTTGTGCTTGTGCTGACGGTTTGGCTGAATCCGTATATTTCGGACTATATCCGGAATAATACATCTCTGGGCCAGACAGTCCAGGAGCAATGCGGGAAAATGCTGGAGGAGCAGTTCGGGGATGACGGCACGGCAGAAGATGCAGAGGGGCAGGAGGCTTTCATTGAGAACCTTCCGCTGCCGCAGAGTCTGAAAGACAGTCTTGCACAGAATAATACAGCGGAAATGTATCAGAAGCTGGCGGTGGACAATTTTTCCGACTATCTTTCGGGATATCTGGCGAGGGGGATCGTTAATTTCGCATCGTTTGTGATTGCCTTTCTGGTGGCGATCCTGTTGGTTCGGATTGTGCTGTATGCGGTCAATATACTCACGGCGTTTCCGGGGATCCGTTTTCTGAATCGCACAGGGGGACTGGTGCTGGGCGCTGTCCGCGCTGTGATATGGATCTGGATTTTCTTCATTGCGGTGACAATATTTGCGGGAACGGAGTGGGGAAGTATGTGCCTGAGAGAAATTTCGGGAAATGAGATCCTCAGCTGGCTTTACAGCAAGAATTATCTGATGAATGTGATTCTGTCACTGATTGCTTCGTGAATTCAAAAATCCGGGGAAACGGAAGCTGCTTTCGGGCATGCCTCTCGTTTTCCCGGGTTTTTTATAAAAAGACAGGCACCGGAGCGCTGCATCCTGAATCCTGTCTGCATCCTGAAATGTTTGTTAGAGGCCTGTAAAGTAAAAAAAGGAAAAAATGTAAAAAAAGGGGTTGACGAATAGAAGATGGCGTGCTATTATAGGGAAGTTCCGAGCGGTGCAGAAAAACATCGCAAAGAAAAATGAAAAAAGTGCTTGACAAACAGGAAAGCACATGATAAAATAACAAAGCTGTCGCGA
>CAKNMY010000003.1 GCA_930989745.1 uncultured Lachnospiraceae bacterium | reverse complement strand
CGGGAGTTTGACAGTTGAGCATAGGAAAAATCATCTGCAGGCCGCATAAAACCTGCTTTTTTTGTGTCAAATTTTTTGTTTTTATATATGTTATTTTATGTTATTGTGTGTTATAATAAGGGCAAGGAGGGATAATGTATGAATCTCCATATAACGAAATCAAAAAATGCTGAGTCATTCTATATCTGTCGGTCTTATACAAAAGCCAATGGCCGCACTACTTCAACTATTATTCGCAAGTTGGGAACTTTAGAACATCTTTTAGTTGAGCATGGCCCAACAAGGGAGGACGTTATCGCATGGGCCAAAAATGAAGTACGCATAGAAACTGAAAAATACAAAAACGAAAAAGAAGCCAAAACGGTATTGATTCCATTTCATGCAGACAGATCGCTGGATTACGACAAACAGGCTTTTTTCCGCGGCGGCTATCTTTTCCTGCAATTCATTTATTATCAGCTGCAGCTGAATAAGGTCTGCCGGAAATTAAAACTGAAATATAAATTTAAATACGATATCAACGCAATCCTTTCCGATTTGATCTATACAAGGATCCTGGAACCTTGCAGTAAGCGTTCTTCTTTTAAGGCGGCATCTGAGTTCCTGGAGAAGCCATCCTATGGGCTTCACGATGTATACCGGGCATTGGATGTCCTTGGCGCGGAATGCAACCTCATCCAGGCGGAGCTCTATAAAAACAGCCATTTCCTTGGGAAAAGGAATGATAAGGTCCTTTATTATGACTGCTCGAATTATTACTTCGAAATTGAACAGGAAGACGGCATCAAAAAGTACGGGAAAAGCAAGGAACACAGGCCTAATCCTATTATTCAGATGGGGCTGTTCATGGATGGGGACGGGATCCCCCTTGCCTTCTCGCTCTTTCCGGGAAATGCAAATGAGCAGACATCGCTAAAACCGCTGGAAAAGAAGATCCTTGGGGAGTTTGGATGCCAGAAGTTTATTTACTGCAGTGACGCCGGGCTGGGTTCGGAATCTATCCGGGAATACAACCACATGGGTGAACGTGCTTACATCGTAACCCAGTCGATCAAAAAGCTGAAGAGCGAAGAAAAAGAATGGGCGTTAAACCCCCAGGGATTTAAAAGGGTATCGGATGGTGTCCCTGTCGATATCACAAGGCTTCCCGAGGATGACAAGGGGCTTTATTACAAGGATGAGCCCTATACCACAAAAAAGCTGCATCAGCGTTTGATCATAACGTATTCCCCGAAATATGCCCTTTATCAGAAATCCATCCGTGACAAGCAGGTGGAACGGGCACAAAAGATGCTGGATTCAGGAAGCACTAAGAAATGCCGTAAAAACCCGAATGACCCAGCCCGTTTTATTGGAACAACAGCAGTCACAAAAGACGGAGAAGCTGCTGAGGTCCAACAGTATCTGGATGAAGAGAAGATATTTGAGGAGGCCCGGTATGACGGGCTCTATGCGGTGTGTACGGATCTTTTAGATGATGATGTGGGTGATATTCTAAAAGTAAGCGAGTCAAGATGGCAGATAGAGGAATGTTTCCGGATCATGAAAACAGACTTTTCTGCAAGGCCTGTGTATTTACAGGATGAAAACCGGATTCAGGCACATTTCCTGATTTGTTTTCTCGCCTTAACCATCTACCGATTTCTTGAGAAAAAACTCAATTCTAAATATACCTGCGAAGAACTATTGGGAGCTCTGAAAGCAATGAACTTCGCAGAAATACAGGAGCAGGGATTTGTCCCTTTATACAAACGGGAAGCTATCACGGATGATCTTCATGAGGTCTGTGGCTTCCGAACGGACTATCAATTCATAACCAAAAGTAAGATGCGAACAATTCAGAAAAAAAGTAAAGGAAAAGAATAAATTACTATACTTCGCGACAACGACAAAAATCGCTGTAACCCAGTAAGCACAAGGGATACAGCGATTTTTTAACTTTCTAACTGTCAAAGACGGGATTATAGCATATCTGCGGAAAAATGAAAACTTTTACGGAGGATGCATTTGACATCGGACGGCGCGGAGTTTAGAATAAAAGCAGCAGATGATAAAGAAAGCGAGGAAATTATTATGAAAGTAATCAGCACAGAAAAAGCACCCGCGGCAATCGGACCGTATTCCCAGGCAATGGTATATAACCATACGCTGTTCACTTCCGGACAGATCCCGATCAACCCGGCGACCGGAGAGATTGTGGGGACGGATATCACGGCTCAGGCAGAGCAGGTTATGAAGAATCTCGGCGAAGTGTTAAAGGCAGCAGGCAGCAGCTATGAGAAGACCGTCAAGACCACCTGCTTTCTCGCCGACATGGGCGATTTCGCAGCTTTCAACGAGGTATATGCAAAGTACTTCACCGGAAAGCCGGCGCGCTCCTGTGTGGCTGTAAAGACACTTCCGAAGAATGTACTGTGTGAAGTGGAGCTGATCGCGGAAACAGAATAAAGGACCGATTTGAGAAGAAGACACCGCACGGCGCGAGGAGCGCAGGCGGTGTTTTTTCTTAAATCAGATTAAAATAGAATAAAATCTGTAATATTCCTTTCTTATTCCCGACTTTTATAATAGAATACATAACTTGTACGCCAGAAGGGGGGGGATGGACTGTGCATGATAAGAGGATTGTTGAATTGTATTGGGCGCGGGATGCGGAAGCGATAGTTCAGTCGGGACGGAAGTATGGGGCGTACTGCTTTTCAGTGGCGAAGAATATTCTGGACAATCATGAGGATGCGGAGGAGTGCGTGAATGATACCTGGCTCGACGCGTGGAATGCGATGCCGCCGCACCGCCCCAATGTGCTGAGAATGTTTTTCGTCAAGATTACCCGCAGGATTTGCCTGGATCGCTGGAGGCGAAGGACGGCACAGAAGCGGGGCAGCGGGGAGGTTCCGGCGGTGCTGGAAGAACTGGCCGACTGCATTGCTGACGAGTCGGATGTGGAGGAAGAACTTATCGCAAAGGAGCTTGCAGAGTGTATCAGAGCGTTTCTTCGTACGCTGCCTGCGCGTGAGTGTGATATCTTTCTGCGGAGGTATTTCTTTACAGAGCCGATTGCGGAAATATCCGCGGGTTATGGGATTACAAATAATCATACGGCCGTCATACTCAGCAGAACCAGGAACAAACTGAAAACGTACCTTGCGGGGGAGGGATATTTCAATGAATAGACACGATCTTTATAAAGCAATCGGGGAAGCGGATGATGAGTTGCTGGAACGCAGCGAGAGAAAAAAGCGCGGCAGGGGGCATAGAAAACCGTGGTGGGCTGCGGTGACGGCGGCTGTGCTCGTGATCGCCATAGCGGCAGGAGTCATTGTAAAAACCGGGGTGGGCATGGAACATGCGTCTGCCGAAGTAATAGCAGAGGCAGTCTACCCGGAGATGGCGCCTTATCCGGAGAGGGATGGATTTGGTTTTGAGGGGGAAGAAGACCGCAGTGCTTACCGTGCATGGAGGGAAGATGTCAGAGCTCAGCAGATGCAGGAGTCAGGATATACCGATGGACTGGAGTCGTTCTTTTCTGCAGGGATCCGTCAGTTTTTATCAGAAAATGAGGGAGAAAATAAGGTGTTTTCCCCAATTAATGTTTATCTGGAACTCGGTATGCTTGCTGAACTGACGGACGGGGAGAGCAGGCAGCAGATTCTGGAACTCATAGGAACAGACAGTGTAGAAGCGCTGCGCACACAGGCAAAAGCAGTATGGAACGCCCAATACCGCAATGACGGCGTCACCACCAGTATTCTCGCCAATTCCCTGTGGCTGGATGAGAAGATTCCTGTTGTTTCGTCTGCGCTGGAAACATTGGCGGACAATTATTATGCCTCTTCTTACCAGGGGAGGATGGGATCGCGCCGATTTAACCGCATGCTGCAGGACTGGCTGAATGAGCAGACCGGCGGGCTTCTGGAGAAACAAGTTCGGGAGACAACGCTGAACGAACAGACAATACTGGCTCTTATTTCCACTATTTATTATAAGGCCCAGTGGGGAGAGAAATTTGACGAAGAAAACACACTGTCCGACACGTTCCACGCGCTTTCCGGAGATATTACCTGTGATTTTATGCATGGATACGGCGTTGAGACGTATTACGGCGCTGAGCGGTTTGAGGCCGTCAGCTGGAAGATGGACAATGACAGCGGCAATATGTGGTTTCTGCTGCCCCAAGAAGGCGTCACGGTGGAAAACCTTCTGCAAGATGCAGAGACTATGGATTTCCTCTTAAACGGCGGTGATCCGGAGAAGAGAAAAGAGGTTATTCTAAATCTGTCGGTGCCCAAATTTGACATCACTTATGAGACGGAGTTGAGTGAAGGGCTGCAGGAGCTGGGCGTTACCGATATCTTTGACAGCAGCGTGGCTGACTTTTCGCCGCTGACCGGGCAGGCGGACGGGATTTGCGTATCGCAGGCGAATCATAATGTGAGAGTAGCAATTGATGAAAAAGGTGTGAGCGCGGCGGCCTATACAGAAATCGTAATGCTCGGCGGGGGTGCAGCAGATCCGGAGGAGATTGAGATGAACCTTAATCGCCCATTCCTTTTTGCAATAACGAGTCATGACGGACTGCCGCTGTTTGTGGGGTGCGTGTATGAGCCGTAAGTATAGAAAACAGGGATAAGATAAATGAACAATAATATTAAAATGGTTGCCGTTGACATGGATGGAACTTTTGTTCGGTCTGATTATACTTACGATGTTCCGCGGTTTAAACGGATTCTGTCGCGCATGAAAAGCGCGGGCTGCAATTTCGTCGTGGCGAGCGGAAATCAATACTACCAACTGAGAGATCTGTTTCCTGGCTACTATGATGAATTATCGTTTGTAGCAGAAAACGGAGCTTTCGTAAAGGACCGGAAAGAACTTGTTTTTACTGCGAATATGCCGAAGGAAACAGTGGATTTTGTTATTGATATCTGCAGAGAATATCCGGAAATAAAGAATGTACTGTGCGGAGTGAACAGCGCGTACTGTGAGAGCGGAACAGTAAGTCAGGAGTTCTTTGAGCGTACAAATATTTATTATCATCGCCTGCAGTGGACAGACGATCTGAAAAAAGTAAATGACCAGATTCTCAAATTTGCGCCAACGGTTCCGGAGGAGAAAACGGATTTTTACTATGATATGTTCCGCGAACGTCTCAATGGGAAAGCGGAACCCACAACAAGCGGCCATGGCGCCATTGATCTGATTGCGCCCGGCTGCCATAAAGCATCCGGCCTGAAACGGCTTACGGAGCGCTGGGGGATATCTCCGGAGCAGTGTGTGGCTTTTGGAGACGGCGGCAATGATATAGAGATGCTGAACTACTGCGGCTGCAGTTATGCGATGGAGAACGCTCCTCAAAACGTAAAAAATGCAGCCAGATACGTGTGCCCTTCTAATGAAGAAGACGGCGTACTTGTTACTTTGGAGAAGATATTTGGGGAGGGATAGTAAAATGACCAGACAAGCGAATGATAAGCTGCCGGAAAGCGGCGAGAGAAAAAAGCGCAGGAGGAGACACAGGAAACCATTGTGGGCAGCAGCGACAGCGGCCGTACTCGTGATCGCCATAGCGGTGGGAGTCGTTTTGAGAAACAACGCTGACGAGAAAAATGCGTCTGCCGGCGTGATTGCGGAGGAGGCCTATCCGGAGATGGCGCCTTATCCTGATGCAGCAAAGCTGGATATTAACTCGGAAGAATACAGCAGGGCCTACGAATCATGGTGGGAAGATATCAGAGCCCGGCAGATGCAGGCGTCGGAATATGCGGATGGGATGGAACCGTTCTTTTCTGCGGGCGTCCGCCAGTTTTTATCAGGAAACGAGGGAGAAAATAAGGTATGTTCGCCGATAAATATTTATCTGGCGCTCAGCATGCTTGCGGAAGTGACGGACGGGGAAAGCCGGCAGCAGATTCTGGATCTTGTCGGAGCGGACAGTATAGAAGCGCTGCGCACACGGGCGAAAGCCGTGTGGAACGTCCATTACCGAAACGATGGCGATACCACCAGTATTCTCGCCAATTCCCTGTGGCTGAATGAAAACATACCTTACGAACAGTCCGCGCTGGACCGGCTGGCGGAGAATTATTATGCATCCGCATATCAGGGAACGATGGGCTCAGAAAAATTCAACCGTATGCTGCAGGACTGGCTGAACGAACAGACCGGCGGACTTCTGGAAGAACAGATCCGGGATGTGAAGCTGAATCCGGAGACGATTCTTGCGCTTGCCTCCACAATATATTATCAGGCACAGTGGATAAATGAATTTGACAAAAACAGTACCGCGCCCGACGTTTTTCATGCACCTTCCGGCGATGTCACCTGTGACTTTATGCATGGGTACGGTTCAGAGACATATTACGAAGGGGAGAAATTTGAAGCTGTAAGCTGGGGGCTGGATAATAATGGGGATGCCATGTGGTTTCTGCTTCCCAGGGACGGTGTGATGCCGGAGGAGCTGCTGGATGATGCGGAGGCTATGGACTTCCTTCTGAACGGCGGCAGCGAGGGGAAGCAAAAGAATGTGCTGGCAGACCTGACTCTGCCCAGGATTGATATCACTTCCGGGATGGATTTGAGTGAAGGATTAAAAGAGTTGGGAGTGACGGATATATTTGACGGTGAAGCTTCCGACTTTTCGCCGCTGACAGCAGAATCAGAAGGTATCTTTGTGTCAGAGGTCAAACATGATGTGAGAATTATGGCTGATGAGGAGGGGGTATCTGCGGCAGCCTATACGGTGATAATGATGGACGGAAGTTCGGCTGATCCCGAGGAGATCGAAATTACGCTCAATCGTCCATTCCTTTTTGCCGTGAAAGGCAGAGATGGACTGCCGCTGTTTGTGGGCTGCGTGAATCAGCCGTAAAGCCCCTTTTTCATTCATCATCTACCTCGATCAGTTCGTGTGCGGTGCCTTTTCCTTCGCGCAGTTCCTGGACGGATTTTTTTACATAAGCCATGTTTGATTCGGAGAAAAATGGATCGGGGGCCTGTGCGGGTTCAAATGGGATCCGCTTTTCACGCAAAAATGTCTTCGCAAAAAGAGTGATGGAGGATAAGGGTGTCAGAGCCATAGAAACATCTCCTTTCTGTGTTTTGTTCAGGTATCAAGTTAATTATAACACTATCGTATGCTGATAGCGATCATATGTATTGCAAAATTAATCTCTGCGGATTTTTTGGGACTGTTTAACTGTACTAATAAATACGATAAGATACATTAATTTTACTTATAAACAAAAGTGTGGTATTCTTTCTATGATAGAGCATTTTTCACGAAATACCCATACTACGAAAGGACAGGTACAGAAATGAGCAAAGTTAGACGCGTTTATGTAGAGAAAAAAGCGGATTTTGCAGTACAGGCAAAGGAATTAAAGCACGAGATCAGCAGCTATTTGAATATCAAGAGCGTGACCGGCGTGCGGGTTCTGATTCGCTATGATGTTGAGAATATAAGTGATGATACATTTGAAAAGGCATGCCACAGCGTATTCTCCGAACCGCCGGTGGATACGTTATATGAGGAGTCCTTCCCGATGGCAGAGGGCGCGCGCGTATTTTCCGTGGAGTATCTCCCGGGTCAGTTTGACCAGAGAGCGGATTCCGCAGTACAGTGTGTGCAGTTCTTAAAGGAGGACGAGCAGCCGATCATCAAGTCTGCGACTACTTATGTGATCGAGGGCGACATTACGGACGAGGAGTTCGCTGCGATCAAGGCGCACTGCATCAACCCGGTGGATTCCCGTGAGACAGGCCTTCAGAAGCCGGAGACGCTGGTGACGGAGTTTGAGGAGCCGGAGGATGTGAAGATTTTTGACGGATTTTCCGGAATGCCGGAGGATGAGCTGAAAGCGCTCTACGATTCTCTGGGACTTGCGATGACATTCAAGGATTTCCTGCACATTCAGAACTACTTCAGAAATGAGGAGCACCGCGATCCGTCCATGACTGAGATCCGGGTGCTGGACACATACTGGTCAGATCACTGCCGCCACACCACATTTTCCACAGAGCTGAAAAATGTGACATTCGGCGAGGGCGACTACAGAGATCCGATCGAGAAGACATACGAGAGATACCTTGCTGACCGTGAGGTAATCTTCAAGGGACGAGACGACAAGTTCGTCTGCCTGATGGATCTTGCACTGATGGCAATGCGCAAGCTCAAAGCTGAGGGCAAGCTGCAGGATCAGGAGGAGTCTGAGGAGATCAACGCATGCTCCATCGTGGTTCCGGTTGACGTGGACGGCGTGGAGGAAGAGTGGCTCATCAACTTCAAGAATGAGACGCACAACCATCCGACTGAGATCGAGCCGTTTGGAGGCGCTGCTACCTGTCTGGGAGGAGCAATCCGTGACCCGCTCTCAGGACGTACCTACGTATATCAGGCAATGCGTGTGACAGGAGCCGCAGACCCGACCGTATCTGTGAAGGAGACGATGAAGGGCAAGCTGCCGCAGAAGAAGCTGGTGCGCGGTGCGGCACACGGCTACAGCTCCTACGGAAACCAGATCGGTCTGGCAACAGGATACGTAAAGGAAATTTATCACCCGAATTATGTGGCTAAGAGAATGGAGATCGGCGCGGTTATGGGCGCAGCTCCGAGACGCGCGGTTATCCGTGAGACTTCCGATCCGGGCGATATCATTATTCTGCTGGGCGGACGCACCGGACGCGACGGTATCGGCGGAGCTACCGGTTCTTCCAAGGTTCATACAGAGACTTCCATTGAGGTCTGCGGCGCGGAGGTTCAGAAGGGAAATGCTCCGACAGAGCGCAAGATCCAGAGAATGTTCCGCAGGGAAGAGGTAAGTAAATTAATCAAGAAGTGCAACGACTTCGGTGCGGGCGGTGTTTCCGTTGCAATCGGAGAGCTGGCTCCCGGCCTGAGAATCAATCTGGACAAGGTTCCGAAGAAATACGCCGGTCTGGACGGCACGGAGATCGCGATTTCCGAGTCCCAGGAGCGTATGGCCGTTGTTGTGGACCCGAAGGATGTCGCACAGTTCTTAAAATACGCGAACGAGGAGAATCTGGAGGCTGTAGAGGTCGCGGTTGTGACTGAGGAGCCGAGACTTGTTCTGAACTGGAGAGGAAAAGAGATTGTAAATATTTCCAGAGCGTTCCTGGACACCAACGGAGCGCATCAGGAGACAGAAGTATTTGTAGAGATCCCGAATAGAGCAGACACTGTGCTGACAAGAGAGGAAGTCGGCGATGTGAAGGAGAAATGGCTGAACACGCTGGCAGATCTGAATACCTGCTCCCAGAAGGGACTTGTGGAGATGTTCGACGGCTCCATCGGCGCAGGCTCCGTATTCATGCCGTACGGCGGAAAGTATCAGCTGACAGAGACACAGTCCATGGTGGCAAAGGTTCCGGTACAGAACGGAAAGACCGAGACCGTGACCATGATGAGCTATGGATTTGACCCGTACGTGTCCAGCTGGAGCCCGTATCACGGAGCTGTTTACGCAGTGACTGAGTCTGTGGCGCGCATTGTGGCGGCAGGCGGAGATTTCTCAAAGATCCGCTTTACTTTCCAGGAGTACTTCCGCAGAATGAGCGAGGATCCGAAGCGCTGGGGCCAGCCGTTTGCAGCTCTTCTGGGCGCATACGACGCACAGCTCGGATTCGGACTGCCGTCCATCGGAGGAAAGGACAGTATGTCCGGTACATTCAATGACATCGATGTACCGCCGACACTCGTTTCCTTTGCAGTGGATGTCGCAAAACAGAAGGACGTAATTACACCGGAGTTCAAGGTTCCGGGCAGCAAGCTGGTATGGATCCGCATGCCGAAGGACGCTTACGACCTGCCGGAGTATGAGAAGCTGATGGATCTGTACAGCCGCGTACATGAGGATATCCAGAACGGCAGAATTATTTCCGCTTACGCGCTTGACCGTCACGGAATCGCGGCAGCAGTTTCCAAGATGGCGTTCGGAAATAAGCTCGGCGTGAAGATCGAGCACAACCTCGACAAGCGCGACTTCTTCCGTCCGGCATTCGGCGATCTGGTTTGCGAGGTAAGAGACGGCAAGGTCGGAGAGCTCGCATGCGAGTACACGGTGATCGGTGAGGTGACCGATAAGGGCGTATTCGAGTATGCGGATACCCAGATCACAATGGATGAGGCGCTGCAGGCATGGACCGGCACGCTGGAGAAGGTATTCGCGACCCGCGCGGCAGACGGAAAAGAAGAGGTTGCAAGCCCGCTGTATAAGGCGGACAGCGTATACGTATGCAAGCACAAAGTAGCGCGCCCGACTGTATTTATTCCAGTATTCCCGGGCACGAACTGCGAGTATGACAGTACGAAGGCATTTGAGCGCGCAGGCGCAAACGTGATCACGAGAGTATTTAAGAACCTGACCGCAGAGGATATCCGTGATTCCGTAAATATTTTTGAGAAAGCGATCGATCAGGCACAGATCATCATGTTCCCGGGCGGATTCTCCGCAGGTGATGAGCCGGACGGCTCCGCGAAGTTCTTCGCGACAGCGTTCCAGAACGCGAAGATCAAAGAAGCCGTTATGAAGCTGTTAAATGAAAGAGACGGTCTGGCACTCGGTATCTGCAACGGCTTCCAGGCGCTGATCAAGCTCGGACTTGTGCCGTACGGCGAGATCGTCGGACAGCAGGCGGATTCTCCGACACTGACATACAACACCATCGGACGCCACATCTCCAAGATGGTATATACAAAGGTTGTGACGAACAAGTCCCCGTGGCTGGCAAATGCACAGCTCGGCGGCGTTTACTGCAACCCGGCATCCCACGGTGAGGGACGTTTCGTGGCAAATGACGAGTGGCTGCAGAAGCTCTTCGCAAACGGACAGGTAGCGACTCAGTACTGCGATCTGGACGGCAACGTTTCCATGGACGAGGAGTGGAACGTAAACGGTTCCTATGCTGCGATCGAGGGTATTACCAGCCCGGACGGACGCGTGCTTGGAAAGATGGCACACTCCGAGAGACGCGGCGACGGCGTGGCAGTCAATATTTACGGCGAGCAGGATCTGAAGATCTTCGAGTCCGGTGTGGCATATTTTAAATAAAAAGAATAAGGTAAGAAGGCGCATCTAATCGAATGCCCGTTATCGGCTGTATGGCTGATAACGGGCATTATCTTCATGTTTTAGGAACTCTGAACTTGTATTTGCCTTTTCCAAAACCGCTGACGGCTTCAATCAAATCTGCGTTTTTCAGTCTTGTAATAAGATTACCAGCGGCAGTAACAGAATTATTTGTAATAGCGGCTATGTCGGAACGACCAAAGATACCATCAATGCCCATATTTGCAAATACCGCTTTTACTTTTTCAATCGTAGCTTGGTTTGCGTTCAGTCCGTCAATCGCAATCTCAATCGCAAGATAATTAGGGGTAATCGCAATATTTTTATCTTCTATCATAACATTGGTTGTGTTTATTGCTGTTCCATAATTCAAGTTATATAACGTAACTTGGAACGAGCTTGCATCGGAATAAAACTTAGGCTCCAATTCATTTCGGTAATTATGGGCGGCGCGGTAGGCTTCTGTGATTTTCCTGAATCCACTTCCCTGTCGCTCCATATATCCTAACCGACCAAAAAGGTCAGCAAGAACTGGATTACGACGAGTAGAGGAAATATTGAAAATATCTCTCTCCTGTATTCGTGTACCATCTGCCATACCGCCGGGAGAACTGATTGTAAGACGGTCATCGTAAATATCAATATGGACTTCGCTGCCTAAAATCAGATAGTCACGATGGATTAGCGCATTGACAAGAGCTTCAAAGACACTCCGTTCACAGTAATCGGGCATTTCAATACGAGAGTTGGCCGTTTTTTTCCAACGTGTTTTCATATTCCGCTTTACGAAGCCAGTTCCCTCGTTGAGCAGAATAATCAAGCTTCCAGAGTATTCTGCGCTATCGAGCGCATCCACCATGCCGCCGCTTTTATCAAGACCATTCCAGCGTGTGCAGAACAGGCGGGATTGCTTGATCGGCGCATCATCCGCAAGTAGAGCACCTGCGTTTGTTAGTTTGCCGCATTCATCCCGTATTTCAAAGGAATCAAACAGTTTTTCCTCCATGCTGTTACCTGTCCAAGCCTTGTATCGTTCACGTAGCTTGGAAAAAGAATAGTCCTTGAAATTATACTCGGAAATCAACGCATCATAAGTACGATTCATACCTTTGAGAAGAAGTTGATTCAACACATACGACGGAGCAATTACACTTTCATTTCCAATACGGATATATGATTCCATCACGCCATCAGCCTTGTAATAATATGGGGTGGAACGTCCCGCAGAAATAGATAGCACAAGAATATCCTTGCCATTCTCCTGTTCAGGAGCTAGGATAAAGTTCGGATAAGGCGTGATACGCTCTTTAATCAGGCGGCTGATTGCTTCGGCGTCCGCCTGTGCATCGACAAGTCCTATTACATTTCTGTTATCATCAATACCGAAAAACAGTGTACCACCGATACCATTTGCAAAGGCGCTGACACTTTTTAGCCAGCTTTTCGGCTTCTTCGTTTCCAGAGCAACTTTGAAATCACATTCTGTTGCTTCTGCAATCCATTTATCAATCATTGCTTTGATCCTCCCCATCAGAGATAGTCTTTTTTGCCCTGCTCTTGTAAATAAAGCATACTGTTGATATAGATAGGTAACGGCCAGTCAATGAACTGTTGCTTCATCTAGTCGTACCGTTCCGCATAGTCTTGCTGGAAAACCATATAGACCGCCATCGGATTGGTTGTTATAAGCGCCGATCACACGGTCGTTTTCATTTTCTCACTCTGCTTTCCAATCGTTTATACCGTATTTGGATAAAAGCTTTTTTGCTTGCTCCATGCCACTTTCCGTAATATATATTGACTTGGAACGGGATGGATGATTTCCCTGCCGGATATAGTCAGCATCATCCAACTCGTTCAGTATAGCGAAATCATAACCTTTCCACGCATAAAAATCGGTTGCCTCATGAAATTTCTCTCCCTGCGTAAATCTGGAGAGATATAACAGCATCAGCGTTAATTCCTTCATTGCATCTTCTGCTTTTGTATTTCCCATATCAGTCTGATCCTTTCTTAATATTGTAACCCAAATAACTCGATTTCATATTATCCATTATATAAGTCCTATTTTGGGGAATCAATTGTTATTTCGTTTTCAGACAAAAATTCTTTTTCTAGCAAAGGCATCCGCGGATTCTCTCACCCATCCGCCATACCGCCCTACGACAAGCAAATTACTTCCGTATGAGATGGAAGTGCACCTTTTAGGAATATCTCCAGGTACTTCTGGAACGGAAATCAGTCTGCGAAAAAATATGGAAAAAATCCGGACGCCGCGGTATAATCTATAGATGAGCAACAATGTGCCGCGGCACAGATTTTCAGAAAGGATGAGAAAATATGAAGGTCTTATTATTAAATGGAAGCCCGAGAAAAGAAGGCTGCACCTATACCGCTCTGTGTGAGGTCGCAGACGCTCTGAAGAAGGAAGGCGTGGATAGCGTAATCTTCCAGGCTGGCAATCCGGAGACGGAGAATGTGAAGGCTGCCGCTGAGCTGATGAAGGAGTGCGACGCGCTGATCGTGGGATCTCCGGTATACTGGGCGTCCCCGTCAGGACAGATTATCGAGTTCATGGATAAGTTCAGCTCTCTGGCAGGAAAATATATGGTATTAAAGCCGGCAGCAGCAGTCGCATCCGCAAGACGTGCGGGAACAACAGCGACGCTCGACGTGCTGATGAAGTATTTCACTTTCCATCAGATGCCGGTTGTGTCCTCCAACTACTGGAACATGGTACACGGCAATACGCCTGACGAGGTTCGCCGTGACGAGGAGGGCTTACAGATCATGCGCGTGCTTGGCAAGAACATGGCATGGCTGCTGAAATGCCTGGAGGCGGGCAGAAATGCAGGCGTAGCTGCTCCGGAGACAGAGGAGAAGATCAAGACGAACTTTATCCGCTGACAGAAAAAAAGGCCGTTTGGTCATCGATGACCTGTAATGAAAGATAGGCTGGCGCCGGGCATGTGCTCTGAAAGGAGGAGCGTGTCCGGCGCTTTTGCGAAATGGTTTTGGATATTATTAGAGAGATGAGGTAGTGATATGAACAAAGACCCCTTTAAAGAATATTTGAGAGAGTCTGAGCCGGATAAAGTCAGCAAAGGCTATGCCTGGAGCACAGCAATCGGACTGCAGGCGGTAGATGGCCTGAAACCCTCCAGGTATTTGATTGATACAGCTATTCAAAATATCGAGGGGAATATTACATTAAAAGAAGCTCAGAATCTCATTGACAGCTACTATGAGGAAAAACCGGTGACTTCAGACGGTGACCGTACGGAAGAAGCGGATAAGGTATCGGTACGAATTGCGGAAATACTGTCGGAAACGGCGTTTTCATTTTCACCGAATGAATATATCTCTATCCACCGCAGGCTGTTTCAGGGTATATACAGTCATGCCGGAAAAATGAGAGATTATAATATTACAAAGAAGGAGTGGATCCTCGACGGAGCAACTGTTATCTACGGAAGCGCTTCTGCGTTAAGGGCTACCCTGGAATATGATTTTTCAGAGGAGAAGAACTTTAGCTATAAGGGGCTTTCAATGGATGAGATTATCCATCATCTTGCAGTATTTGTTTCGAGATTGTGGCAAATCCATATTTTCGGAGAGGGAAACACGAGAACGACTGCGGTGTTTTTCATTAAGTATCTGAGAACGCTTGGATTTTCAGCGACGAACGATATTTTTGCCGATCATGCGTGGTATTTCAGAAATGCGCTTGTTCGAGCGAACTATACGAATCTGCAAAAAGGTATCCATGAAACTACAGAATACCTGGAAGTGTTTTTGAGAAATCTGCTTCTTAATGAGAAAAATGAACTGAAAAATCGAAATATGCATATCAGTGGGCTCCTGGGAACTGAAAAAGTAGACATTGGAGACCAAAAAGTAGATATTGGAAAGCAAAAAGTAGACATTGAAAATGTATTTGCAGATAAATTGAAGGGATTTTCCAGTAAGACAATCGATCATATCCGCAGGATGTTTGAAGAGTTTGGATTTGACAGTATATTTGGGAGGAGCGCGGCGGCTGAACTTCTCAAGATCAAGAATTCAAGTGCATCCAAGCTGATTGCAAAATTGGTACAGGCAGAAATCCTTGAACACGTCTCCGGTCACGGAAAAGGAAAATACAGGTTTGCGGAGGGAGAAAATGGAACTGCTCTATAAAAAGGCGACGATAGAAGATATTGGCATATTAACAAAAACAAGGATAGAAGTGCTGAGAGCGGCAAATCAATTGTCAGATGATGCTGACATGACAGAAGTGGAAAAGCAGTCATATGAGTATTATTCCAAGGCTTTAAGGGACGGTTCGCATACGGCGTACCTGGTATTCGACGGCACAAATTTTATTGGCGCCGGAGGAGTCAGTTATTACAGGGTAATGCCGACGTATCATAATCCAAGCGGTAATAAGGCGTATATCATGAACATGTACACAAGTCCGAAGTACAGAAGAAAGGGCATAGCATATAAGACCCTGGACCTGCTTGTCAGGGATGCAAAATCAAGAGGGGTAAATGTTATTCTGCTTGAGGCAACCGAGATGGGCCGACCGTTGTATGAAAAATACGGTTTTGTAAAAATGAATAATGAGATGGAATTCATCTGATTCATACCCAAACGGGTATAGGCAACCAGCCCGATGGCGGACGGCAGCATGGTTTCGAGCAGGAAACCTGTTTCAGGATTTCCTGCCCGGCGGTGCTGTCGGTGCGGCTGGCAGTCAGTTTTTGGGGTGTACCATTATTTTTCTGTTCTTAAACATCATGTCCTTCTTATAACCTCTTGTCAAAATAAATCGTTGCAACCAGTTCAATCAAATTGCGTATTCCGATATAAATCAGAGCAAATGTGACCACTCTCTGGAGCGTAAACGTCGTTTGGCTATCTATGAACAAGGGTAAAACCACAAGCAAGACGATCAGAACCGTATTTGAGATATTCGCAGTATTATTTGCTTTAAGTTGTATTAATTTCCAGCGTTCATCACCTTTATATTGCATTTGTTTCCTGGCTTTTAAGAAATATAATCCCAAAGTTACAATTAATGCCGCAACAAGAAAAATCAAAAGAATGGTTTGTTCATTCATACTATTTATCCTCCCTATGTTCAAAAACTTCATTAATAGAAACACCAAAGGCTTCTGCAATCTTAAAAGCCAACTCCAAAGACGGGGTATATTTATATTTTTCTATTGATATAACCGCTTGCCGGGAAATCCCAACCTTATCGGCCAAATCTGCTTGTGTCCAATCCCTTTCAGCCCTTAGCACTTTAATTCTATTCCATATCAAAGTCATCTCTCCTTTTCAAAATGTAATGAAGTGGATACATATATAGTGTAATCATCTCATTACATTTTGTCAAGAGGGAAGAACAAATTTTTACAAATTGAGGGATAGAAAAAGCGCAGTCATTTCTGTCAGGGCTTTGCAGATATGAACCAGTGTTTCTGTGCTGATATTTTTGCCCGTACCCATGTTGGCAATCATATTTGTGGTAAGACCGGCGGCAGGCTGCAAGTACTATTTCCTGATGCTGCGCTCGGCTGGCGTATGCTAAGAGGGGTTATAGCTTATGTGAAATAAAAGAGGTTATTGCGATGTATGGTTCATATCATCAATAATCACCCGCATCCGCACAATATCTTCTGTATTGCAGGGGTTTTGAAGCCCGGCATTGAGAGAAACGCCGCTGCGGTGCGTGTTGTGCTGGAAGACTGGCATGGTATCGCATTTACGGACTTCCACAATCTGCTGAAGATAGATGGTGAATGGAAGATTGTTGCAAAGGTATTTCATCAGTATTGATTTTGACAGGCGCTTGCAGATAAATTAGGGATGAGTAGCACTCATTTTTATTCCGCAGTCTGCTCGTCCCTTAACTGGAGGTAATTATGGACTTTTTAGAATTTTCAAGAAAACGGTATTCCGTACGCTCTTATTCTGATCGACCTGTTGAACAGGAAAAAAGAGACAAGATTTTGGAAACAGCCTTGAGTATTTGCCAGATCACTCAGACCGCATTGCCTGCTCTCTGTGGGCTATCCTGGCATAAACGCTGCACCCTATCGGCCATGGCACGATGTGTTCCGCTCATTATCGGATATAGTGGCAGAACTTTAAGGGATGGTTCTCATACGGCATACCTGGTATTCGACGGCATAAATTTTTTGGGTGCCGGAGGAGTCAGTTATTACAGGGTAATGCCGATGTATCATAATCCAAGTGGGAACAAGGCGTATATCATGAATATGTACACAAGTCCGAAGCACAGAAGAAAGGGTAACCTGCTTGTCAGGGACGCAAAAATGAAATAGAATTAATTTGAAAAATAACATTCGAAACTGAACCTTTCGGCTGCGTTTTACGACTATATGAGTGAAACCGGTTTTAGTACAAAACGAGGAGATGACGATATGGATCAGTTTGAAAAATTGCTTTGTGAGTACAGGAGTGCTGTCGAACGCTTTGTAAAGTACAAATTGCCGTCAAGTTTCGATGCCGATGATATATTGCAGGAAGTTTACATAGCTGCTAATCGAAATTTTGATACATTGAGCGATAAATCCAACTTCAAAGCGTGGATTATTAGTATTGCGCGTAATAAGTGTAACGACTATTACCGCTGCAGCGCAAAATCAATGGAAATTCCGCTTGAAGAGGTCAGAGAAATGGAACTTTCTCGCGGACGGATGGGAATAACCGAAGCACATTGTGTTCATGACACTTTGAATTGTCTTGCTGATAAGGATAAAGAAGTGCTGTACTTATATTTCTTCCTTGATATACCGCAGGCTGAAATTGCAAAGAAACTTAATATACCGCTTGGAACGGTGAAAAGCCGTCTGCATACCGCGAAGCAAAATTTCAAAAAGAAGTATCCGTATCCGCCTAAAACGAAAGGAGAGTTTATCATGAAAAATTTACCTGGCATCATGCCCAAATATACAATTACAAGATCGGAAAAACAACCGTTTTCTGTCATATGGGAAGAACTCATGGGCTGGTTTCTCGTACCAAAGCTTGGAGAAAAACTTTCATGGGGATTATACAGTATGCCTGAAAGGAAGCTTGCAGAATCGGATGAAATGGAAGGCATCGGTAAAGCGGAGGTTCACGGGATTGAGGGCGTTGAAATTACGGTGAAAACGAACAATCCGATGGAGTGTAATTCTGAAGGCGGTCAAAAGAAGGTATCAAGAACATTTGTGGCACAGCTGACTGATACGCATTGCCGCTATCTTGCAGAAAGCCATATGAAAGACGGCGTGAAACATCTTTATACCTTTCTTGATGGCGACAGCTTTCTCGAAAACTGGGGATTTGGAGAGAATAATTGCGGAAACGAAACGCATATCTCTCCCAAAGGAGATATTATACGCAGGGGAAGCACAATTACAACTGCAGATAAACCGTTTTTGCTTGACATTGCAGGGCGTTTTCAAGTGACAATTGCTGGAAAAGAATATGATACTGTCTGCGTAATGGACATCGAAACCTATAACCCAGGTGTAGCCAGCGAGCAATACCTTGACAAGAACGGACGTACGATTCTATGGCGCCGTTTCAACCGTGATGATTGGGCGTATAACTATTACAAGCAGAGATGGAGCGAAAAGCTTCCAGACAATGAACGCATTACTGTAAATGGAGAAACTTACGTTCATTGGTATGATTGTATCACTGATTATATTTTATAAAAATCTATCTGCCCGGATTGGTTCGCCAGTCCGGGCTTTTTGACCCCAAACGCAGGGGCTTGACAATATCCGGCAGGAAGTGTAAAATAGAAAATGTTCAAAAATTGAACAAAGAAAGGTATCACCGAGATGGACAAGTTTTACCGAATTTTATATGAACTGAATAACAGAGGATTCCGAAACCAGCGCGTGCTCGCCGAAGCTGCGGAGATGTCGCTGGGGCAGGTGAATACGCTTCTGCGGCAGATGGAGGAAGCGGGATATCTGAGGCGCGAGAAGAGAAAGTATCTGCTGACGCCAGAAGGGGAGGCACTGCTGGAGGAAGAGACGAGAAAGAAGCAGGTGGAGAAGCTTGCGATGGCCGAGCAGACGGGAAATGTGCGCACTGCTGTGATCCTGGCGGCAGGAGGAAATTCCTGCTTCGAGGAGCCGGTGGGGCTTCTGCAGATTGACGGGACGGCGGTGATCGAGTATATCATGCAGTACCTGAATCAGGCGAGCATTGAGAGAATTTATCTCGTCATCGGATATAAAAAAGAGATGTTCGCGTCATACTTTAAGAACAGAGCCGTCACAATCGTGGAAAATCCGCGCTACAAGTGGACCGGGACGATGGAATCCCTGGCAGCGGTGCGGGAGCTGGTGCATGAGGATTTCCTGCTTGTGGAGAGCAATCAGATTTTCGAGGAGACCGCGGTCACCGCGCTGCTGGAGCATCCGGCGGCAAGCTGTATTCTGCTCGCGAACCCGAGCGGTTCCCACGATGAGGCGTATGTGGAACTCAATGAGGACGGCACGCTCTTTCGCATCTCCAAGGATATCCGGCAGATGAACCGGATTGACGGGGAGATGATCGGAATCAGCAAGATCAGTTATCCGCTCTTTGTGAAGATGCTGGAGTACTTCTCACGGAACCAGAACCCGATGCTCAACTACGAGTATGTGATTGAAAATATCGGAAGAGTTTATCAGATACAGGGCGTTATGGCGGACGATCTCGCCTGGACCGTGATCGAGAATCCGGAGCTTTACCGCAAAGCGGAGAATCTGATCTATCCCAGAATCCAGAAGCGCGCGCGGCTGCGCAGGGAGAATAACGCCAGAGAGGTCTTCCGCGCGTGCATGGACATGAAGCCGCAGGAAATCCTTGACTGCCGGATTGCCGGGGGCATGACGAACACAAACTACCGCATTCGGACAGTGCGGGGGAATTTTGTACTGCGGATACCGGGTGTGTGTACGGATGTGATGATTGACAGGAAAAATGAGAGAAATAATCTCGAAGAAGCGTCGAGACTGGGATTGAATCCTCAGACCATCTGCTTTGATGAGGAGAGCGGAGTGAAAATCTCAGAGTACATAGAAGGCGCCAACACGCTCAACGGCAAGACGGCGAGGCTTGAGGAAAATATTCGAAGGACAACGGCGATTCTGAGAAAACTGCATGCGTCGGACATGAAGATGAGCGGAGAATTTCAGGTTTTCCGCGAGTACGAAAAGTACAAGGAGCTGGCACGCGGAGGAGAATTTTATCCGGGATTCCAGGAAATGGACGAATGGTTCTGCCGCCTCGGGAAGCGTCTGGAAGCACTTGGGTGCGAGAAAAAACCGTGCCATAATGATCTTGTGGCTGAGAATCTCATCGAGGACGCCGCAGGAAGGATGTACCTGATTGACTGGGAATATTCCGGTTATAACGATCCGATCTGGGATCTGGCATCGCATCTGCTGGAGTGCGAATTTACGCCCGTGGAGGAGGAACTGTTCCTGCAGTATTACTATTCCCGCGAGGCAAATGAAACGGAACAGGAGAAACTGCTGATCTATAAGATCTGCCAGGACATGCTCTGGAGCGTCTGGACGATTTCCAAGGAAATGCGGGGAGAACATTTCGGCTCCTACGGACAGGACAGATTTTCGAGGGCGCTGGAAATGAGGAAAGATTATGAAAAAAGATATGGAAAATAAGAGACGCAGCGATATAGACTGGAGCATCACCGCGCTTCCGCTTGGGATTATTCTCGTGCTGACGATACTGCTGATGTGCTTTCCCGAGCGGTCGCGGGTGGTGGTGGATGAGATCAGAAGTTTCTTTGTAAATGAACTGGGATTCTTCTACATTCTTCTGGGGCTCGGCGTGATTCTGACTGCCGTCGGCATCGCGCTGTCCCGCCACGGGAAGATCCGCCTCGGAACGCTCGAGAAACCGAAATACGGAAATTTTCAGTGGGGAGCTATGATATTCACCGCGGGGCTGGCAGCCGACGTGCTGTACTGGTCGCTGATTGAGTGGGCGTATTACTTTAACGCGGATCCGTTCGGCACAGGAAGCATGACGCTGGCCCAGCGGCAGGATACGGCTTCGATGTATCCGCTGTTTCACTGGGGGCCGATCCCGTGGGCGTTCTATATGCTTCCGTCGTGCGCCTACGCTTATATGATTTTTGTGAAAAAGAGAAAGCGCCAGAGAATTTCCGAGGCGTGCCGCCCGATCCTGAAGCACCACGTTGACGGGATTCCGGGAAAGGTGATCGACTCCTTCGCGATCGTCGGGCTGCTCGCGGGAACGGCGACAACGTTTTCGATGGCCACGCCGCTGCTCGCCGAGGCAGCGTCCGTTGTATTCGGGATTCCCAATTCCACGGGGCTGTCCGTGGCGCTTCTGTGCATTATAGGCGCTGTGTTTATCATCGCCGTGCTCAAGGGAATGAAGGCAATTTCCTATCTGGCATCCGCGTGCGTGGGGATTTTCGGGCTGCTGCTGGCGATATTCTTCCTGTTCGGACCGAAGATTTACATTATCGAGACCGGAATCACGGCGATCGGAAATGTGATCGATAACTTCTTCCGGCTGAGCACCTGGATGGACCCGCTGCGTCTCACCGGGGAGGGCGGCAGCGGATTTCCGCAGACCTGGACAATATTCTACTGGGCGTACTGGGTGGCCTGGTTCGTGGCGATCCCGTTCTTTATCGCGAAAATCTCAGAGGGGCGGACGATCCGCCAGACGATTTTCGGCGGGCTGTTCAGCGGGATGGCGGGGACGTATCTGTCCTTTATCGTCTTCGGCGGATTCGGAATGCACATGCAGACCGCCGGGGAGGCGGATCTGGCGGGAATGCTCGCCGGGGGCGCGTCGGCGTCAGAGATCGTCATGACTATTTTCAACGAACTTCCGGTTACGAAGTTTGCCCTCCTGGTGCTGATTTTTTCCATGGTTGCCTTCTATGCCAGCTCGTTTGACGCGATCAGCCTGGTAGTCGCGGGCTATTCGGAGAAGAGCGGCGGCAGCGAGGAAGAGCCGAGAAAAGGGCTGCGCGCGTTCTGGTCCCTGATCTTTCTTGTGCTTCCGATCGGACTTCTGTTTTCTGAGAGCACGCTGTCCAACCTGCAGACTGTGTCGATCATTGCGGCGTTCCCGCTGGGAATTATCATGATCCTGGTAATCGCGGGATTTCTGAAGGAATTAAGAGACCGAAATTAACAATATGATGTGGATAACAGCAGAAGAAGCTGCCGAAATGTGGGATAACCATTATTTCGGCGGCTTTTTCTTTGGAACGGAGGATTGTTTAGAAATTGTTTAACTGATTTCACCAGAATCTTTAGCCTCTCATGTTACGCTTGGATACAGAAAAGATGCAGGGAGGCTGAAATCATGGAAGAACAATCCGTAAGACAAGACATAAAAAAAGATCCGCTGAGGGGCCTGACCGCGCAGGAAGTGATAGAGCGCAGAAACTTGGGTCAGGCAGAAAGCAGGCAGGCGCAGATTACAAAGAGTAAGGGGCAGATTATCAGGGAAAATCTCTTCACGCTGTTTAATTTGCTGAACTTTCTGATTGCAGGCCTTCTTCTGGCGGTAGGCGCTTATTCCAACTTACTGTTTATCGGCATTATCATTTTGAATATTGTGATTGGTATCGCGCAGGAGCTGAAAGCCAAAAAACTGGTGGATGAGCTGTCGATTCTGAACCGTCCCAGCGTGTGTGTGCGCAGAGAAAACCGGGAAATGCTGATAGAAATAGAGGAGGTTGTCAAGGATGATCTGATTGTGCTGCAAAGCGGGAATCAGATCTGCAATGACGCGGTTGTGGAGGAAGGAGTGCTGGAGGTCAATGAGTCGCTGCTTACCGGAGAGAGCGATGCTGTTGTAAAGGAAAAGGGAAGCCGGCTTCTCTCCGGAAGCTCTGTGATCGCGGGAAAAGCATACGCAAGGGTGACGCATGTGGGAAATGACAATTATGCGACAAAACTTGCCAATGAAGTAAAACGGGAGAAAAAGGTACAGTCAGAGCTTTTGGGATCTATGCGGAAAGTGACCCGTTTTACCAGCTTTCTGATTATACCGCTTGGAATCCTGCTGTTTCTGGAGGCTTTCTTTCTCAGGAACACGCCGGTGGATGAAGCGGTGGTATCTTCCTCAGCAGCCCTTTTGGGAATGCTGCCAAAGGGGCTGGTGCTGCTGATCTCTGTCTCCCTGGCGGCTGGCGTGATCCGGCTGGCCAGGATGAAAATTCTTGTGCAGAATATTTATTCGCTGGAAACTCTGGTGCATGTGGATACGCTCTGCCTGGATAAGACGGGGACCATCACGGACGGGAATCTGACCGTCCGCTCCGTAATCCCCATGTCTGCGTTTTCGCAGGGGGAGACGGAGCTTCTGGTGAAGTCCTATATGGAAGCGTGTGAGGATAATAACGCAACGTTCCGGGCGCTGAAGGAGAAATTCGGGAAAGATCCCGTATATCAGCCTACCTGTAAGATTCCATTTTCATCAAAAAGGAAATGGGGAAGCGTCAGCTTCCGGGGAGCGGGAACGGTGTTTGTCGGAGCGCCGGAAAAGCTTCTTGGGGAACTGCCCGGCAATCTGCAGTGTGAGATGAAAAACGGATACAGAGTTATCATCATCGGATATACCGGGAGAGAGTGGCAGGATGGAGAAAAACTGCCGGAGGGGATCCGGCCGCTGTACGGCGTGGTGCTGGAGGATACCATCCGGCCTCATGCGAAAGAGACCCTTGCATTTTTCCGGAAGGAAGGCGTGGACGTGAAGATTATTTCCGGAGATCATGTGCTGACCGTATCTCAAATCGCAAGGCGGGCGGGACTGCACAGATGGAGAGACGCGGTGGATCTGTCTGCTTTTGGAGAGGATGCGGACTATGATGCGCTCTGCCGGAACTATGCGGTATTTGCACGGGTGACGCCGAAGCAGAAGCAGGAGCTGGTCATGGCGTTAAAGCGGCAGGGGCATCAGGTTGCCATGACCGGGGACGGCGTTAACGACCTTCTGGCGCTCCGGGAAGCGGACTGCTCGATTGCCGTCGCAGATGGAAGCGATGCCAGCCGCCAGATTTCCCAGGTGGTACTGCTGGAGTCGGATTTTACCCATCTTCCGCAGGTGGTGATGGAGGGAAGGAAGGTAATCCACAACGTGACAAGGACGGCGCAGGTATTTTTTATCAAGACGATCTACTCTGTGCTGGTATCCTTTTTCTGCCTGTTTGCCAATCGGGCATTTCCGTTTATCCCGATTCAGATTACGCTGATCGACGCCTGCATTGAGGCATATCCCTCTTTCCTTACGATTCTGGAGTCGGATATCAGGCGGATACGGGGAAAATTTCTGCCCACGGCTCTTTCGGGGGCAGCGCCGTTTGGAATTACAGCCGCGGCCATGATTGCCGTGTTCAGCTTTGCAGCGGCAATGCCGCAGCCGGAGCGACAGACCGTTATGTACGTTCTGCTGATCCTGATCTCCATGGCAGCGGTGATAAAAAGCTGTTATCCGTTCAGCCCGCTCCGCGTATTTATCTGCGGCACGATGGCTACGGGAACATTCGGGGCGCTTGCAATCCTGCCGTCTCTGTTTGAGGTCAGCAGTATTACAGGAGAAATGGCAGGCTATATCGCGATTGGAAGCGCTCTGGCATTTGTTTTTATTTTTATTCTGGAACTGCTGCGCCGTGTGGTGGGCAGCAGAGAGAAGAAAAGGGGGGAAACCGCATGAAGGTTCTGATTACAACAGACTGGTATGATCCGGTGATCAACGGCGTAGTTACATCCGTCCATACGCTTATGGGAGAACTGCAGAGGCGGGGGCATGAAGTCCGGATACTGACGCTGTCAAGGGACTGCAGGTCCTGCAGGGAGGACAATGTATATTATGTGGGATCGGCAGCCGCGGGGCTGATCTATCCGGGGGCGCGGTTCCGCCTGCCGCTTCCCGGACGGTATGTGCGGGAACTGCTCGAATGGGGACCGGATCTCGTGCACTCTCAGTGCGAATTCTCTACATTTTTTCCCGCGCGGAGGATTGCCGGGGAATTGAATATTCCCATCATACATACGTATCACACGATCTATGAAGAATATACGCATTACTTTTCTCCGAAGAAAACATGGGGAAGAAACGCGGTACGGCAGATCACGCGAAGGCTGTCCCGGCAGGTATCGGGGATGATTGTTCCAAGCGAAAAGATCCGCCGCATTCTGGAAGGGTATCAGGTGGAATGCCCTCTGTGGGTGGTTCCGTCGGGGATTGAGCGCGCGCAGCCTGCTGTTTCGCAGCAGGATTCCTGGCCGCAGGGTGAAAACTGGAGGGACGCCATACGGAACCGGTATACGTTTTCCGATGAACATACGGTACTCCTCTATGTGGGACGGCTGGCAAAGGAAAAAATATAGAGGAACTTCTCGCCTTTCAGAAGCAGACAAAAAGCAGAGGGACGGTTCTTATGATAGTCGGAGACGGCCCATACCGGGAAAGCCTGGAGAACCTGACCAGGGAGCTGGAAATCGAAGACTGTGTTGTTTTTACCGGAATGGTTCCCAGAGATGAGGTGTGGAAATATTATCAGGCGGGAGATCTCTTTGTCAGCGCGTCTGTCAGTGAGACGCAGGGAATGACCTACGCAGAGGCGCTTGCCGAAGGCCTGCCGCTTCTGTGCAGAAGAGACGGCTGTCTGGAAGGAGTAGTTAAAGCCGGAGAAAACGGCTGGCAGTATGAGAATCTGGATCAGTTCATTGCCTTTTTAAAGGAGTGGAAGAGTCAGAGCGAAGATGGAAAACGAAGGATGCGCCGATGTGCCCAAAAATCCGCTGACCGGTTTTCGGCAGAGGCTTTTGGCAGGGAAGTGGAAAGAATTTATGAGCAGGAAAGAACACGAAAGAAATCTCTGGAATATCATTTCGCTGACAGGGCTGCTCCTGTGCGCAGGACTGGCGGCATGGGGATGTAGAAGCGGTTATTTTCAGTCCGTAAATACTCTTCAGGAGTTTGTCCGGCAGTTTGGATATGGCGGGATGCTGCTTTTTGTAGTGCTGCAGATCATTCAGGTGGTATTTCCGATCCTTCCGGGAGGGATCAGCTGCCTTGCGGGAGTATTGCTGTACGGTCCGTGGATCGGATTTGTATGTAATTATATCGGGATCTGCATCGGTTCGATGGCGGCTTTCGGAATTGCGAGAAATCTGGGACGATCAGTGTTTGAAAAAATGTTTTCCGGGAAGCAGATACACAGATATGAAGAATGGACAAAAAAGGACGGGAAGTTCGCGAAACTGTTTGCGGCGGCCATCTTTTTCCCGATTGCCCCGGATGACCTGCTCTGCTATCTGGCGGGAACGACAGCGATGACATGGCGGCAGTTTATCTGCATTATTCTGCTGGGAAAACCTTTTTCCATTGCGGTTTACAGCCTGGGCCTGACAAAACTTTTCCAGTTGATTTTCCCGCCGGCATAGACCGTTTTCAGGAAAAATTTTAAGGAGGAGGCAGGAACATGAAGATCTATCTGTATAAGGGAGGATTATCGGTTGTCAGGAAGAGCGGGGTAGGAAGCGCGGTCCGCCATCAGGAGCAGATGCTTTCAGAAACCGGGGCACCGGTCACGGAACACTGGAAAGAAGCCACGGCAGTCCATATCAATACGGTATTTCCGGATTCGTTCCTTGCGGCGTATCTGGCGAAAAAACAGGGGAAAAAGGTGATATATTACGGCCATTCCACTAGGGAAGATTTTCGCAATTCCTTTATCGGATCCAACCGGATGGCGCCCCTGTTTAAGAAATGGATCTGCCGCTGTTATGAGATGGGGGATGTAATACTGACTCCCACGGAATATTCGAGGCGGCTGCTGGAGGGATATGGAATCCGAAAGCCCATTTATTCCATCACAAACGGAGTGGATACGGAATTCTTTCGGGCAGATAAAGAAGCCGGGAAACGCTTCCGGGAGAGATATCAGATCCCCGCGCAGAAAAAGGTGGTCATTTCTGCGGGACATTTGATCCGCAGGAAGGGAATCATTGATTTTCTGAACCTTGCCTCTGCGATGCCGGAGACGCTGTTTATCTGGTTTGGCGGAGGAAACTGCTGGGCAGTGCCTCAGGACATCAGGAAGGTCATTCAGAAGAAACCGGATAATGTCCTGTTTGCAGGATATGTAAATCCGCAGGAACTGAAGGAAGCCTACTGTGGGGCTGACGCGTTTGCCTTTTTCAGTTATGAAGAGACAGAGGGAATCGTAGTGTTGGAGGCGCTTTCCTGTGAAGTGCCGGTAGTGGTGAGGGACATCCCGGTATATGAAGGATGGCTGCAGGACGGCATACACGTTTATAAAGCGTCAGGCACCTGTGATTTTGGCAGAAAGCTGGAAAAGATCTTTTCCGGAAGCTGTGCTGAAATGACCGGAGCAGGACGCAGGCTGGCGGAAGAACGGGGAATATATCAGACGGGAATGCGGCTGAATGAAATATATCAGACGGAGAAACTCGGAGACGCGTGATTTGTGAAAACAGTTTGGAAAAAATGGAATCAATGTGATATGATTATCTGACAGGAAATGACGATTCAGAAAAGGGGTGGGCGATATGTCCTTAAAGAAGCGGATGTTCCGCGCGAATATGACGATTTTATTTGCGGCGCTGTTTTCCCTGATGGTGATTATTCTGGCTGTGCTGGCCCTGTTCGAGGATTCACTGGAAACGCAGCTTTACTCCATCAGCGGAACTCAGATTGAAGAACATGCGCAGGAGGCCGCGCAGATTGTGGAGCGTCTGGCGGAGGATAACAAAAACCGCAGCGCAGAAAGCCTTGTGGAAGAAATCCAGCCTGAGGTACTCCGGTGGGGTTACCGCACTGCGGTAATTTCAGGAGGGAAGACAGCGGCAGGAGACAGCGGGGAACCTATGCATGACATAGCGGAATTTTTCGGGGAAATCGCGGATAAAAGCGGACAGACTGGAATCTATTCCTTCGGGAAAGCGACGGTGATCGGCAAATACCTTGCGGAAGAGGACGCTTATCTTGTGGCAGTGCATTTCCCGGAGGAACACTGGATTGCCTCTTCGCTTAACCGCTCGTTCTACGTTTTTCTGCTCACAGCGTTCCTTGCCGGAATCGGAGCAATTATTATTTTAATGTTTCTGGCTTCTTTCGTCACCAGGAGAATGAACCGGATCGTGATGGAACCTGTGGAGCTGCTTGTGGCGGGGGCGGAACGTATTAAAAACAGAAATCTGAATGAGAAGATCATTTACCATGGCGAGACGGAATTTGAACACGTCTGTGAGACTTTCAACGACATGCAGCAGACCATCCTGGATGATCAGGAACAGCGGGCGAAGACCGAGCGGGCACGGACAGATATGGTCACCGGGATTTCGCATGACCTGCGCACACCGCTCACGTCCATTCAGGGGTACATCAAAGGCGTTCTGGACGGGGTGGCAGATACGGATGAGAAAAAACGAATGTATTTGAAGACCGCCTATGAGTCCACGGAGGAGATGAATGTCCTGCTGACGAAACTGTTTGAATTTTCGCGGATAGAGAGCGGGCAGATGCCGTTTCGTATGGTAAACGTGGACCTGGGTGAATATACGGCCGCATATACGGCGCAGAAAGAGACGGCGGCGGACCCGGAAGCCCTGAAGATCAGGCTGCATATGGAAAAACCATATTTTACGGAGATCAGCCTGGATGTGGAGCAGATGAGAAGAGTTTTTGACAATCTGCTGGAAAACAGCATGAAATATGCCGGGGTGACGCCGGTACAGATCGACGTGTCCATAGCGGAGACTGAGGATGAGGTGATTCTCACCTGGAAGGACAATGGAAAAGGCGTGCCGCAGGAGAAGCTGGGGCGGATCTTTGAGCGGTTTTACCGCTGCGATGAGGCGAGACAGGAGAAGGGCAGCGGCGTTGGACTTTATGTTGTAAAATATATTATGGAGCGGCATAGGGGAAGCGTACAGGCGGAAAATGAAAACGGGCTGAAGCTCAGCCTGCATTTTCCGAAACAGACAGAATGACAGGAGGCACAGTTGAGATGGCAAAGATACTGATTGCGGAGGACGACAGGAAGATTGCGGAGCTGGAGCGGGATTATCTGGAGAGCAACGGATATGAGACAGTTCTCGTGGAAGACGGGGCGCAGGTGATCCCGGAGCTGAGGAAACAGAAGTACGATCTGCTGCTGCTGGATATCATGCTTCCCGGAAGCAGCGGCTATGAGATATGCCGTACGGTGCGGGATGAAATAGATATTCCGATTCTGATGGTCACGGCCCGCACTGAGGCAGTGGATGTAATCCGCGGGCTGGGACTGGGGGCAGACGATTATATCACAAAGCCTTTTGACCCCTCTCAGCTTGTGGCAAGGGTGCGCTCGCATCTGAAGCGGTATGTCCGTCTGACGTCGGGCAGAAATGGAGGAATAAAGGAATCGGACGGAAGGATCACGGTGCAGGATGTAGTGATTGAGTCAAAGAAATGGAAAGTTTGGAAAGGCAGTAAAGAAATTAAACTTCCAAACCGGGAGTTTGAACTTCTGCGGTTCCTCGCTGAGAATCCGAACATTGTATTTTCCAAGGAAGAACTGTATGAAAAAATATGGGGCTATGAGTACGTATCGGACGCGGCGACCGTATCTGTCCATATCAACCGTTTAAGAGAGAAGATCGAGGATGATGCCAGAAACCCGAAGATCATTGAGACGGTGTGGGGCGCGGGATATCGTCTCAATAATTAGGAAACTGGATTCCGTCATAAAAAACCCCCTCTCGCACGGTAAGATTTGAATTCTTCCGTGCGAGCGGGGGTTTCTTCTGTAATGTTCTAAACCGTTCCAATCAATATTCCATCACTGCCGAACCGGTACGTAACCCCGTCGATCACATAATCTCCGGTCACCATGTGCCCGTCTTCGGGAGCAAGGTAGTACGGTCCAAGCCATCCGTAGGTAAGGCTTCCGTCAGCCGAGCAGTAATACCGGCTTCCGTCGGAGAGTGTCAGCCAGCCGAACCAGAGGTGCCCGTCCTCAGGCGCCAGGTAATACCGCTTGCCGTCAATGTCGCGCCATCCGGTCTGCATGATTCCGCTCTCGCTAAAGTAGTAGAACTGGTTTCCTATGGTCTGCCATCCGGTCGTCATGGCGCCGGAAGCGTTCAGATAATACTTGAAGTTGCCGAGCTGCAGCCAGCCGCTTACCATATGTCCGGAGGCGTTCAGGAAGTACCAGTTGTTGTTGATAAAGCGCCATCCTGCCGCCATCTTTCCGTCCGGATCGGTGTAATACCAGTAGCCGCCCTGATAGAACCAGCCGGTGAGCATCTTGCCTTCAGCGTTGAAGAAGTAATAGGCACCGTCCAGAAGCTGCCATCCGATCACGCGCTGTCCGGCGGAATTTAAGTAATACCATGTGCCGTCAATCTCGCGCCATCCGGTCTGCATCTGGCCGATCTCATTGAAGTAGTACCAGTTGCCGTCGATCTCGGACCATCCGATATCCATCTGTCCGATCTCGTTCAGGTGATACCACGCCGCTCCGACTTTCTGCCAGCCGTCGAGGCGATAGCCCTGCTTGCTGAACAGATACCACTGGCCTTCGAGGAAATACCACTGATCTGTGAGGTATTTGCCGTCCTCGCCCTTCATCTTCCAGCCATTCTTGTCTTCTTCCCAGTTTTCATTTACATAGTCCGGAACATAGGTGCCGTCCTCGCCGTAGAACCGCATATTGTTCCAGATGTTTGTTCCCATGGTTCCGTCAGGCAGGAAATAATATTCTTCGCCGTCTATGGACTGGACGCCGGTTGCCATGTCGCCGGACTTCAGGAAGTAATAGCGGCTGCCGTCTCTCTCGACCCATCCGGTCTGCATCTGTCCGAGGGTGGCTTCATCCTCGCTGAAATAGTACTGCGTGCCGTCGATGAGGTTCCAGCCAGTCACAGGCTGTCCCTGGGCGTTCATATAGTACTTTCCGCTTGTGTCAGTCACCCAGCCGTTTGCCACTGGGAGAAGTCCGTCCTGCATATAATAGCGCTTGCCGTCATAGTCCAGCCAGCCTTCCCAGCAGTAGGGGCTTCCGTCCTGAATAAACAGCGGTCCCAAGCGGGTCACCGCGCAGAACATGGCGTCCGACGGCACGTTGGAAGTGATCCCGGAGCCTGAGAAATCAAAGACAGTCGCATCGATAAACGCGTCGTACTGCTGCGTCGCGTAGAACTTCGGGCTGCCGAGGTCGTACAGGATGGTGCGCAGCGTACTGTCGGCCATATCCTCCATATCTCCGCACATCACGATGTAGTCGGCGCTCAGCGTTGAGAGAAAGCCCGGCGTGTTCGAACCGTAGCTGCCGTGATGGTTCAGCTTCAGAAGATCCACATGTCCCACCTGGTCTGCGATGCGTGTCTCCGCGCCCTCATAGTTGTTTATATCTCCGCCGAAGAAGGCGCTGTGCCCGTTCGCCGTCACCTTTACGCCCAGACAGAAATAGTTGGCGTCCGGCTTCGGATGCGTCTTGTAATCATCGTAGTAATTCATGATCTCAATGGTCATGTCGTCTCCGAGGGTAAATACGGGATTTCCCACGGAGTTCGCATCCGGCTTGTCGCTCAGCTCGCCGGAAGAACGCATGGCGTTCAGATTAGCCGCCGCAGTGCCGGAATCCGGCAGGGTGTCAGGGTTCGTACGGTCGTCCTGGTGCGTCGGATCCACCTGATCTTCCGGCGCGATGGAAACCGACGGGGCGAGATTCAGAGAAAAGGTATCCGCGTACAGGCTCGGATCAGACTGAAGCCCTGTGGGCTTGGAGGTATCCGAGTAGTAGGTACAGGTGATCTGATGCAGACTGTCATACGTCACTATGTAGTGGCTGCCCGGGTCGGAGAGCTCCAGATAATAATTCTCGTCCGTCAGGGGAATCGTCTCATCCAGTCCGGTAAATTCATACTTCCAGAGACCGCGCTCATTGGCCTGTACCTCAATCGTCTGGATCGCTATGCCGCCGGAAGGTGTAGGAGAATCCGGAGAAGTACCCGGGGTGGACGCTGTCTGGCGCTGATAGAGCGTAAGCTCCAGCTGTCCGGGGCGCAGATACTCCGCGTTGTCATTGTCTTCCCAGAGAATGGTTCCGGTGATTCGGTCCTTCGCTTCCTCAGGAGTGTTCTGAGCCTCATGCGTGTAGGTGATCTTAAAAGTGTCCGGATTGATGATCTGCTCATATCCCTCCGGAATATCCGCATCGACAGAATAGGTAATGGTATCGCCGTCGTCGGTCTTCTGCGGAAGGCTGTCGAACTGGTAATACCAGGTTCCCACATCGTCAGGGGTTACGGTGAGCGCGTCGATCTGCTCCTTATGGCCGTTCACGGTCTGGAACAGGCGGACCTCCAGCTGCGATGGATGGATGCCGTCCGCGTCATTGGAATCGTCCCAGGTTATCAGGCCGCTGACTGAGACGCGCTCGGGATAGAGAGGAGCGTCCGGATCAAAGTTCTGTATCAGCGAAGCGCCGACCTCCTTTGCCGCCGCCACTGTGCGGTCATAGACATACTGGTTATCCCAGAGGTTGGCCTCGCTGGATATGTAGGCGTCATCGTATTCCATCAGATAGACACGGTCCGGAGTGAATTCACGGATAATCTCGTCCGCAGCGCCGATGTGGTCGCTGTGCGGATGCGTGCCGATGAAGAAATCGAGCTCCCGGACACCTGCGGAGTGCAGGTAGGAGATGACTTCGTCTTCATGTCCCTCCCCAACGGTAGTCCCCTCCCGGAGGGGATAACGCGGATCAGAGCCGTCCGGATAATCATTGTCTTCCCCGGCGTCGATCATGCCGAAATGCCCGTTGCATTCCAGAAGGATCGCGTCGTTGGGCTCATCCGACAGATTCAGAAAATGAATCTTGATATCGGAACCGGAAGCAGCCTCAGCCTCCAGGGGAGCTTCCGCAAAAGACGGAACCGAAAGCGCGCCGATGAGTACGGCGCTGATCCATCTGCGTATTCCGTTTTTCATAACACTAAATCCTTTCTGTGATATTTTCGATATTCAATTTTCCATATATCACCAGCGCGGGCAGAAGATGCCCGCACCATAGAAAAGTATAGCAGATAATGTAGAAATAATCAAATGATTCAGGAATTTTTCCATAGCTTCATGATTCGGTCCAGCCGCAGCGCGAACAGAAGATCGAGCAGGAGCCCTCTGGCGTCAGTGTAGGAGGAAAGCTTCCGGTACAGCCAGACTTCCCGCGCCCATGCGCGGATACTGTGCTTTTCGACAGCCGCTCTGCGAAGTTCGCTGAGGCACCGCGTCCGCATCCAGACCGCGCGGTTTTCCGGATGGCGGGTAAAGTAGCCGGGAGCTGTGAACTGACGGACGCGCAGGCAGAAATCCCGGGAGGACTCCTCCCATCCATCGAGGATCGTGCGCGCGTAAGAGAGGAGGGACGGATTTTTTGCCTTTGCCATGGCGGAGGTATTGTTTCCGTGGATTCGATAGCGGATCAGCCGGCGGTCCAGATAGTACAGGCCGTCCTGCAGCGCGCCGAGAATATTGATTTCCCAGTCGTGCTGAATTCTGCCGTGAGAGTGCTTCAGGTAGACGTTTCGCACCGAGGAGGTGAACGCCATGGTGCAGCCGCAGGAGATGTTTCTCTGGAGAACGTAGCCGAGCGGAATCCGAGCGAGCCCCTCCCTGTTCGGAACGGCTCTGAGAAGGTTGTTGTTGATCCAGCCCCGCTTTTGGGGAACCTCATAATTGTTTCCGCCTTCGTTCATAAGCTGAAAGCTGGTGTCGAGCACCCGGATTTCAGGGTGAGACAGAAAGAGTTCCTCGATGAGTTTCGTCTTGTGCGAGTACCAGATGTCGTCCTGGTCGCACAGAAGAATCAGATCTCCGGTCGTGCGGGAGAGAGCGCGTCGGAAATTTCTGACATAGCCGAGGTTCTTTTCATTTCGGAAGAAGTACCAGTTTTTCGGCTGGTAGCGCTCCAGAAACGTATTGATGATCCGGTCGGTCCCGTCCGTGGAACCGTCGTCCACGAGGATGACTTCGTCGGCCGGGCGTTCCTGGTTCAGAATAGAGAGAAGCTGTTCGGTGATATAGGGCGCACCGTTGTACGCCGCAAGAGCTACTGAGAGTTTCATGTGTCGGATGGCTCCTTTCTGGATGTCGAAAACTGTTTTTTCAGCCGTACGGCAAGCGCTGCCGCAAAGATCACGATTTCAGCCGCGTATACGGCAAAGAGCGTCGCGTTCACGCCCTGCATGGACCAGGCTTCCACCGCAAAGCGCCCCACTGCCCAGGAAAGCGCGACGGCGAGCACGGTTCCGGCGAAATATGTCCGGAAATCGCGGATTACGATCAGCAGGTTTGTGAGGAACCAGACGGCCGCGTTCAGGATTGTGCAGACGAGCATGGGGATAAACAGGTAGATATAGGGGCGTATGTCCTCCCCGAGAATCAGGGGAAGCAAAGGCTCCTGAAGCAGGGCTGCGGCGGCAAGAGCCGCGGCGCTCAGCAGCGCGATCGCGAGCAGTGTCTGGCCAAACAGCCGTAAGAATTCCCGCTTCTTCCGCAGGCAGTAGTGCTCCGCATATATGGACAGCATGGGGTTGAAGATATACGTGGCGGCGACCTGGACGATCACCGTCGGCACCGAGATCGCCCCGTAGATTCCGAGGATCTCGCTTCCGTAAGCGGCATCCAGGAAATTGCGCGGGATCGCGGTGATGCTGGAGCTCAGGGCGGAGGCAATGCCCATGGGCAGACATTCCAGGAGAAGATGTCCCATGGCGGGCACGTCCGCAGGTCCCCAAAGCCTGCCGAATTTCCCGGCCTGCGGGATGTCGTAGCAGGCCATGACCAGGAGAGAGACAAGCGTCATTGCGATGATCGCGAGATTCAGGGAATCTGTGAGCGCAATGACGGCGGCGAATGCCGCTGCGGTTCCGACGCCGCGCACTGCCATGGACTTTCCGCTGATGTCCATGCGGGCGGCACGCTGATCCACGCCCTGTATGATATCAATGACTGCCTCCGTGACCTTGAAGCACATATAGAGCACGATGCAGGAAAAGGTCTCGCTGCTGAAGGCGAGAGCCGCATACACCGCGCACATCACCAGAGAGACAGCGCTCGTAAAGAGGCGGATCTGGATATAGGTGTGCGTCTTGTATTTATCGAGAACATCGGAGACCTGATAGGCGCGCATGTTGAAGATGGCGATAGAATAGAAGATGTTCGTGTTCGCCATCGCCAGGGTCAGAAGCCCGGAATTCGTAAATCCGGATGCGGAAAGGCGCACGACAAGGATCGTGATCAGCCACTGGCAGCCCAGGTAAATGGCTGATCCCGCAGTGTTCCAGAAGATGTTCTGGCGGAGCGAGAGCGCTTTTGGCTGTGATGATTTCAATAGAATTCCTCCTTTGCAAAAGATCGGGCGCCCGTTACAGGCGCCCGATGAGAAATACGAGTCTCAGCATGATCTCATCCTTCCACTCATAGCGAAGCCTGTGGGGGAAGAATACTTTTTTCAGCACATGCGAGGGACGGCGGCTCATATCCACGAGAAGGGAGAGGGCAGCCTCATCGTCTTTTTGCAGCTTCCCGCGGTAAGTGTCGTAAAATTCCTGCATGACTGTGTGGATATAGGTAAACCCATCGTTCAGGAACAGCTCCCGGAAGCGCTCTTTCTGAGTCTTCCAGAAATGAATGGATTCCGCGGAATAGGCGCCGGGATTGCGGCGGTGCTTTGCGCAGGACTTCCGGTCAAAGATAATCTCGCCGAAAGCGGAGCAGAGCATTCCGATCCAGACGTCCTTCGTCTCCCCGTAGACGGAGCGCTGGTTTGTGATCATCTCCTTGGCCGGCGTGTTCAGAACGATCGTGAATCCAAGCCCCAGACACGCGTAGAGCGAGTTGAGAAATCCCGGTTTTGTCCGCAGACAGGGGGAGAGGCGGATGAAGTTCAGCTTCTCATCACAGATCTCATAGTTGGCAAAGAACATTGCGGGGAGATTTGGATTTCTGCGGGAAAGCCCTGTGACTGCCCGGGCGATCTTGTCCGGTTCCCAGACATCGTCCTGATCGCTGAAGCTGTAATAGTCGGCGTCTGTGACCGTGCGGAGGAGTTCATAGAAGCCCTCGGGATAGCCGAGATTTTCCGAACCCCGGATCAGCGTGACACGGGGATTTTCCCGGTACTGCTCGAGAACCTGCAGCGTGCCGTCCGTGGAACAGTCGTCACGGATATAGAGATGAAGGTTCGGATAGGTCTGATTCAGGATGCTGTCCACCTGCTCCGCAATATAGCGCTTCCCGTTGTAGGCGGAGAGCAGGACAGCGACTTTCTTATCGGTCTTCATGAGGCGTTTCCTCCTTTTCGTGTTCATAGCCGCGCACCGTCACATCTCCGAAATCAAGCTGATACGGGCAGTGATTGTAGCGCTTCTCCTCCGGCGGAAGCTGCATGTAATCGCCGTAGTAGGCGTACAGCATCTCATGCATGTCGTGGGGAAAGTAAAGCTTCAGATGCTCAAAGGGAAGCTTCTTCAGCGGATACAGGTCGCTGCGCTTAATCATGCTTGTAAACGGGCGCGCCTCCGGCAGGTAGGCAAGTCTTTTGGTGCGCACGCCGTTATAACGTGTACAGGCGCGCTTGCCCGCGAGGTACAGTCCGCGCTTGGAAATGTGCAGCGCGCATAAGAGGCGGTGCGCTATGCCGCACGCGGCGTAAATGAGCTTTGCTTTTGCGCCTGTATAAAAGAGATGCGGGCGCGGAATGCTGCGCAGAATGAGCAGCTTGCTGATGATCCAGACTTCGATTGCCTGAAACTTCATCAGGAAATCGTTGTCAGGGACATTGTCATAGGCGTAGAGATCGAGAAAGATTCCGAACTCGCAGTCCACATCCTTCATCGAGTATTCCCGGAACGTTGTGCCGCGGCGCATCATACGCGCGGTGAACAGCGGATAATTCTCATCGGTCTCCGCGCTCAGGATCGCGTATTTGTCCCCCATCTCCTCCTGTACGAGGCGGCAGAACTGTTCGTAGTCCTCCCGCGGGAACGCCAGGTCAATATCATCGTCCCACGGGATAAAGCCCCCGTGGCGCAGCGCTCCGATTCCGGTTCCCCCGATTCCGAAGCAGCGCAGCCTGTATTTTTCACAGAGCGAGAGGAAATCCTCCAGCATCTCGAGCTCCAGGGACTGCAGTTTTTTTAAGGTTTCATTATCGTACTTTTCAGGCATATCACACTTCCTCCTGGTTTCCGTTGTCATCCTCTGATCCATATGCGGGATTGTGGAAAATTCCGTACTTTCCCACGGTTCCGGCCAGAGCGTAGCCGTCCTGTGTAAACGCGGCGGCGGCCTCCTCGCTGTGCGGATAAATAATGTAATTGATTCCAAGCTTTTTGCACACCGAGGTCAGGCCGAAGAAATCCACAGGGTTTTCCTTGTAGATCTCCTCGATTTTCTGCTGATCGGGCTGCCAGTCCTCGGGGCCGTACCTGCCGTAGGGCTGCTTGATATTCGCGTCATACTGTCGGATGTAGCTGACAAATTCCGGGGGGACGGAGGCGTAGATCTCCTCGTCCGTATTGTAGTCTTCAAGGAAATTGCAGACAGCCATCATATCGCCGTTCAGTTTGAACCGGTTTCCCGTTGTAAACTGCCCTTTTCCGTACACGCAGGAACCGGTCACCGCGATCAGAAGCACACAGGCAGCAGCCGCGGCGATACCCTCGGCGCGCCCGCGCTTCTCGGCACGCTGCACTGCGAGCACGAGGACATAGGCAATCACCGGTGTCACGGGGAGCAGCCAGAACATCCTCCAGTAGGTATCTGTGCCAATGCACGCCTTCATGATAATCCAGGCGGTCAGCGGGAAGAAGTAGAGAAACAGGATTCCAATGCAGTAGCCGGCAAGAATCTGCCGCTTCTTCGAAGCTTCCCGCAGAAAGAATAAAAGGACGGCGGCGGCAAGAAAGAGAAGCCAGTGCCATCCGGTTCCCACATATGCTTTCAGCCAGCGAAAGATCAGTTCTATAGTTTCTTTCATGAGCGTTCGCCTCCTATCGTATCAGTATATAGACGGCAGCGCATACCAGATTTACCGCGCAGCACGCGGCGCCGTATCCGAGAATCTGGAGCTTTCTGTGGCGAAGGTACATCACGATTCCCATCACGCCGAGAGCGACCGGCGCCAGCATGATTCCCATGGAGGAGACCATACAGGAGGCCGCCATCATGGCAAAGAGCAACAGCCAGTCCGTCCGCGCGGGATGTCTCTGATTCATGGCGCGGATGCAGAAATACAGAATCGCCGGAATCAGCACGTTTGCAAGGAAGGATTTTCCCTGCCAGATGCGCACCAGCAGGAACGTGCCTCCCGTGTAGATCGAATAAAAGGAAAACATCTGAATCACCGCGGCGAAAAAGAGCAGGAGCCACGCGTTTCTTTTGCTCTTCTCAAACAGCCATGAAGCCAGAAGCCACAGCGCCGCATAGGAGAGCGGGATATAAAATGCCGGCATCACGGTGTGCGCGACGATTGCCGGATGCAGCCCGGTGAGTGTTCCCATCATGGCGTTCCACACCGGGAAGGGGGAGAGCACATAGCGGGAGGGAAGCTCTTCGTACGGAAGGCCTGTGTAGGCGTCGTACTGGAAGATGGTATCCGTAGTCACTGTGGTGGTCGCGGTCGCGACGTAAAAGGCATCGTCGTCATCCACGTGCATCCTTACAGCCGCAGTGCCTGCCTGAAAGAGAATCAGAACCGCAGCAAGCCATGCGCACCAGGGCAGTCCCTTGAGCGCGGCGGGAAGTCCTCTGAGCTTTTCCAGGAGTACCCTGCGGTGCAGATACAGGGAAAAGAGCGAGAGCAGCCCCACCGGAACGCTGTAGATCCAGACCATGAGCGTAAAGGGGAGCTTCAGGTAAATAAACGGAAGCACCAGAAGTTCGAAAAATGCGAAAAGGACGCCGTACCCGCTGACGAGAAACAGCGCCATGGAAAAATGTTTTTTCTTTCGAAATACGTTTGCCAGCATTCCGATGAGGGCGGGAACGATCAGAAAGACGATCACCGCCAGAACAGCTGAGATTATCATACTCATAATATTATCCTGTTAAGAGAGGGGCAGCGCTGCCGCCCCTCCTGTCTTATCTTGAAATAATGGTTGTAAATACATCGAGCGCCGTAAAATACTGGACTGCGAACAGTCCCAGCACGAGAACGTGATCCGGACGCTCTTTCAGCGGCAGGAACCTGTTCTGGAACAGCAGCAGGAACAGCGGCAGGATCGGAAGAAAATATCTTCCCTGTATGCCGTCGATATAGTCCAGAGAAAGCGGCGTCCACGAGAGCGTGAATGTCACCAGAATGCCTCCGATCACGCCCAGGCAGATGACAAGAGATATCAGACGCACTTTCATGGTCATATGGGCCTCCTCCTGTGCCGAGGTAAACACGGAGACAATCAGGAGAAGTACGAAGACTCCCGAGACAACCCAGGAAATCTCGATGTCCGCCCAGTGAAATACCTGTCCGACCATGCCGCTGAAGAGATCTTTTCCCTGCGTGACTAGCGTGTTGACGCAGAGCTCCAGAAATCCGGGAATATCGCCCAGGATCTTCCACAGCGTATAGCCCGCGCCCTGTCCGCCGCCGTAGCCGGACGATGCCATTCCAGTGATGCTGGAGGCGCGCTGGATGAGAATGCCTGCCAGGCCTCCGGCAATGGAGCCGATGTTCATAATAAAATAAGAGATCTTTCTGCGGAACTTCTTCATAGGAACCAGAAATCCCAGAAGAGCGATCAGCAGATATACGACCTTGATCGGCGCGCTTAAGACGGCAAGAGCGATCAGAAGGAGAATATCCGCCCATGTCACCCGCTGTCTGCTGTAAATGAGACTGAGATAGCAGGCGGTCATCAGAAAGCATACGCTCAGGACGACGCCGTCGTAGGAAAACGACGCGGCGTTGTACAGGGCGATCGGCGACAGATATACGAGAAACATCAGCGTCTTTGCGAACGGCATGATCCGGATGGCAAAGTATCCGCATGCGAGGTAGAAGAACAGCATGAAGAGCCTTCCGACATAAAGGGCCGCGACGCCGTTAAGTCCCAGAAGCCATGCGGCGGCGACTCCAAGAGACTGCGGAAGATGCGCAAAGAAGGAGATATCCAGCCGCTGTGAATCATACGTCGTCTTCGCGATGCTGTCCGGCTTTTCTCCAATGTGCGTCCATACCTTCTCGTAGGTGGCAAGGTCCGGCTGAATCTCCTGGGAGTCCATGGTCAGATCTGTCTCGCGGATATAGGGATAGCCGTCCCTGTCCGCTGCCCTGTTGCCGAGGAGCGTGTTCGCGTTCGCGTAGCTTGTGGCAATATGGCTATATTCATCCGGAGAAGAATACGGCGGGAATACCGCAATATATAGAAGTCCCACGCCGAGTCCTGCGATCACGAATACGCGGTGCAGCTTTGTCTTCAGAAGCGCGGCCGCGCACAGAAGAACAAAGAATACGAGCATGGCGCCGAAAACGGTAAAATACCAGGTGTAGAGAAACGTATTCTTCCCGTACACGCCGAATGCCAGATCGCAGACCGTAGTCTTGCCGTTTACTGTGGCGTGTCCCTCCCGGTACATATCCGAATCCGAGAGCTGTATGCTCACGCAGGAGCCACCTTTGCCGTCCACGCCGTCTACCACGATCTCATAGGAGCCTTCCGCGGAAGTGAGTGGTTTGTCCAGCATAAAATCGCTGCTCATATTTCCGTCCACCGTGCTGGTATCGAAAGACCAGGACTGAATAAGGTTCCAGGAATTCTTTGTCGTGCGGTAGAGGGAAACGGAGAGACTGCCCTCATTCTCCCTGTTGAAATTTACAAAATAGAGCCGTATGCCGTCCAGCTCGTCGAGAGCGTATTGAAAAGTCTGCGAAACGCTGCGTCCCTGTGCCAGCTCCCCGACATTCTCAGGCCCTACGGTGTTGCCGAGGGTGATCTGCGGCTTGGAAGCAGCATCCCGGACGTCATTTACATAATAAAAATACATCCCTCCGATCAGGGAGAGAAAGAGGAGGAGACACACGAGCGGCAGTTTCCAGTTATATTTAGTTAAGAGATTTCTCATGGTGAGGCTCCTTAAATTTGATTACTTTTTTCGCAGGAAGCGTAAATTCCTGCCAGGATCCGGGCAAAGCCCGGATGCCAGAACTTCTCGAACATCGCCGTATCCTCCCGGGTGCGCAGATGATTTCCGATGATCTCGGAGGTCGTGCTGTCTTCGTGGATGCGGTGGCACATCAGAGAGGCGGGTTCATACACAAAAGATCCGTCCAGAAGGCTGAACCGTTCCCAGGATTCCCAGTCCATATTGCTCTGAAAGCCGGGGGTAAATACAACTTCCGGCAGACGCTCCCGGACAAAGGTCACGGACGGGCAGCAGATAGAATTTCCGAGCGAGAGCACCGCGCGCTTCCAGAATCTGCGCCCGGACAGAGCCGGAACCCTCATGGGAGAGAGCAGAAAGCGCTTGATGCGGAGCAGAGGATTGCCCTTTACCATCCGTCCGCCGCGCAGCTCACAGTAGCCGGAAAACGCGATCAGCGGCATATCCGAGCGTTCGAGCTTCTCCACGATCCGCTGCGCATAGGACGGAAAATACAGATCGTCCTGATGGGCAATGGTCACATAGGGAGTATCCGCTTTTGAGTAGGCAAAATTCCAGTCCTGCACAATGCCGTGCTCTCCCTCATTTACATACAGAGGAATATGGTACTTCTCAGCAATGGACTCAATATGCGGATTCGGCGTGGAAGTAGCGATGAGTATGCGGCTCTTTGCGCTCTGGCGAAGCAGAGAACGCACGCATTCTTCGAGATACGGGCTTTCCTTATAGGCGCATACACAGAATGTATGTTTTGTTTTCAGGTTCAACAGAGCACACCCCTTCCATAATAATCATTGCCATTATAGCACAGGTTGCAATTTTTGCATACCCTGAAAATACGGAGGGCAATTTCGCGTCCCCGGAAAAAAGGATTGACAGACCGCGGATGGTTTACAATAATAGATAGTGAATGGCAAAAAGGAGGTTTCCGGAATGAATAAGAGACAGAAAGGGGCAGTCCTTTCCTACATAAATACATTCGTACAAATTTTTGCAAATCTGATCTATGTGCCGATCCTGCTGAACTCCATCGGCGACAGGGAATACGGGCTGTACCAGCTCCTCGCGTCGATCATCGCGTACCTGTCCGTCATGGAGACGAGCCTTTCCGCGAGCGTCATGCGCTTTTACTGCAAATATAAGTCCCTTGGACAAAAGGAAGAGATGGAGAATACGCTCGGCACATCCCGGCTGATCTTCCGGGGCATTACGCTGGTGATCGCTGCCGCGACCGTGGTGATCTATGCTGTCTTTGAGCCGGTCTTCGGGGCTTCGCTGGACGCCGGGGAGATCAGGGAAGGAAAGATCATGCTGCTTCTGCTGATGATCAATGTCATCATCAACATTAATAATTACAATTATGTGGCCGTGATCAATGCGAATGAGCAGTTCGCGTTTTTAAAGATCCTCGGAATCGTCACCCAGCTCGTCCAGCCCCTGGCCGTGGTGCTGATTATCCGAAAAGCGCCGTACGCGCTGACCGTTGTGATCATCCAGGTGACGGTAAATCTGATCGTTGCCCTGATCCGCCAGTGGTATGCGAGAGTCAGATTGGGCGCGGTCGTGAAGCTTCACCGTCTCGATAAAAAGCTGATGCGCGACATGCTGGTATTTTCCGCAGGGATTATTCTGGCGGCTGCCGCGGACCAGATTTTCTGGAAGACCGATCAGGTCATCCTCGGACAGATGTACGGCACGGCTCTGGTGGCGGTCTATTCCATCGGCTCCCAGATCTACCTCTCGTACATGCCGCTCGGCATGGCGGTCTCCTCGGTATTTATGCCCCGCGTGTCCGGCATTTATGAGGTGGAGCACAATATGGGCGCCATTTCCGACCTGTTCGTCAAAGTAGGGCGTATTACCTTTTACGTTCTGGCTCTGGTATTTTCCGGATTTTTCCTGTACGGAAAGGAATTTATCAGCTGGTGGGCAGGGGACGGCATGACGGACGCGTACTGCATTGCCCTGATCGTCATGGCGCCGTTTACGATTGACCTGATTCAGAACCTGGGGCTTACGATCCTTCAGGTGGTGGACCGGTATGCGTTCCGGGCGAAGATCTACTTTGTGGTGGCGGTTCTGAACATTGTCTCAACCATAATCCTGGCGAGACAGTTTCAGGGAATCGGAGCCGCAGTGTCCACCGGTGTGTCGATGTTCATCGGAAGCGGTCTGATCATGAACTGGTATTATTGGAAGCGAATCGGACTCGATATCATAAAATTCTGGAAGAATATCCTTCCGATCGCCGCGGGAACCGTGCTCGCCGCGGCCATTGGCTTTGGGATCAAACTGATATTCCCATCCGGAGGAATCCTGCTGCTTGCGCTGCAGATCGCGCTGTACTGCCTGATTTACGCAGCGGTGATGTGGGCAGTATGCCTGAACGGGTATGAGAAGGGAATGGTTGGGAAGATATTTGCTAAACTGAAGAGACATTAAGTGTGAGAGTAAAAATCCAAAGAGGCGGCGCGCTGGATCTGAAGATTCCTGCGCGCCGCCGTCTGTTTATGACAGAGTCCACTCCTGGCTCTCTCTCTGCAGTTTTGCCATATGCGCGTAGATTCCATTCTGACGCAGAAGAGCTGCGGGTGTGCCGCATTCCGCCACGGTTCCGCCGTCCAGGACTACAATTTTATCCGCCCCCGCGACTGTGCGCATACGATGGGCGATCACAAGAACGGTTCGGTCTTTAATGAGGCGGGAGAGAGCTGTCTGTATCAGCGTCTCATTCTCGACATCGAGGGACGCGGTGGCCTCATCAAGAAGAATAATCGGAGCGTTCTTCAGAAATGCGCGGGCGATGGAAATGCGCTGGCGCTCTCCGCCGGAGAGTTCGCAGCCGTTTTCTCCGATTGCGGTGTTCCATTTTTCCGGCAGCCGTTCGGCAAATTCGTCACAGTTGGCAAGCCGGGCAGCGGCCAGAACCTCCTCGTCCGTGGCGTTCTTATTTCCAATCCGGATATTCTCCAGTATCGTATTGTCAAACAGCGTCACATCCTGAAAGACAATGGAATACAGTGAGAGCAGCGCTTCCGGGTCAGTGCGCGAGATATCCATACCTCCCACAGTGATTGTTCCGCGCTGGATATCCCAGAAACGGGCGGCAAGCCGTGAGACAGTGGTCTTTCCGCCTCCGGAAGGACCGACAAGCGCTGTGACCTCCCCCTGTTTTGCCGTAAAGGAGACGTCCCTTAGAACCTCCTCCCCAGTGTGATATGAGAAGCCGACATGATTAAAGCTAATGTCATATCCGCGGTTGGTGAGACGGGTGCCTCCCTGCTGGAGAGGATGATCCAGAATCTCGTTCATCCGGCCGATATTGGTGCGGGTGCTGATAACCGCCGCCAGATTCTGCAAAGCTCCCTGCAGCGGATCGTACAGGCGTGATACCACGAGCAGAAACAGAAAGAAGGTCAGAATATCGATACTATTGCGCATCAGCAGCACAGATCCGGTCAGAGCGACGGTGGCGATGCCGAATTTCAGGACGAGAGAAGCGCTCACCACAAAGGCCGCCAGTCCGAACTCATTTAGAATGGAACGGCGTTCTACGGCGAAGATCTTCTCTTTCAGTCCGCTGAGATACGCTTCCTCCGCATTGCTGGATTTGAGATCACGGACCGTTTCGATGCATTCTTGGATACCGTCGGCGCACGCTATTTTGACATCCATTGCCTTCTGGTTCAGGTGTTCCTGGATTTCTGACGAAAATCCCACAATGGCGAAGGATACCGGCATCACCCACAGAGCGGCAAGCGCCATGCGCCAGTCAAAGAACAGCAGGCTGACTGCGATCAGAAGCGTGGAAATGATGGAGCCGGCGAGTTCCGGGATAAAGTGGGAGAAGCTCTGCTCCAGAAACGTGCAGTCCGCCATGATGGTGCTGGTCAGGTCGGCGAGATCCTTCTTTCCGAAGAAGGACAGAGGGATTTTCCGCAGCCGCTCTGCCAGCGTGATTCTGCGCACGCCGCTCTCCACATAGGTGGCGAAGTAAGTGGCGTTATACTGGAACCATGTCGCCAGCAGGATCAGCCCCACGCACAGAACGCAGCCCGCGGCGTATACGGCGGTCCGCCCCGAGGGTACGCCTCCGCCCAGCAGATCGCTGACGAGAAGAAACAGAAGTCCTGTGGGAAACATAAATGAGATGTTCTGGAACACACAGGCGATGCAGCCCTTTACCAGATCCTCTGCACCCTGCTCAGACAGGGCATATTTTTTCTGCAGCCGTTTTATCATACCGTTTACGCCTCCTTTGCTACTTTCCACTGTACGGATGTCTGATAATTCTTCCACATTTTGCTGAACATTCCGTCCTGTTCCAACAGACTGCGGCAGGTACCGGATTCTTCAATTCTTCCGTCATTAATCACGTAAATTTGGTCGGCGCCGACCACAGTGGAGAGGCGGTGGGCGATCATAATCACGGTTTTGCCGCGTGAAAGCCTCGAGAAAGCCTTCTGCACCTTAGCTTCATTGTCGGGATCCGCGAATGCGGTCGCCTCGTCCATGATAATGACAGGCGTGTTTTTCAGCATGACGCGTGCAATCGCGATGCGCTGCTGTTCTCCCCCGGAGAGGTAGGTCCCCTTGGCGCCGATCACGGTATCAACGCCTTCAGGCAGCTTTTCCAGAATATCGGAACACTGCGCGTTTCGGAGCGCTTCCAGAACTTCTTCGCGCGTAGCGTCAGGTCTGCCGAGCCGGACATTTTCAAAAATTGACGTCTTGATCAGACGGCTGTTCTGGAAGACGAAAGAGACCGTATTCATCAGTTCCTCCTTGGAAATATCTCTTACATCCACGCCCCCGATCCTGACGGAACCGCTCCGAGGATCAAAGAAGCGGGAAATAAGGTTGGCGAGCGTCGTCTTGCCTCCTCCGGAGGGACCGACAAAAGCAACGGTCCTGCCTGCTGGAATGGACAGAGAAATATCATGAAGTACGTCAGTCTTTCCATCGTAGCTGAAACTTATACCCCGAAGTTCTACAGAGCCGTCGCAGGGAGACTGCGGCCGGGCGGATTCCGGCAGCGGCTTGAGGTTCAGCACACTGTCAATACGCTGCAGCGCGTCTTCCACAATCATTGCGTTTTCGCTCTGAAACATAATTTTCGTGAGCGTTACGGAAATAATCGGAGTGATAATAATATAGAAGATCAGATTCAGCAGGAATTCCTGCGTCACGCCGCCGGAGGTAAAGAGCAGCCCGCCCGCAATCAGAAAGACGAACACGCCGTTGACGGCGGTCGTATAGAACATCATGGGAGCGCGAAGCTGCTTTGTATAGGCGATGACCCATTTCTGATAGCGGTCAATGGAATCCTTGAATTTTCTGAAGGAAAAGATGGTCTGGCCAAACGTCTTTACTACAGGTATTCCGCGGACGTATTCCACCGCTTCATTGGACATGTCGTCGAGGGCGTTCTGGTATTCCTTCATTTTTTGCTGCATGGACGCTCCGGTCATGCTCATCATGATGAGAAAGCCCAGCAGCACCGGGACCAGACTCAGAAGTCCCAGCCGCCAGTCAAAGACAAAGAGCAGCACGAGCAGTCCGCAGGGCGTGGCGATCGCGCCGGCCCGGTCGGGGAGCTGATGCGCGAGATAGGTCTCTGCGGCCGCGCTCGATTCATTTACGATCTTTCTGAGCCTGCCGCTGCCGAAGCTCTCCGCAAACCCGAGAGGCAGCCGGACGATATGCTCCATGGTCAGAACACGGAGATTTGAGGCAATACGGAAGGCGCCGAGATGAGAGCACATCAGCGCCGCGATGTAGACGAGCACGGCTATAACGGCAAAGAGTACCGCCATCAAACCGCTGCGTACAAGATTTTGCGCCCGGTCAAAGTGCGGCGCGATCTCCAGTACTTCTTTCATGAGCTTCCATATATACCAGTACGGAACCAGCGCAATCAGAGCGCTCAGGGCGGACAGTATCCAGGAAGCATACGCGAGGTATCTGTGCCTGCCTGCGTAGCCGAGCAGGCGTGAAAGATTAGATTGCTTTTTCAAAAAGAACTCCTCCTTTATGATGAGATATATGATATGGAAGATATCAGGCATATCTTCGAATATCCGCGATTTGCGTTAGTTAAAACTAACCAAAGAGGAAAAATTATAGAGCATCACTGCCCCATAATTTTCATCCATCCGGCGGTATAAAACGCCCGCATTTCCGTGACATAGTTCTCTGCGTCCGCAAGCGGCATCTCGTGAACGATCAGCTCAAAGAAGGTATGGAACATTCCTGTGATCAGGATATGCTCCAGCTGCGGATCAATCTTCGGCGAAGGGCGTCCCAGACTGTTCAGAACTTCCTGGTATGCATGGGTGCTGTTTACCTCAATCTCCACCAGCTCATCAATAAAACCGGCAAAGGGAGTGCCCTCTGAGGCGCAGAGCAAAAGCTTGCACTCTTCCAGATGATCGTATGCGTAATGCAGCATATCGTACATGCACACTCCGGAAATATCGCTCATTACTTCCGGCTGCAGGGCGCGGGGGAGGGCGGCAAATTCATCCTGGGCTTTTTGAAAGCGTCCCAGCAGATAGCGGTAATGAGTTCCCACGAGCGCCTCAAAGAGATCTTCCTTGCTCTTGTAGTAGCCATAGAAAGCGCCGGTAGTCATCCCCAGCGATCTGACGATGCTGCGCAGGGAGGCTCGGGCAAAGCCTTTCTCCAGAAATTCCGCTCTGGCAGCCCGATGGATGCGTTCGAGTGTTGTCAGATGTTCTGTCGGCATATATTCTCCCTCTGATATAACGATGTTATATATCACTGTTATATTGTACTGCAGATTGGCAGAGATGTCAATAGACAAGGGAACTCTCCTCAAATAATGCGCGGATATTTTCCGGCGGTACATCCGGCATGATCGCCTCATGGCTGGGAGAGATGATCAGTCCTGTGGGGAAGAGTTCCCGCAGCTCTTTCACCTTTGCCCGGACTTCTGCAGGGGAGTGGTGCACCAGGAGATCCTGTGTGTCAACGCCTCCGCAGAAAGACACTTTGCCTTCGAATTTTTCTTTCAGATTGCGGGCATCCATACCGGCGGCGAGTGCCTGAATGGGATGGATCGCATCCACGCCGGCTTCGATCAGATCAGGAATGATGTCGAGGATGGAGCCGCAGGAGTGATAAATGACCTTCAGCCCATAGCTGTGTGCCTGTTCCACAAGACGGCGGCAGCCCGGAATGACAAATCTGCGGACCATCTCTGGGGAGATCATAAGCCCGCGCTGGCTTCCCATATCATTTCCGATCAGCACGGCGTTGAGCCGTCCTTTCGTGGCTTCATAGAAGATCTCATTCGCTTTCAGATAGAACTGCAGGACTTTTTCATTGACCGCGTCATAGATCTCAGAGTTTGCGATCATATTCATGAGAGCTGTCTCCATGCCGAACGCAGCGCAGGTGTCCTGAAAATGGGCGGACCACATCATGCCGAGTACAGCCTTATCTTTGGGTGCCATGCTCACACGGCGGCGGCATTCCTCGGGATCAATGTATTTTGAAGGGTCAGGCCAGTCGAAAAAAGCAAGATCCTCAGGCTCTTCTGCGTCCTTAAAGCAGCCGTCCGCAGTCAGCGTACGCTCCTCGGCATCCACATTTCCGTCCATATACCAGTCGAAAGCAGCAAAAATGGCGTTTGCGCTGGGAGAGAGGTACGGAACATCCACGGCGTAGAAATCGTCGCCGATTGCAAGTTTTAATTCATGCAGACTGTGTACGCCATAGTATTCAAAGAGCGCGGGCTGAGAGTGCATATCCGGCATTCCCAGCCATGCGGCTGGGCGGTCCACGGTCTCACGGTTGATGGTGGCGTAAAAACGTTCAATACTGTTCATTGTCTTGTCCTCCCGATATGAAACAATTCTATTTTATGGAAAGCTTCAGAGCATAGGCATGATTGCAAGGCTTTTCCGACGGAGCGTGAACGATCAGTGCCTCCGGTGTCTGGGTGAAATGAAGCGGCTCGCGGGAACCAAGCAGAGAGACGGAGGAAATTTCTTCCGTACCGGATTTCAGGGTTCGGATTTTCCAATCTCCGTCCTGTGGCCAGCCCATGGCAATGACATAGAGGGAGTTGTCCCGTGAGGTAAAGCGAAAGTCCCTGGACGTTAGGAGTTGCTGTTCAACCTGCGATTCCTCACCTGTGGCAAGCTGTTCCTGAATTTTGGATACATCATAATTTACGTCTTTTATATAGGTGGGCCCTTCCATTGCAGCCTTATAGGGGTGAGTTCCGTAGATGGCTTCACCGTTAATCTTCAGCCAGTCACCGATGGCATAAAGTTCTTTTACCGCATCAGGATGGAAGGAGCCATCAGCGTAAGGACCTACATTTAGAAGTAGGTTCCCGTTTTTTGAGACAATGTCACAGAGTTGATGAATAACATTAGTAGCGCTACGGTAGCGCGGCTCCTGTACCATACACCAGGTAATGTTGTCCTCAAGACGGTCATCGGACTGCCATGCAAAGGATTTGGGCTCAGAGAATCTTCCCCTCTCCAGATCGCATATGCCTATATCGGCGGGAAAATCTTCCTGTTTATAGGTCAGGATTCCATTCGGTATGTGGCGGTAAAAATGTTCTGCCATACGGAAGCGGTCTTCCTCACGGATGATAAAGGTGCGGCTGTCAAAATACAAGGCATCGGGGGAATACTTTTCAACTACTTCTCTGACTTTTTCGCGCCATATCCTGCAGAATTTTTCATCCGGGTAACGCCAGGGATCATAGCGGTTGGTTTCCAGAGGAAGAGCCGGGCCATAATAGAGTTCATTTTTCGGATCATAGACGTCTGCGTCCGGATCTGTGGACATAAACCAGCCCCAGAGCCATTGATGATGAAAAGTAGCGAGCGTTCGGATGCCACGTTTGCGAAGAGCAGAAAAACACTCTCCGACTACGTCGCGGTGCGGACCGTAATTGACGCTGTTGACAGGATTGACGGAACTGTCCCAGAGAGAGAAGTTGTCGCAATGTTCAGACACCGGACCCGCGTAACGTGCGCCGGAGTGCACGATCAGGTCCGCCCATTCCTCTGGGTCAAATTTCGCTCCGGTCATCATAGGATAAAAGTCTTTATAGCCGAAGTCTTTCAGGCTGCCGTATGTTTTTTCGTGATGAATGTTGTGGGGCATCCCCTTGGAATACATATGCCGGGAATACCATTCGTCCTTAAAGGCGGGAACAGAATAGGGTCCCCAATGAATAAAAATACCAAATTTTGCCTCTGAAAACCATTCCGGTATTGGACGTTGCAGCTGATTCCAGTTCATAGTATACATATCATTCATAGTAGAATTTCCTCCTGTTATTTTTGACTATTGTTCTAGAATGGGAAGCTGATAAAAAGAAAGGGGAGGAAGATAAGTAACCTCGTCTGTCGGGGGAATCCTTGTAGGATCCGCTTCCCAGCAGAATGAGAGTTTGGTGTTTCTCCCCGGCATCCTTTCCAGGAAAAGACGCAGTGAATTTTTTTCTTCCCGGGAGCTGTGAAGCTCGGTGATCAATATTTCACCGTCCTCGTCCTCGAGATAAAATCCGCTGTCTTTTCCGCTTCCGGAATAGATGGTAAATCCCAGCGCCATATGAGAAAAGGTAAGCTTCAGAACTGTCGCGGACACCAGCTCCGTGCCGATAAGTTCAGGAGCAAAGAATTCCTGAGCTCCAAGCAGAACATGGGCACAGAGATGGGAGAGCTTTTCTCCAAGCATAACATTGGCGTGCGCACTGTTGTGAATACCGTCAGAGAGCGCGCAGTTGGTAGTAGGAAGTATATAGACTTCGGAAAGATCCCTAGCTGCCTGGCGCTGTGCCTCGCGAACCGCACCCCAGCAGCCATCGTGGAGTCCGCCGATCTGCCGGTTGAGCTGGAAGGTGAAAAATGGGATTTCGTAACCCACCGCTTTGCGGACCGCGCTGACAAACTCCGTGAAACGGCTCTTATAGGAAAAGGCATATTCCGGAGTTGTATCAGAACATCCCTGATACCAGAGTATACCTGCGTATTTTCCACCGGTGAGATGGATTTTGTCGATCAGGTTGCCATATAAATCTCCGCCGTCCGGCAGCCAACGGGAGAGAGGAGATCCGCCCAGAGAGGTCTGGATAAGCCCGACAGGGCATCCAGATAATGTGGCGAAATTTCGTCCGAAGGACAGATAGGGAGAAATCCCTGGAATGCCCATCTCCTCATTGGGCAGGGAGCCTGCCAGGGTACTCTCGTTCATGGGATGGGACGCGAGATCCCAGCGGCTGCGGTTTCGAAAGAGATGTACGTCAAGTGACGGTGGATCGAACGCATAATCTCTGCTGTATCCGGAAGCATTGGACTGTCCTGCGATGATAAAGAGATTGCCTACACCCAGGTGGAGCACGCAGTCCCCCCGATACATCCAGGTCAGTTCCGGAACAATGCTCTTTGTTTCCAGACTGGTATCGATCCTGTACAGCCCGCCGGCGGGAAGAGAAAAGCTGTGGATAAACGTTCCGGAAAAATCTTCGTTCGTGGCGTGATTCATTTCAGTCCAGGGGATAACGCAGGTATTATCTGATTCCCGCATGACCCGGAAGACGGGACGGACATGCTCGACGCCGACTTCAACTGCGGCGGGATGAACTACATAAGATCCTTTCAGTGTAACCTCTGCGGCTCCGTCTGTCTGCTGGAGGACTTCCCAGTCTGCTGGAGCGTGGGTGAGTGTAATGCCATGCATATATATGATTTCCTCCTGTTTCTGTAAAAAAGATCTATGATTAAGTATTGTACTTAAAAACAGCAGGAAGAAACATGGAAAATACCATAAGAAAATATGGAAATTTCACGACTGATACATGGAGATATTACATATGACCCCGGATGGTACGGAAATCCATATACAGCTGATTCTGCCGCTGCACATAGGATTCCAGTCCCTGGCTGCGCAGTGAGTCCAGGGAAGCGTCCCACATGGATAAAGGATCGTTCCCTCCGATAATGCATTGGATAAAAGACTGAAAAGCATTTGTTCCATAGGAGGAACTTTCTTTGGGAAAAGTGAGAAACGCATAGGGACGCTGCACTTGGACCGTATGATTCCGGCAGAAATCCAACGATTTTTTTGCAAGCTTTACACAGTCCTCTCCGTACAGAAAACGGGTTATAGGCGTATCTTCAAAGTGGGAGGCATCCCATCCACAGTTGGCAATATTGGACCAGAGCTCCACAGAGGGATATTTTTTCAACAGAGCCATCACATGAGGAGCGTTTTGATCAGTAATAAGAGAAACAGGTGTGCCGTCTTCTGAAACTGTATAGTCAATTCCCTCAATTCCCTGGCTATACAGTGCGATACCTTCTTCGGAGAGAAGATAATCCATAAGCCGGAGAATAATATCCATTTCTTCATCTGAGACAGAGGCACTGATATACGTTTCTGACCAGAAAGTATTGCTGGAATTGCTGTAGCGGATGCCATCGGGAGCTGGGAATATGGGAAGCACATCCACACAATCGGCAAAGGGAAGTTCATTTTTTGAATCCCATAGATCTTTCAGCTCTGCCAGTGCCGAGGCGGACGATTTATATTCCAGAGCGCCCAGACGTCCGGAGACAAAATCATCCACCACCGCTGATGGATTTTTAGCGTAGAAATCAGGATCCAGGCCGCCGGATGCATACAGATCCCGATATGCGGTGACAACATTTCGGAAATCTTCTGTCATCCAGGCAGGACAATACGTACCGTCGGAAGCTTGAATCCAGGAATATACGTTGCATTCCGGAGCGATTCCGAGCATCACCCATTTTCCAAGTGCCGCCAGACTGTTGACATTGTAGCCCGCCGTATCGTCAATTCCGTTACCGTCCGGATCTTGAGAAGCAAATGCGGACACCATATTTATAAATTCTTCCATAGTCTGCGGATCATCAATTCCGAGGGCGTTCATCCAGTCTCTGCGAACCAGCAGAGCGGCATCGGAACTTGATAGAATGGTCTCCGTGAACAGAGGATGCGGTATAGCATAAAAATTTCCGTCTGCATGCTGCAGATAATTGTATTCCGAAAAGAGACGTTCCAGATTGGGGTAATCGGACAGATCATCTGGAAGGGGACGAATAGCGCGGGTATCTACCATTTGATTAAACAGTGCAGTATCATCTGCGTCATTAGAAGAGAGCAGTACGGTTGTGAAAACATCAGGAAGATCTCCTGTAGCGGCAAGGATCTGATACTGCTGTTTATAGGTACTCCAGTTAAAGGATTGGGCACAGGCGCGAAATCCAAACTTTTTTTCAAGATACTGTGTGATGCCATCTGGTGAAGAAGCGTTCTGCATGCTGTCTATATCCCAGTAACCAAAGCTGATGGTGCATATATCCTCTTCGTCATTCTGTGTGTCACGGGTATAGAAGCCGCAGCTGCACAGCATAGCAGAGCACAGAACCAACAGAGCGGCGGATATTAATACTCTGTATATTTTCATCAGTACTCCTTTCTTCCTGCGGAGGCCGGAAACATGTTTCGGTAAGCGCTAGGAGTATATCCGGTAAATTTTTTAAAAACCTTGGCAAAATAGAAATAGTCCTTATAGCCAACTTGATTTGCAACCATAAAAATTTGCATATCTGTGTTTCGAAGCAGCCTGGAGGCGTAATACATACGCAGATTAGTCAGATAGCTGCTGAAGGTGAAGCCTGTTTCCTCCTTGAAAAGCTGACTGGCATAATTTGGGGTTATACAGGTCAGATCCGCAAGAATCTGAATCGAGATATCCTCTGTATAGTGAGAGGCAATATAATCCAGCATGGAGCAGACGGATTTATTATTCACCTGCAGACGGTCCGGGGGAATAAATCCGCTTTCTAATCCGGGCATGTTTAGATCTGCAGTCTCATCCTCGGATTCCTCTTCGGACTGTGATGCGGGGGAAACATTCGTCCTCTTTTCAAGAAGCTGATATGCTTTCTGCATGGAATCCATCAATTCATTTCTGGAAAAGGGCTTCAAGCAGTAGCTGATGGCATTGTGAAATAAAGCTTTCTGGGCATATGCAAATTCTGCATGACCGCTGATAACTATGAAGAGGGTAGAGAGATTTTCCTGCTTTGCCGCCTGGAGAACTTCCAGACCGTTCATGCCTGGAAGCTGCACGTCAATAAATGCCAGATCCGGCTTATGTTCCTGAATATAGGACAACGCAGAAACGCCGTCGTAAAACTCACCCACGATTTCAAAATAGTTCTGATCTTCTATAGTTGCGATTAGACTTTTAATCACCCATTTTTCGTCATCGATAATAATTGCTTGATACATAACTGAAGTCTCCTTTTCCTGTGATAACTGTTTGGGTTTATGGTTTCGTGCGATAAGGAATCCGAAGCTGTACGTTTGTTCCCACACCTTCCTCAGAATCAAGAATGAGAGAGTAATCCATGCCAAAATATAAGATCATACGGCTGTTTACATTCAGGATACCGATGCTGTCATGGTGTTTCGAATCCATGTAGCTGTATGAGTCCATAATTGTATGAGCGGAGATGTGCACAGGCGCCTGAATCGCATCTCGGATCTGCTGCAGCTTCTCTGGCTTCATACCAATTCCGGTATCGAAAATCCATATGGCAAGATACCCCTTATCCGGGTTTCTGCCTGCTCCGATGACAAGGCGTCCAGGCTTGAGACTTGGTTCAAGTCCGTGCACAATGGCGTTTTCCACAATAGGCTGGATTACCATTTTGGGGATCAGACACTTCAGAGATTCTTCCGGAAGATCGTAAGTGATTGTAAAACGATCTTCAAAACGGTACGTCTGTATCTTCAGATAAGAGCGTACAATTTCCATTTCATCGCGAAGCGTTACCATGTCTTCTCCCTTGATGCTGTAGCGGAAAATCGCAGATAAAGAATTTGCGGTGTCAATAATCTCCTGCTCCATACTGGAGGATGCCATTCCACAGATCATAGTCAGGGTATTGTACAGAAAGTGCGGGTTAATCTGACTCCTCAGATAGGCAATCTCCGTCTTTTTATTATTAATTTCCATCTCATACATATGTGTGTAATTTTCAAATATCGTATGATTCAGATCATATGTATGCAGAAGCATGGCGTTGAAGGCATTCGTGATTTCCTGAATTTCAGTGGAACCGATAAACCCCTGGCTGATTTTGATGCCGTTCTTGTAGTTCTGCTGATTCCCATTTGTAATTTCCAACATAAAATGAGTAAGTTTCTGCAGGGAGTTTATCAGCGGTCTGTAAATCTGGAACATGACGAGGCTCACAACCAGAAGAAGAAGTCCCATACATCCAAGCTGAAGCGTGGCAATCCGGTTGCCGGCAGAAGTAAAGGCGTCTTTGCTGATGAACATATAAAAGGTACTGTCCACGATTGACAGCGTGTACTGATTGACATAGTAAGTATGTGAGCCTATCGAAAGCTCCTCTTTCTTTTCTGATGATGAGACAGCGTCATAATATTGCTGTTTCCCGTAAATGATGTTCCCTGCACTGTCAGTCAGAAGATAGCTGGGAATATAATCAGTGTCTGTAGGGGGATTTTCCAGGAAAAAGGCATCAATGTCAATGGCGAGAAATAAAGTGCCTATGCGCAGGGGAGTGTTGCTTTCCAGATGATATACGGGCATCCCAAGAATTTGGCAGTCAGTATTTTCCACAGAAGTTCTACCCAGAGAATGCAGGGAATTATCTGTAAAACCAGGGATGTCCTGAAGCGAGGCATAAGTTTCATATGCGCCGTATACAGCTATAGTATTTCCGGAATCATTGATGACAGCAATATCTTTGATATAAGGAGATAGTTCCATCATGCTGACAAGCTGGTTATATGCTAGATTATAACTTTCATATTTTTCTGAGGGAATCTCCGTGGACAGATAGTCCTGGAGAATTTGATTGTAGGAGAGCGTATAGGCAATATTCCTGCAGATTTTGTACATTTCACTGACAGAGCGGGAAAGCTGAGAGGAATACAATTCCATATTCTGCTGTACCACAAGGGTATGCAGCCGGATATATTCCATGCAGGTAAAAGAGGTAATCAGGCTGATACATACAAAAAGAAATATCATAATGAAAAGAAACTGTCTTTTAAGCGAAAAAAGTAGCTTTCTGCCGTGCAAATGCAAGTCCATTTTGCTCTTCCTTTCTGAACGGGACTCCTGTACTTTTGTACAGCTGCTGTCCTGTACTTTCTATAATAAAAATAAATGTGGATACCCTGGAGAATCATCCTTATTTTACATGAAAGTACAGGGAGACAATATGGAAAATTCTACGATTTGTTATGGAGAATTGTGGGATGAATACGAGAATGTTGCATAAAACATGCATAACCATTCCATTCTTTTATTTGTGTACCTTGGTAAAATTATATAAAAAGCAAGGAGGAAACGTGATGAAAAGACAAAAGACAGGGATAGCGGCAGCGGTATCGCCCGGAAAAAAACAGTCGCTTATGGGAAAACTGTATAATCAGCGTCAGCTGCTTTTACTGGCGCTTCCCGGAATTTTACTGGTATTTATATTCAAATACATACCCATTTACGGAATTCTTATTTCTTTTAAGGATTACAGTGCAGCAAAAGGCGTATGGGGAAGCGACTGGCTTAATCCGATCTGGGAAAATTTCTCAAGATTTTTCAAAAATGTAAACAGCGGACAGATTATATGGAATACGTTCAAGGTCGGAGCGATGACTTTACTGTTTACCTTCCCTACTCCGATTATATTTGCGCTGCTGCTCAACGAACTGAAAGGGAAATGGTACAAGAAGACGGTGCAGACAATTTCCTATCTGCCGCATTTTATTTCGGTTGTAGTTATCTGCTCCATGCTTAACGGATTTGGTTCTACCACTGGCCTGTTCAATGATATTCGGGAATTCTTTGGTTTGGCAAGAGTAGATATGAACTCGGGAGGCACATATTTCCTGTTGGAGTATGTTGGCTCCGCTGTATGGCAGGGAGTTGGATGGGGGTCTATCATCTATCTGGCAGCACTCTCAAACGTGGATACGACACTGTATGACGTGGCCAATATTGACGGGGCCAACCGGTGGCAGAAGATTAAGAATATCGCGTGGCCGACAATACGTCCGACAACGACGATTCTTTTGATTATGAATGTTGGAACTGTGATGAATGCTGATTTTACAAAGATCCTGCTCATGCAGAATGATACCAACAGAAGCCAGTTGGATACGATTTCTACTTTCGTATATCAGAAAGGCATTGTGGAAGGTCAGTTTTCATATTCGACTGCGGTCAATCTGTTCCTGTCTGTAATATGCTTTATCTTGGTATTCGGTACAAATGCGATTACCAGAAAGCTGGATCCGGATAACAGTCTGTGGTAGTGGAGGAGAAAAATGGCAAAGACATATAAAACCAAAAGAAAAAACAGAATACATTACGGCAGCTGGGCGTTTGACATTATTCTGGTCATATTTATGGCGGCAGTATCGATCGTATTCATTTATCCGTTTCTGAATGTACTTTCGGTATCACTTTCAAGCAACAGAATGATTTCTACAGGACAGGTGACGTTCTTCCCGAGAGAGCTGATGGTGGAAGGATATAAGATGCTCTTTGAGGAACAGAATATTTGGAGAGCATACTTGAATACCGTGATTATCGCAGTTGGCGCAACGCTAGTAAATCTTGTATGTACGTCCATGCTGGCATATGCGATGATGATGCCGGATTTTATCCTGAAGAAATTTTTGACGATCGCGCTGCTTATCACCATGTTCTTCGGAGGCGGTACAGTTCCGACGTATCTGTTAATACAGAATCTGCATCTTATGGATAGCTGGTGGTCCCTGATTCTTCCGAATGCGGTTTCGGCGTATAACGTGTTTGTTTACCGTTCCTTCTATAAAGGTATATCGCCGGAAATCAGAGAAGCAGCAAGGATCGATGGAGCGTCTGATATTAAAATTCTGACAAAAATCTATGTTCCTCTGTCAAAAGCTCTGTATGCAACATTTGGACTGTTTTCAATCGTCGGTGTGTGGAACAGTTATTACGAAGCACTGCTGTATATTAAGAATCCGGATATGCAGCCTATACAGATGATCCTGAGAAAGATCGTGTTTGCAACAGGTCTTTCCAGTATGAGCAATGCGCAGCAGATGATTGGAAACGGAGTAATGAATAAGCTCAATGTACAGTATGCCTGCGTGGTAGCGACAGTGGCCCCGGTACTGATTATCTATCCATTCCTGCAGAAATATTTTGCTCAGGGCATGCAGGTAGGAGCGGTTAAAGGCTGATAATAACGATGCATTCAACAGCCGTCCGGCAGCAGGCTGGCGGCTGTTAGGATAAAAAGCATATAAGAAAGAGAGGTTACCTATGAAAAAGAAAGCACAGAAAATGACAGCAGCTGTCCTGGCAGCAGCAATGACAGCAGGAATTCTGGCTGGCTGCGGCGGAAACAGCGGCAGCAGCAATGAGAAAGCCGAATCTACACCGGCAGCACAAGAAAATTCGAAATTTGATCCGGAATCTGTTCCTGAACTGACTTTGGATGTCAACTCACTGGCAACCGCTGGAGGAAACGGAATTGATCTTCCGGAACTTGATGGAGATACTCTGAAGCTAAAAGTGAGTATCGCGGATTATCAGCTCTCTTCAGAAGATACGCAGATTCAGAAACTATGGCAGGAAGCCATGGAGCATTATCTGGGCTGTAAGCTGGATATCGAGTGGTCCAGAACAAATTCTACGGACTATGCGACAAATGAGCTGGTGGTTCTGCAGTCCGGAGAACTTCCGGATATCGCGACCGTTACAAAGGGAAGTGCTGTCAATGAATATGGAGAAGACGGTGTACTGCTGGATCTGAGTGAATACATGGATTATATGAAGTATTATCCGGAGTATATGCAGTCCACGGCGGGCGGAGAAGATTTCGCAAAACTGGAAGACGGTTCTATGTATTATTTTATGGATGGTTTCTACAACCCTGATAATATCCAGGGTGCACAGTCATTTACTGCATTTGCCTATCGTTTTGACTTGCTTAAGCAGCTGGGCATTGATCCGCCTACAACATTGGATCAGTTTACAGAATTGTGTAAGACTATGAAGGAGAAGATCGACGCAGGTGAATTGAATATTCAGTATCCAATTATAAACAGCACAAAGGATTATTCACTGGTAAGAGGATTTGTGGGAATCTTCCATACCTGGGATTGCCTGTACTACAATGACGGTACATGGAGATTCGGACCGATTGAGGATAATTATCGTGAAATGCTGAAATATGTGAATAGCCTGTATGAGGCGGGGTACATTGATCCGGAATTTGCAACAGCGGATACGAACTCTGCAACAACAAAAGCGACTACTGGTGTTGGTGCTATCTGCCCGACACTGTGGTCAGGAAGTGTGTCCGGCTGGAATGATGCTGTTACAGATGAGAATATGCAGTGGGGGCTTGCATATCTTCCGAGAGATGATCGATATGGAACACCGTGGAAATGGGGATCCAGACAAGCTGGAAAATCACTGTCATCTACTATGGGCATCTACATTAACGCGGAGGTAGAGAATCCAGAGTACGCAGTGGCAATGATCGATTACCAGTATTCTGATGAGATGGTTAATCTGATGAACTGGGGTGTTGAAGGGCAGACATATACAACTGACGCAGATGGCAATAAAGTATATTCTGATGATATTACAGGCGCAGAGGATCCGGCGGTTCAGTCCGGAAACTACGGTTTGACCGCATCTTCCGTATGCCGGCCGGGCGTTCCGTTTAACCCCATAGATTTTAATGCAATGCTTGACGTAGCTGCGAAACCAGAGCCGTGGTGGAATGAGGAGCAGGGTTACTACGAAGGTAAATATTGGATTGAATCTGATAAAAACGGAGGAGAAGATTCTGTATCTCCGTATGATCGTCCGCCGGTAACATATCTGACTCCGGAAGAATCCGGACTGAGAGCGGAACTTCTTTATGAAGGAGTATGTGATAAACGTGCCAGAGAGCTGGCGACCCAATTTATTACAGGGCAGATGGATATTAACGACGACGCGGTATGGGAATCCTATGTGGAGGATATCAAGAGCCAGACCGATACAGATTTTGACGAAATAATCAAAATGCTGAATGAAAATACTGTGGAAGGTACTGCGACAGAATAAATAAGACTGATATAAAAGGTCTGGGGAAGGCAAAAGAACCGCTGGTCTCAATGCCTTTTCCGGATCTTTTTATACAGAAGTTCAGAAAGGCAGGAGAGAGAGGCAGAAATGAAGATTGTCAGATTACGAACAGAAAATATGGAGACTCCGTATGGCATCAGCGCGCGGGAACCCGTGTTTAGCTGGAACGCAGTGACGCAGGAAAAGAACTGGAAACAGAAGAGCTACCGTATTATTGTGACAGATAAGGACAGCTGTGTATGGGACAGCGGAAGAATTGCATCTGATCAGATGCTGCAGATTCCATATGAGGGGGAACCTCTTAAATCAGATACGCGCTATGAATGGCGGGTGGAAGTGGAAGGAAGCGACAATTCCTTTTGCCAGAGCGAGAAGACTTGGTTTGAGACGGGGCTGCTTGAGGCTAAAGAGTGGAGAGGAATTTATATAGGAGAAACAGAGGATCACAGCTACCATATTTACCGCACTACATTTCGTTCGAAAAAAAACATTATCCGGGCCCGGCTTTATGTAAGCGGACTCGGGCACCATATTTGCTATTTAAATGGAAAACAGGTATCTGACCGGGTGCTGGAGCCCGGCTGGACAGATTATAGAAAAACTCATTTTTATTCCGTATACGATGTAACCGAATATTTGTGTGAAGGGGCGAATGGCATAGGAGTAAAACTTGGAGACGGGATGTATAACCTGCCAGGCGGGCGCTACGTCTATTATAACCGCTCATACGGAAAAATGAAATTGAATATTCAGCTGAATCTCACTTATGCGGATGGGACAAGAGATTATGTAGCTACCGACACATCGTGGAGAATGTCGAAAAGTCCGATTTTGTTCTGCTGTATGTATGGAGGGGAAGACTATGATGGCAGGATTGAGGCGGCACAGAGAGGTTTTTCCCTGCCGGACTTTAAAGAAGATGATTCCTGGGAGCCGGCAGTAGAGGTGGAACCGCCGAAGGGGAGAAGAATGGCTTCGCCAATAGCGCCTGTACGTGTCATGCAGAGATACCGTCCGGTAAGTTTAAGAAAGACCGATGAAAAAACATGGATGTATGATTTCGGTACAAATTTTTCCGGTTGGGTGAGAATTCGGATTCGCAGAAACGGAGCTCCGGCAGGAACAAGAATCGTTTTGACTCCGGGAGAGATTTTAGACACATCTTTTGTGCCTGATCAGAGAGTGACTGGAAGAGGATATGCCTGGACATATATTCTCAGCGATGAGGAGGAGCAGGAGTTTGCTCCTGATTTTACTTATACGGGATTCCGCTATGTGCAGATGACAGGTGCGGTTCCGGAGCTGGAATGCAGTCAGAGTAATCTGCCCGTTATTGAGAAAATTATCGGAGAATTCATCTATCCCGATGTAGAGCAGACGGGGGAATTCCACTGTTCCAACCAGCTCTTTAACGATATCCATAAAATTATCTGCCAGGCGATCCTCAGTAATTTAAAGAGCTACACCACAGACTGCCCGCACCGCGAGAGGCTTCCGTGGCTTGAGCAGACGCATTTGATTGCGGCCGGAGTGATGTACAATTACGATACGGAAAATATCTATGAGAAGCAGGAAATGGATATGGCGGATTCGCAGCATGAGGACGGTCTCGTCCCGGATATCTGTCCGGAATACGTCACCTTCGGGTATCATACAGGATTTGTGGATTCCCCGGAATGGGGCAGCGCCTGTATTCTGAATCCCTGGTATCTGTATCAGAGATACGGCGACACTGCCACAATGGAACGATACTACACTGCTATGAGAAAATATCTCGACTATCTGACATCCAGAACGCATCATCATATCCTGCATCACGGGCTGGGGGACTGGCTGGACATCGGACCTAATAAGGTGACGTCTCAGAACACGCCGGTTCCTATAACTGCCACCTGCATTTACTATTATGATATCTGTGTGATGAAGGAAATTGCCGGCCGCCTGGGAAAAGAGGAGGAGGTGCGCGAGCTGGAAGAGCTGCGGCAGGAAGTATACCGGGAATACAATCTTCAGTTCTTTGACGATCAGACATACCGCTATGGTACAGGAAGCCAGACAGCGCAGGCAATGAGCCTTGTAGTGGGGCTTGTACCGGATAAATACAGAGAAAAAGTGGTGGAGTTTCTGAGAAAAGATATTATAAACAGAGGCTACGCGATCACCGCAGGGGATGTGGGACATCCATTTTTGATCACCGCGGCACTGCAGAACGGTCTTTCCGACCTGATCAATGAGATGACAAATCAGACAGAGACTCCGGGATACGGCTATCAGGTGATGAATGGAGCCACGACACTTACGGAAGACTGGGACGGACCTGAACCGGGAAATCCTCACGGTTCCCAGAATCATTTTATGTTGGGCGGTATTGAAGAATGGTTCTACGGAGGTCTCGGCGGCATCCGTCTGCTGCATTCAGACAGGCCGTTCGGAGAAGTGGATATTGAACCGTATTTTGCGGAGGATATGGAGTACTGCAAAGTTAAGCTGCGCCATCCATACGGGGCAGTCAGAGTGTTCTGGAAACGCGGGGAGGAAGAGATTCGTCTGGAGATACGCATACCCGCCAATCTGACAGCGCATGTGAGACTGGGAGAGAATGAAGTCAGAACTGTGGGCAGCGGAAACTGGGAATTTCGTATTCCGGTGAAAGAACAGGAGGTATGAAATGACAGCGAGATTACAGGAAATTCTGGAGAACAGAGAGGACAGTTATATCCTGCCGTTTTTCTGGCTGAAAGGGGAGGATCACCGGACGATTCTGAGAGAAATAGAAAAAGTACAGGAATGCGGTATCCGGCAGCTTTGTCTGGAGTCCCGCCCGCATCCGGATTTCTGTGGAGACGGCTGGTGGGACACGCTTGATTTTATCATGGAGGAAGCGCGCAGGCGCGGGATGCGTGTCTGGGTTCTGGACGACAGAAAATTCCCCACCGGCTATGCCAATGGCGCTTTTGAGAAGAAACATCCGGAGCTTTCCAAGGTTTACCTGGCACAACGCCATGTGGATATTATGGGGCCGTGCAGGGGTAATGCCACTCTGGTGGAAAATTTTCTGCAGCCGGACGGAGAGCTGCTGGGGATTCTTGCCTGCCCGAAGCCGGACAGCGATACACTCGCGGTTTCCGGAGAGGGAATATTGGATTTGACGGAGCAGTATCGGGACGGATTTGTCTTTTATGATCTGCCGGAGGGGGCGTACCGCCTGTTTGTGTTCTATACCACCAGATCGGGAGGAGGCAGGGAACATTATATGAACCTGATTGATTCCGAATCTGTGCGCGTGCTGATCGATGAGGTATATGAAAAACATTATGAACGATATCAGAAAGATTTCGGCAAGACCTTCGCAGGATTTTTCTCAGACGAGCCGGAGATAGGAAACGTGCCTGGCTATCCCTTCGACTGTCTGCCGGGAAAAGCGAATATAAGGCTGCCGTGGAGCAGAGAACTTCAGAGAGCATTGAACGAACGCTGGAGAGAAGATTTCCTTACTAATCTTCCGGCACTCTGGTACCCTGCGGGGGAGAAGACGTCAGCGATACGGGCACAGTACATGGACAGTGTGACAAAGCTGGTATATAAGTGCTTCAGCGGACAGATAGGAAACTGGTGCCGGGAGCACGGCGTGGAATATATCGGGCACATTATCGAGGATGATAATGCCCACGGGCGGCTGGGATGCAGTATCGGACACTATTTCCGGGAGATGAAGGGACAGGATATGGCAGGGATTGATGTGGTGCATCATCAGATTGTCCCGGGCTTTACGGGAAAGGTCCATCAGTGGATCGCCGGAGACTGCGACGGAGAGTTTTTCCACTTTGGGCTTGCAAAGCTGGCAAGTTCGGCGGCGCACCTTGATGCTGGTAAAAAAGGACGTGCTCTGTGTGAGATTTTCGGAAATTACGGCTGGGCGGAAGGTGTTTCTTTTATGAAATGGCTGTCAGATCATATGCTGGTGCGGGGGATTAACCGGTATACGCCGCACGCATTCTCCATGACGGAGCATGATCCTGACTGTCCGCCACATTTCTATGCGGGAGGAGAAAATCCCCAGTTCGAAGTTTTTTCCTGCCTGATGAAGTATCTGAATCGGGCCGCACATCTGCTGAGCGGCGGAAAACCAATGCGGGAAGCGGCTGTGCTGTACCATGCGGAATCAGAGTGGAGCGGATGCAGTGCCATGCTCTTTCAGAAACCCATGCGCGCTCTGATGGAACATCAGATGGACGCCGATGTGGTGCCTGACGACCTGTTTGCAGAGGCAGAAATATCAGACGGAAAACTAAAGCTTGGGACAGAGGAGTATCAGGTTCTGATTCTTCCGGGATGCGAACGGCTTCCTGTAAATACTGCGCGCTTTCTCGAGAGCGAGAGGGCAGAGGGAATTTCTGTTTTTGCCGTGGATATTCTTCCGGAACAGGATACGGACGGATATCCTCTGAGCGAAGCCTTTTACCGCAGGGTAAGGCTGGTCCGCCTGGGTGAACTCGCAGATGAGATTCGCAGGACTGCCGATGTACTGTTTGCTCCCGGGCGTTACTGCTCTGAGCTGCGCAGCTTTGCTGTGCCGCAGTCGGATGGAATAATCTGTATGTTCTTTAATGAAAGTATTGCGGAAAAAGCGGAGCTGACTCTGTATCTGAACAGAAAAGCAGGAAGCTTTAAAAAGGTGACACGGGCAGATCTGTGGAAAAATACTGTGGATTCCAGACGCATTGAGGAAAATACCCTGCCGCTGTCTTTGGAACCGGGAGAATCTGTATTTTTGATACTGGAGGAGGATGATGGAAGCGATCTTCTGCCGCTGCCTGAGAAAATTCGGGAACAGATGCTCGATAACGGATGGAAAGTGAGCAGAAGGGCTGTGCGGGAGACACAATTTACAGAAGCCGCCAGGATTGAATCCAAAGAGGAATTTCCGAATATGAACCGGATAGACTGTCGTTTTGTGGGAACTTAC
>CAKNMY010000002.1 GCA_930989745.1 uncultured Lachnospiraceae bacterium | reverse complement strand
AAAGAGCTGCACCGGGATTCTGCCGTTTTCCGCCGAATACGCGAGGCGCTCGAGATGGCGCTGGAAGGAAATTCCGTCGAATATTTCCGGAGTTCCTTCCATATGGTATGCGGCAAAATCGGACGGATTTACCGTCACAATCAGGGCGCTGTTGGCATTTCTGCTACCGCGGTCCTGGTAACTCATGCCGTTGACCGCCAGCATGCCCTCTTCCGAGGAAGCGTTCACCACGTATCCTCCCGGGCACATGCAGAATGAATAGACGCCCCTGCCCTCTCTGGTCTGATGCGTCAGCTTATAGCTGGAAGCCCCGAGCAGATCCGGATAGGGATAACCATACTGGCTGCGGTTAATCATTTCCTGAGGATGCTCGATGCGCACGCCCACGGCAAACGACTTTGCCTCCATGTGCACGCCGCGGCGATGAAGCATCCGGAACGTGTCTCTGGCGCTGTGTCCGATAGCAGTGACGGCTGCGTCCGCCGGAATCCACTCGCTGCCATTGATCTCAAGCGCGGCAAGCTTCCCGTCTTCCGCGCGCAGATCCGTGACCGTGCTATTGAAGCGCACCTCGCCTCCCATATCAATGATCTGCCGGCGCATTGTCTGAACAATCCCGATCAGAATATCCGTGCCCAGGTGCGGTTTCTGCTCATAGAGGATGGAGGACGGCGCTCCCGCCTCCACAAAGAGTTCCAGAACCTTCCGGTTTCTGCCCAGAGGGTCTTTGACCGTGGTGTTGAGCTTTCCGTCGGAAAAGGTTCCCGCGCCGCCCTCACCGAACTGAACGTTGGAAGAAATATCCAGCGCGCCTCCTGCCCAGAAAGCGTCCACTTTTTCCTTCCGTTTCACCGCCTCGTCTCCGCGTTCGAGAATCAGAGGCTGATAGCCGTGCTTTGCCAGCATATAACCGCAGAACAGTCCCGCCGGCCCGCTGCCGATCACGACCGGGCGGTGCGCCAGCGGAACGCTTCCGGCAGGCGAAAAGGCATACGGCCGCTTCTGGGTTGACATAATATTATTATGTCTACTTCTTTTTAAAATTTTCTGTTCCAGCGGAGTTTCCACATCCACCAGATAAACGTATTTCAGATCCCCCTTGTGGCGGGCATCCAGAGAACGGCGCACAATCTCCCAGGAAGCGATCTGCTGCGGCTTGATCTTCAGTTCTCTGGCAATCTTTTCGACAAGCTCCTCCTCCGTGTGGGTAACGGGGAGCTTCAGCTGCTGAATCCGTATCATAAGGTTCCCTCCTCTGCTGCGCTGGACCCCGCGAGAAAGCCGCTGGTCCACGCCCATTGTAGATTGTATCCGCCGCATGCCCCATCGACATCGAGAGTCTCCCCGGCGAAATACAGGCCTCTCTGAAGCCGTGATTCCATCGTGTCCGGGCAGACCTCGCTGCACGGAATGCCGCCGGAGCACACCTGTGCCTGCGCCAGGGAGGACGCTCCCTTGATCGGGAACGTAAATCCTTTCAGGCGGCGCGCCAGAGTTTCGAAGTCCGTTCCCTTTGTCCAGAACATTCGGATCAGCTTCTCAGGCAGCAGGCCTGTCAGCGACTGGCGGGGCGTCTTATAGCTGCACTGCTTCTGACGCGTATGCAGAAGCTTTATAAGGAACTCCTCCTCCATATCCGGAAAGAAATCAACGCGCACCGACACCGGGCAGTGTTCCGCGAGGGCGCGCACCGCGTACCGGCTGATCTGAAATACGGGAATCCCGGAGATCCCGTAATCCGTGCACTGCAGTTCTCCCCGCTCCGAGCGGATGGGTACGCCGTCCAGGATCAGAGTAACCTCTCCTTCCATGCGGACGCCGGCCCAGGCGGCAAAGTTCTCTTTGCTGCCGCGCAGCCCGCACAGCGCGGGGAGCATCGGAATCCAGGAGTGCCCGAACGGAGCTGCCAGAGTCTTTCCGCTGTCGCAGGAGCCCTCGATCGAAGAGGCGGGGCTTCCCGTTGTCAGAATGACTCTGTCGCAGGGATAGCTCCAGCCGCTGGTCCGCACCGCAAAACCGCCGTTTTCTCTGTCAATTCCAATCACGGTCTCACGTGTCTTAATCTTCACCTTCAGGTGCTCAGCTTCCATCAGAAGGACCTCCAGCACGGAGGCAGCCTGATCGCTGTTTGGGTAGATCCAGCCGTTTCGGTTCTTTGTGTAGACGCCGATTTCTGAGAAAAAGGCGATCGCGTCACGCGCGCCAAAATGCGCAAGCGCCTGCGCGGGAAATTCCCGGCAGGTGCTTCTGTACTTTTCCGGAAGCTGCTCCAGATTCGTCAGGTTGCACCGTCCGTTTCCGGTAGCCAGCAGTTTTCTTCCGGGCTTCTCATTCTGTTCCAGAACTGTCACCGCAGCTCCGGCGCGGGCGGCCGTGACTGCCGCCATCAAGCCGGAAGCCCCGGCTCCAATGATCACAATCCGCATAGCTTCCCTCCTTTGCGTGCGTTACAGCTTCACGATTCCGGCTTCACAGAGCTTCTGCAGACTCATCAGAATTCCGAAACGCGCGTGCTCCCAGGTGAGTCCGCCCTGGAAATATACGGTATACGGCGGTTTGATGGGGCCGTCGGCAGAGAGCTCAATCGAAGATCCCTGAACAAAAGCGCCGGCCGCCATGATCACGTCGCTGTCATATCCCGGCATTGCCCACGGCTCGGGCGCTACATAGCTGTCTACGGGCGCGGCAGCCTGGATACCCTGGCAGAAGGCAATCACTCCCTCCGGAGTGCCGAACTGTACTGCCTGGATAATGTCGTGCCGTTCCTGTGTGGAATCCGGAGTCACCGCAAATCCCAGCTTTTCATAAATGTTTGCCGCGAAGATCGCTCCCTTCAGCGCTCCCGCCGTGACCGTCGGCGCAAGGAAAAAGCCCTGAAAGAACGGGAGGCTCACACCCAGGCTCGCTCCGACCTCTTTGCCCAGGCCGGGGCAGGTCAGGCGGTAAGCGGCATTGTCCACATATTCTTCCTTTCCGGCTATATAGCCGCCGATCGGCGCCAGACCGCCGCCCGGATTCTTGATCAGAGAGCCCACGATGAGATCGGCTCCCACCTCGGACGGCTCCTGCTCCTCCACAAACTCTCCGTAGCAGTTATCCACCATACAGATGACATCCGGCTTGATCGACTTAATGAACGCGATCAGCTCTCCGATCTGCGCCACTGAAAAAGTCGGCCGGGTCAGATATCCCTTGGAACGCTGGATCTCCACGAGGCGGGTGCGCTCGTTGATTGCCGCGCGGATTCCCTCGTAGTCGAAACTTCCGTCCGGCAGAAGCTCCACCTGGCGGTAAGTCACGCCGTACTCCGCCAGCGATCCCTTGGACGGGCGGATGCCGATGACCTCTTCAAGCGTATCGTAGGGCTTGCCCACCGGTGAGAGAATTTCATCCCCGGGCCGGACATTTCCTGCCATGGCAATCGCAAGCGCATGCGTTCCGCAGGCAATCAGCGGGCGCACCAGCGCCGACTCAGTGCGAAATGCCGTGGCGTATACCGCCTCCAGGGTGTCGCGCCCCACATCGTTGTAGCCGTAGCCACTGGAGGGGTAAAGACACGCCTCGCTGACTTTATTTTTCTGCATGGCATGGAGAACCTTTAACTGGTTGTACTCCGCCGTATTATCGATTTTTTCAAAACGCTCCTTCAGTGAAGCCTCTATTTCTCTGCCGAATGCCAGAACCTTCGGGTCAATGCCGAGGGTTCCGTACATCCGCTCTATTGATGTGCTCATATGCTATCTGTATCCTCTCTGTATTGTTTCAGTTCTCCTGTCCCGCGGGACGGGAGGATTCCCTTCTGCGCGCAGATCCCGAGCATCCTGTTCAGAATCCGGTCCTCATCGTATGCAAACTCCGGCTTGTTCAGCCAGATAACATCCTGTTCGCGCTTAAACCAGGTAAGCTGCCGTTTTGCGAAGTGGCGTGTATCCCGCTTCAGGAGATATACCGCCTCTTCGTACGTGCTCGCTCCGGAGAGATAATCGAGGAACTCCTTGTAGCCGAGTCCCTGCATGGAGACCATATCTCTCGTATAGCCCCTCTCCTTCAGGGCGCGCACTTCGTCCACAAGCCCTTCCTCCAGCATCTCATCGATCCGCTGCTCAATGCGCGCATACAGCTTCTGCCTGTCATCGTTCAGGACAAAGTAGGCAAAATTATACGGAGATCCCTTCCTGCGCTGCTCCTCATTGTGCTCGGAAATCGGCTCTCCCGTCTGACGGTAGTATTCCAGAGCGCGGATCACGCGCTTGACATTATTCGGATGGATCTCTTCCGCCGACTTCGGGTCACACGCTCTCAGCATCTCGTGAAGATGCCCGGCTCCCCGCTCTCTCGCAAGAGCCTCAAGCTCCTCTCTGAGCTGCGTATCCTCCCCGGTCTCAGTAAAATCAATGTCCCGCAGCAGCGCCTGGATATAGAATCCGGTTCCGCCGGTCACGATGGGAATCCTGCCGTCGTCATAGATCCGGGCAAGCGCCGCCTTCGCCATCTGCTGGAAGCGCACCACATGAAAATCTTCCGCCGGATCCAGCACATCCACCAGGTAGTGCGGGATTCCCTCCATCTCCTCCGGCCGGATCTTGGCAGAGCCGATATCCATATACTTATACACCTGCATGGAATCGGCGGAGATCACCGATCCGTTCACCGCTTTTGCCAGGGCGATGGAGAGATGCGTCTTCCCGACCGCCGTGGGACCTGTCAATATGATCAATGGCTTTTTCAATGGTATCACCTATACAATTCTCTTAAATTTCTTCTCCATCTCATACTTGCTCATGGAGATGATCGTCGGCCGCCCGTGAGGGCAGTTATATGGATTCTCAAGGGAGAGCAGTTCGTCTATGAGCGCTTCCGCCTCCCTGCGGGAGAGTCTGTTGTTCCCCTTCACCGCAGCCTTGCAGGACATACTTGCCAGCTTCTCCTGAACGGTCCGAAGCCGGCGCTCCGTTCCGATCTCGCCCAGACTGTCCAAAAGCTCCAGGAAGATCTCCTCGGACGCGATCCCGTACAGATTGTGGGGCACGGCGCGGATCTGGTATTCCTTTCCGCCGAAGGATTCGATCTCAAAGCCGAAGGACGCAAAGACGTCCGCATATTTTTCCAGAAGCTGCGCCTCCTGCATCTGAAGCGTCACAATAAGCGGCGGAGATATCATCTGGGATGTGATCTGTTTCGTTTCAAAATCGTGCATGACGCGTTCGTACAGCACCTTCTCATGAGCCGCGTGCTGGTCGATAATATACAGCTTGTCATCATACTCCACCAACCAGTATGTATCAAATACCTGCCCGATGATTCTGTGGCTGCGGCGCGCCTCCTCGCTGAGGAACTGTTTTCCGAACAGTTCAAGCTGCTCGGGGGCTTCTGCCGGAGCGGTCTTTTCAGACCCTCCGGAAGGTTTCCCGGGAGCTTTCTCAGGTGCTTTCTTCAGATCATTCCCGGCGGCGGGCGGCTTCTGCGTCTGCTCTGCCGGCGCCGCCTGCTCGAGTGCCTCAGGCAGCGGCTGCTCGTCCGCCTGCTTCGCCATGTCCGGGGTCATGCCCTTGGGGTAAATCGGAAGAGTCTCCCGGATTCCGGACACAGTCCCCTCGGGCGTCTGGTAGAGCCCGAAACGCTGCTGCGCGCTGTAGTCCCCGGGCTTCTGGTATGCGTCGGAGCTCTTTTCCATCTGAATCCGCCTTGTCTCAAACGGCTCCGCCGCCGGGCGTTCCGGCTTCACGAATCCAGGCTTTGCAGGAGCGTCCTTTCCGAGCGTCACGGACGGGATCTGCTCCCTCTGGCGCAGCGCCTCATGGACGGCATTGCTCAGGAACTGATAAATCTCCTCCTGATTGGAAAAGCGCAGCTCCATCTTCGTCGGGTGCACATTCACGTCCACGTTCTCCCCGTTCATCTCCAGATACAGCAGCGTGAACGGATATTTATGCTGCATCATGGAATTGCCGTAACCGTCCTCGATCGCCTTTGCGATCAGTCGGCTCTTAACATATCGCCCATTGACATAATAATTTTCGTAATTCCGGTTTCCGCGTGCGATCACCGGGCGGCCCAGAAAGCCGTCCACAGTCAGCATCGGGCCCTCCGCGTGGATGGGGATCAGCTCCTTTGCGATCTCTCTGCCGTAAATATTGTACACCAGTTCCCGGATCTTATGATTTCCGCTGGTGTGAAGCTTTGTCTGATTGTTCATTATGTATTTAAACGATATATCAGGATGCGACAGCGCAAGATGTTCTACCAGCGCGCTCACATATCCGCCTTCCGTGGCGGCAGTCTTCAAAAACTTTGCCCTGGCGGGCGTATTGTAGAAGATATGGTGCACCAGGAAGGTCGTTCCGTCAGGAGCCCCGATTTCCTCAATGCTCTTCTCCGCTCCGCCTTCAATCACATACCGCGTTCCCGTCAGTTCTCTGGCCGTCTTGGTGATCAGCTCCACCTGGGCGACCGCCGCGATGCTTGAGAGCGCCTCCCCGCGGAAGCCCAGCGAGGAGATCTGTGTCAGATCCTCCACCGAAGTGATCTTGCTGGTGGCATGGCGCAGAAACGCGAGCGCGACCTGATCTCTCGGGATTCCCGATCCGTTATCCGTGATACGGATAAAAGAAATTCCCCCGTCCTTGATCTCCACAGTGATCGCCGTGGCTCCCGCGTCAATCGCGTTCTCCACCAGTTCCTTCACCACGGAGGAAGGGCGCTCTACGACCTCACCCGCAGCGATCTTATCTACCGTTGTCTTATCCAATACAGCGATTGTCTTCAAAATATCACCATCTATTCTTTATCTTATTCTGAAGCCGGTACAGGATGTTCAGCGCATCCATCGGCGTCAGATTGCTGATATCCAGGTCTGAGATTTCTTTTATGATATCGTCCTCCTGCACCGTGTCAAAGAGCGACATCTGATACATGTCCACCTCGTCATAATGGACCTGCTTTTTAGGTTTCTTCGGCGCGGTCAGATCCTTGACCGCCGCGGTGATGTCCGCGTCGCTCAGCTCCTGCACAAGTTCCTTGGCGCGGGTCAGAATACTCTCGGGCACGCCTGCCAGGCGCGCCACCTGAATTCCGTAGCTCTTATCCGCGCCTCCCTTTACAATCTTTCTCAGGAATACGATATCGTCGCCCTTTTCCTTGACCGCGATACAGTAATTATTGACTCCGGGAAGCTTGCCCTCCAGCTCTGTCAGTTCATGATAGTGTGTGGCAAACAGCGTCTTTGCCCCCAGAAGCTTCGGATTGCTGATATGTTCAATGACTGCCCAGGCAATGCTCAGGCCGTCAAATGTGCTGGTGCCCCGTCCGATTTCGTCAAGGATCAGCAGGCTGTCCGACGTCGCGTTGCGCAGAATATTCGCCACTTCGGTCATCTCCACCATAAACGTACTCTGTCCGCTCGCGAGGTCGTCTGAAGCACCCACACGCGTAAAAATGCGGTCCGCAATTCCGATGTTCGCCTTCTCTGCCGGAACAAACGAGCCAATCTGCGCCATAAGCACAATGAGCGCCGTCTGGCGCATATACGTTGACTTTCCCGCCATATTCGGTCCTGTGATGATCGACACCCGATTGCTTCCGTTGTCCAGATACGTGTCATTGGCGATGAACATATCGTTTGGAATCATGCGCTCCACTACGGGATGGCGCCCGTTTTTAATATCAATGATCCCTTTGGAGTTAATCTGGGGACGGACGAAATCGCAGTGCTGCGCAACGTGGGAGAGCGCGGAAAACACATCGACTCCAGCCACCGCCTTTGCCGTCTGCTGGATTCTTACCACATTATCCGCGATCCTGCTCCTGATCTCGCAGAACAGCTCATATTCCAGGGCAAAAAGCTTGTCCTCCGCTCCGAGGATCGTATCCTCCAGCTCCTTGAGGCGGGGGATAATATACCGCTCTGCGTTCGCCATTGTCTGCTTTCTCGTGTAATAATCCGGCACCAGATCCTTAAAAGAGTTCGTTACTTCCAGATAATATCCGAAGACTTTGTTGAACTTGATCTTCAGATTGCGGATTCCCGTCTTCTCCCGTTCCTCCGCCTCAAGCTGCGCCAGCCAGTGCTTGCCCTCTTTCTTGGCGTTTCGGTACTTATCCACCTGCTCATTGTAGCCGTCGCGGATGATATTTCCCTCCTTGACTGCCAGCGGAGGATCCTCGTTAATGGCTGCTGAAATCAGTCCGCAGATATCCTCCAGCGGATCGAGCTGAGCGTTGATCTTCTGCAGCAGCGCGCTGTCGAATTCTGACAGGAGCTGCTTGATAAACGGAAGCATCTCCAGAGAGGATTTAAAAGAAATCAAGTCTCTCGGGCTGGCGCTCTGGTAACTGATGCGGCTGATCAGGCGCTCCATATCATAAATGGGATTTAAGTATTCCCGGATCTCATCCCGCAGCATGGCACGGTCATTCATCTCCTCCACTGCGTCCAGACGGAAATTGATCTCCTCGCTGTCGATCAGCGGCTGCTCCACAAAGCTGCGCAGCATACGGGCGCCCATCGCAGTCCTGGTCTTATCCAATACCCACAGCAGCGAGCCTCTCTTCTGCTTTTCCCGCATCGTCTCCACCAGCTCCAGATTGCGGCGGGTGGAACTGTCGATCAGCATGTACTTCTCCGCTGTATACGGCGTGATGGAAGTCATATGAGACAGGCTGTTCTTCTGCGTCTCAAACAAATACTGGAACAGGGCTCCCGCGGCGATCACGCCGCAGTCATAGTCCTGCATTCCCAGGCCTTCCAGGGAGATCGTATTAAAATGTTCCTTCAGGGTCTGCTGACACTTTGCGTCGTCGAAGTACCAGGCATCCAGCACATTGATGTAAATGCCCATACGGTTCTTCAAATCCTCGTGGTCGATGCCGCTGACGAGAAAGGACTGATTGCAGATGATCTCCGCAGGCGTAAACTTATTGATCTCATCCAGAAGCTTGCGCCCCTTGTCCACCTCGGTCACCATGCAGGTTCCCGTGGTAATGTCCGCCACAGAAATCCCGAAACGGTCCTGGATATACACAATGGACATCAGATAATTGTTCTTGGATTCATCGAGCCCCTGCGTGTTCAGGATCGTGCCCGGCGTGACCACGCGGACGACCTCGCGCTTCACCATTCCCTTCGCGAGCTTCGGATCCTCCACCTGTTCACAGATAGCGACCTTATAGCCCTTCTCCACAAGGCGGTTGATATAATTCTCGGAAGCGTGGTGCGGAATTCCGCACATGGGCGCGCGTTCTTCCAGTCCGCAGTCCTTTCCGGTCAGGGTCAGTTCCAGCTCCTTGGACACCGTTGTCGCATCCTCGAAAAACATCTCATAAAAATCTCCGAGACGATAAAACAGTATACAGTCCGGATACGCCTTCTTCGTATCCAGATAATGTTGCATCATTGGTGATAAAGCCACAATTCTACCTCGTTTTCTTTTATCTTTTTCTGTAACGGTTTTTCTTAGTTCTGTCCATCCGGGCAGACGACACTTCCCATATAGTAAAAGCCTCTGCACTCATCCAAATGCACCTGCAGCAGGGAGCCCACCATTGAGGCGTCTCCCGGGAAATGCACCAGAAGATTATTTCCCATACGCCCGGTCATCAGTGAGGGATCATGATCATTGACTTCCTCCACGAGCACTTCCTGTACCGTGCCCGTAAAACGAGAGGACATCTCTCTCGATATCTCCTGCACCTCGTCGAGCAGCCGGTCGAACCGGTTCTTCACCACATCCTCGGGAACCTGATTCTCCATCGCCGCAGCGGGAGTACCGCTTCTCTTGGAATAGATAAAGGTAAAGGCACTGTCGTAGCGCACTCTTCTCACCACATCCATCGTCTCCTGGAAATCCTCTTCCGTCTCACCGGGGAAGCCCACAATAATATCCGTTGTCAGAGAAATATCCGGCACTGCCGCGCGGATCTTATCCACGAGCGCAAGATACTGTTCCTTTGTATAGCGGCGGTTCATCTCCTTCAGCACCGCGCTGCTGCCCGACTGCACCGGGAGATGCAGATGGCGGCAGATCTTCGGATACTTTGCCATGACTTCGATCAGCTCATCCGAGAGATCCTTCGGGTGCGAAGTCATAAACCGGATGCGTCTGAGTCCCTCGATTCCGGCAATGCGTTCAAGAAGCTGCGCAAAGGAAATCGGATGCTCCAGGTTCTTTCCATACGAATTTACATTCTGCCCCAGGAGCATGACCTCCACAACGCCGTCCGCCACGAGATTCTCAATCTCCGAGATGATATCCTCCGGTTCACGGCTTCTCTCTCTGCCGCGCACATACGGCACAATGCAGTAGCTGCAGAAATTATTGCAGCCGAACATAATGTTGACTCCTGATTTAAACGAATACTTGCGGTCCACAGGCAGATTTTCCACAATCTGATCCGTTCCCTTCCAGATGTCGATAACAGTCTTTCCCTTCTCCAGACGGTCCGCAAGCAGCTCGGAAAGCTTGAAAATATTATGCGTTCCAAAGATAATATCCACAAAGCGGTAGCTCTTTTTGATCTTCTCGACCACCTGAGGCTCCTGCATCATGCAGCCGCACAGACCGATCATCATGTGCGGATTCTTCTTCTTTCTGGAGTGCAGGTACCCCAGCCTGCCGTACACTTTCAGGTTGGCGTTCTCCCGCACCGTGCAGGTATTGTAGATCACGAAATCCGCGTGCTCCTCATCCGTTTTCTCATATCCGACGAGCTCCAGGATTCCCTCCAGCTTCTCGGAATCTCTGGCATTCATCTGGCAGCCGAAGGTGGTCACGCAGAATGTCATCTTTCTGCCCATCGCCCCCGCCTGCTCCCTGAGAAGCTCTCTGCACTTCTTTAAATAGTATAACTGCCGCTCCTCCTCATGTTCGGGAACCGGCATATGTAAATCGATCTCTTCTACTTTCTGTTCCAGTTCTTTTTCGGTATACATTCTGTTATTTTCCCTTCGTTTTATAAGACCTTTTAACTCTCGTGTCCTATTATATAGGTAGGAAAACAAAAATTCAACAAAAAGTTACACGGCGGTCCCGCAGCCGACGGATATTCCTCGAAGCGGCCGCGCTGCATGCCAGGACGCCCAGGGGCAGGCGGCGGACCTGATCGTATACTCGCTCACACTGTTCCAGAGGCAGCGGAAATCCGCAGGAATCGGGCACTGTCTCCACGGTTACTGCGGGCTGCTGTATATGTTCGGAATAAAAATTCACACTGTTTCCGCCTGCGCTCCCGGTCGGAAATTCTTCCTCGGGCAGACCCAGGCGGTAGCCGCAGAGAGCGGACAGGTACTCCGCGAGCCTGCGGCAGCTCTGATTATATGTATCCGGCATCGCGTGGCGGTAATAATACAGCAGTTCTCCTCTGGAATGAAAGTCCAGATACCCCACGGTATCGTAATCGCTCATGACCCGCATCAGCGTCAGTGTCTCCTGTTCGCTGGCCGGAAATTCCGAGAGCAGCTGCTGAGTATAGGACATGCAGGGAAAATTCCGGTTAATATCTATGCCTCTGGCGTTTCCCTTCCACTCAGCGCTTGGAATCCGGCGCATTTTGCACAGCCGGCGCAGCAGCGGATTCCTCACTGCTGAGAATCCGCGCACAGCGATCTCGTAGCCGTCCGGATTTGCCAGCGGAATAAAACAGATGGAGTACCGGTTCAGAAGCGTATACGCATCGTATCCTCCAACCGTCTCTTTCTTCTCATACGCCGTGCAGTAATCTTCCATAATCCGCAGAAGCACTGTGGGATTTAAGCTTTCTCTTCCGTGAATTCCCGCAGTACAGAGGAGCACCTTCGCTCCTGTTCCCACCCGGAGCATCGGGATCAGACGCTCATCATGGCTCTCACCGATCATTCTGAGAATCGTAAAAGAACCGAATCTGCCCGCGAGCTCCTGCAGATACTGGAACATGTCATCATAGGAGTAAATTCTGTCAAAACGTACCATCTGACACCTCCATACACACTTTGTTCAGGTGTATTGTATGTAGGTACCCTGCGAAATATGACTTCTTTGCTCCCGCAAAAAGGAGCTGTGCAAGGAATTGCATCAGCCCCTCTCAGGGATCCATTTACGGGCGGATCTGGCCGCTGCCGTAAATAATATATTTTGTTGTAGTCAGCGCCGTAAGTCCCATGGGTCCGCGCGCGTGCAGCTTCTGGGTACTGATGCCGATCTCTGCCCCGTAGCCGAATTCAAAGCCATCCGTAAACCGGGTGGAAGCGTTCACATAGACTGCGGCAGCGTCCACCTCTTCGAGAAACTTCTGCGCGTTCGTGTAGTTCTCCGTGATAATCGCCTCGGAATGCTTTGTGTTGTAGCGGTTGATATGAGCAATCGCCTCATCCACGCTGCCGACGGTCTTGATGGAGAGAATGTAATCCAGATATTCCTTTCCCCAGTCCTCTTCCGTCGCGGGCACGCAGTCCGGAACCAGCGCGCATACCGCTTCATCCCCGCGCATCTCCACCTGCCTGCTGCGCAGCCGCTCGGCAATAACCGGAAGAAACGCGTCCTTGGCCTTCTCATGTACCAGCAGGGATTCACAGGCATTGCAGACGCCTACCCTCTGCGTCTTGGCATTCATCACAATATCCGCCGCCATGCGCAGATCCGCGCTCTCATCCACATAGATATGGCAGTTTCCGGTGCCCGTCTCAATGACCGGAATTGTGCTGTTCTCCACCACCGCACGGATCAATCCGGCCCCGCCGCGCGGAATCAGGACATCCACATAGCGGTTCAGCTTCATGAACGCTGTCGTCGTCTCACGGGACGTATCGGTGATAAGCTGAAGGGCATCCACCGGCAGCCCGCACGCAGCCAGCGCTTTCTGCAGAGATTCCACGACAGCGATATTCGAATGGATCGCATCGCTTCCTCCCTTTAAGATCACGGCATTTCCGGTCTTAAAGCACAGTCCGAACGCGTCCGCGGTCACATTGGGACGCGCCTCGTAGATGATCCCGACCACGCCCAGGGGCACGCGCTTCTGTCCGATCAGCAGCCCGTTGGGACGCTTCTTCATGCCGAGCACTTCCCCGATCGGATCATCCAGTCCCGCAAGCTGGGTCAGTCCCTCCGCCATGCCTGCAATGCGCTCCTCTGTGAGCTTCAGGCGGTCCAGCAGTCCGGAAGACATCCCTGCCTTCTCTCCGTTTTCCATGTCAATCGCGTTTGCCTCGAGAATCTTTGCGCTGTCCGCCACGAGCTGCTCTGCTGCCTTTACCAGCAGGTCATTCTTCGCCTGTGTGGACAGTGTGCGCAGCACCGGCTCCGCTGCCTTGGCTCTTTGTCCGATTTGTTCCAGCATATGTATACCTCTCTTTCCAGCCCTGAGGGCTTTTTAATAACAACCAGTTTCCGTCACCAGCATCTGGGGCAGGATATCTGTCGGCTCCCAGGGCACCTCCGGGAGCACCTGAAATTCAAATGCTGCCGCAATCGTCTCATGGTGCGGATGCGCTTCCAGGTACCGGTCGTAGAAGCCTCCGCCGTATCCCACCCGGCGGCGCGAACGGTCAAACGCAACGCCCGGCATGATCATCAGCGCCTCTTCCTCCCCTGCGGGATGCACCTCTTCAGGCTCCGGGATGCCGAAATATCCCTCTTTCAGCTCGGAGAAATCCGTGAGAATGCCAAATACCATATCGTCCCCGCAGACTTTCGGTACAGCCACTCTCTTTCCAAGTCTCCACGCCGTCTCGATCAGCGTTTGGGTCATAACCTCGTTTTTGCAGCCCACATATGTATAAATACAGGATGCCCGCTGAAACTGTTCCGTCTGCGCGATCCGCTCACAGATCACTTTGCTCTTGCTGCGGATATCCTCCTCTGTCTGCGCACTGCGCAGCCCGCGGATCTTTTTTCTAATTTCTTGTTTTGTTTCCATATTTCTCACCCAGATTGATGATGGAGCCGTCCTCCTGCTGCAGGTCGATATTGTCGAGCTGCGTGCGAAGATTCATGCGGATTGTGGCGATAAATTCCTGGCGCAGCTTCTGCTGCTCTTCCTTCTCCGCAGGGGTAAGTCCGGTCGTCTTCTGCTTCCGGGCAAGCTCATTGATGCGGTCAATTTTAGCCTGTTCCATTTTCTCTATTACTCCTTTTACATTTTCTCCAAAAAGTCGATGAGGAAAAACTCATCCTTCTTATCTGATAAAAACAGCGTTCCATGATTTCTGCCCTGCATGATCTTGTGGATCACATGGAAATCATTTCCGTTGGCAATGACCATATCCGCGCCCGCGCTGGTCGCCACGTGAGCGGCTGTCAGCTTTGTCGCCATTCCGCCTGTGCCTACATTGCTCGTGGAGGTGGACTTGCCCATCTCCATCAGATGGCTGTCGAGATGCTCCACAACATCGATGAATCTGGCGTCAGGGTTGGTGTTCGGGTCATCGGTGAACAGTCCGTCGATATCTGAAAGCAGGATCAGCAGGTCGGCGCCTATCAGAGCTGCCACCACTGCGGACAGCGTATCGTTGTCGCCGAATTCGATCTCATACGTCGCAATCGTATCATTCTCATTTACAATCGGAATACTTCCGATGCGCAGAAGCTCCTCGAACGTATTCTTGGCATTTCTGCGGTTTAAATTATCCACCATCGTATTTTTTGTCATCAGGATCTGGCTGGCGATCTGATTATACTCGGAAAAGAGCTTCTGGTAGATCATCATGAGCTTCGCCTGTCCGATCGCTGCGCATGCCTGCTTCTCCGCTATGTTCTGCGGCTTGCCGGTGTGGCCGAGCATGTGGTTTCCCACCATGATGGCTCCGGAGGATACCAGCACGATCTCCTTTCCCTGGTTGCGCAGGTCGCTCAGTTCCCTCACCAGGATCTCCAGCTTCACCAGGTCCAGCTTTCCGGTTTCTTTATGGGTCAGAGAGGACGATCCGATCTTGATGACAATCCTCTTTTTATCTTTTAATCGTTCCCGAAAATTCATAACTTCCTCCTAAATATGTATCCTGCCGTTTTCTGAAACGGCTAGGTATTATTTTACAACAGTTTTCCCGCCAGTACAAGAGGTATCGCGCTTCAGGAGCTGTAACTTTCCAGAAACCCGTACAGATCCACCTCGCTTTTGAGATAGATGCCGTCTGCCAGCGCTTCCTGAACGCTCTGGGGAAGCGTTCTCACCTCAATCCATGTATTTTCATAGAGGCTGCTGTCCGCGGCCAGGTATACACAGACGTATCCTCCGGACGCGCGCAGCACATAGCGCGGCGTCTGGCTCGTATCCGCCTCGATACTCTCAGATCCGCTTCCCGGAGACGCTTCTTCCTGAACAGACGCTTCATAACTGAAGTAATATCCCGCGCTCAAAAGCGCGGCAGAACATAAAAAACCGATACCATAAGAAAACTTTCGCTTCATCTGCGTTCTGCCCTTCCTTTTTTCTTATAGTATCGGTGAAATCTCTGATATTATACTCCGGATGCGTCATCCGATCGTGACGGCGTCCGCGTCCAGAATCACGCACACCCAGGTCTTTCCCGGATTCAGGGTGATCTCCTGTCCGCCGGAATCGTAAAAATGAGTAGCGCCCCACAGTCCGTCTTTTGACCAGGTGACATCCTGCGCCGTCCCGTTGGTGATATACTTTCCCGCTCCGGATGATGTGACGTCGATATTCAGGTAACCGTTCTCGTCATAATACTGCCAGTCTGAATACTGGAGCAGAATATTTTTCACGGCAAGCTGGCTTCCGTCCATATCGTCAATCTGCGCGCCGCCGTACTGGAACCGCAGATACTGCCCCGTCTGCAGGTCATACTCAAACCACGGCTCATTGTATCCGTAGCCAGGCGTCACAGTGTTCGCCGTACTTCCGCCGGGAATCTGACTGTCTGTACCGGGTTCCGCAAACTTCCATGCTCCCGCATAGCCTTCGCTGTAATCCGTCCGGTAGCCGCAGTAGTTGATGCCTGCCTGAATCCCGGCAGCGCTTGTATAGGCATTGTGCGGAGGATTGCGGTCCTGGGTACGGTAATAGACCAGATCTCCGTATCCGGAAAGCCCGCTCAGATTATCGACCTCATCCATGGCGAGATACTGCTCCGCGTAGGCAGACTGCCCGTAGTGAGCGTAAATCGCGTCAAAGCCCGTGGCGTAAAAAATAAAATAATCGCGGCAGCTCCTCACGGAACCAATCTTCTCCAGGCCGTCGTAATCCTCAAAAATCCCCATCAGCCGGGTAATTCCGCCCTCCACGGGCGCCTCATAGATAACTCCCGCGCGGGAAATCCCGGTCTGAGGAACCGCGTCGATAATATTGTTGAACATGACTGCCACCGGCCGGCGTCTCCCCTGCTCCTGCTCCACATATTCTCCTGTCAGCCAGCTCGTTACCATGCCCTCGGGCACAGGTGTCGGCGTGATGGCGACGGGATTTAAGACTTCCTCCTGACTGTCCGCGGCGCTCTCTTCCTGTGCGGGCGCAGGCGTCGGCGTGACAAATGTGATCCCGGTGTCAGTTTCCTTCTGACACCCCGAAAATCCTGCCAGAAGGCAGGCCGCGATTCCAAGAAGCAGCTGTCGTCTCTTCATAGGCCCGCCTCCCTATCTGGTAATGCCGAGCGCTTCCAGCGCCTTCGCCTGCTTCTCCTCCATCACTTTTGCCTCCTCCGGCTCCATATGGTCATATCCGAGCAGGTGGAGCATGCTGTGCGCGATCAGAAATGCGTACTCACGCTTCAGCCCGTGGCCGAACTGCTCTGCCTGCTCGCGGGCACGCGGCACACTGATCATAATGTCTCCCAGCAGCAGCTCCCCTGTCTCGGGGTGAAAAGCGTCGAACGACTCCTCGTCCTCGAGGAATCCATAGTCCGCCGGAGCCGGAAAATCCTGCATGGGGAAGGAGAGTACGTCCGTCTCCCGGTCAATGCCGCGGAACTGCCGGTTAATCTCCCGGATCTCCTCGCTTCCGGTCAGGACCAGGTTCACCTCCGCCTCATAGGGGCACTGTTCCATGGCAAGCACCTGGCTGATCACCTGGTTCGCCACCTCCTCATAGGGAAAATCAAAGCCATAATCATTTTCATTCTCAATCTGAACCGTCATACGTCCTCCTGATTTATCTGCGTGTGCTGCGGGAATTCCGCGGCTTCTTTTCATATGCTTCGTACGCCTGCACGATCTTCTGAACCAGCGGATGGCGAACGACATCCTTGCTGGTGAGCTGGCAGAACGCGATATCCTCGATCTTTTTGAGCACCTGCTCCGCCACCTCGAGCCCCGACTTGGTTCCCTGAGGCAGATCCTTCTGAGAAGAATCTCCTGTGACGATGACCTTAGAGCCGAATCCGATACGGGTCAGGAACATCTTCATCTGGGCAGGCGTCGTGTTCTGCGCCTCATCCAGGATAATAAATGCATTGTCCAGCGTTCTTCCGCGCATGTAGGCCAGCGGCGCGACCTCGATCAGGCCTTTCTCCATGTTTTTGGCAAAAGATTCCGGTCCCATGATCTGATACAGGGCGTCGTACAGCGGGCGCAGATACGGGTCTACCTTGCTCTGCAGGTCTCCGGGCAGGAAGCCCAGCTTCTCTCCCGCCTCAATGGCAGGGCGCGTCAGGATGATCCGGCTGACCTCATCATTGCGAAACGCGGTCACCGCCATCGCGATTGCCAGATACGTCTTTCCTGTTCCGGCGGGTCCCACTCCGAAGACGATCATCTTGCTGCGGATCTCATCCACATACTTCTTCTGTCCGAGCGTCTTCGGCTTGATCGGGCGGCCATTGATCGTGTGGCAGATCAGGTCGCGGTCGATCTCCGTCAGGGCGCCCTCCCTTTCATCTACTGTGAGGGACAGGGCATACGTCACGTTCTGCATCGTGATGGTATTGCCTCGCTTCGCCAGCTCCAGGAGCTCCCGGATTACGGACTCCGCCTTCAACGCAGCCGCCTGCGGTCCCACGATCTTGAGCACTCCGTCTCGGAACACCAGCGTCACCCGCAGTGTCCGCTCCAGAAGCTTCATATGGGCATCAAACTGTCCAAAAATGTTTCCCGCATATTCTGCGGGCAGATCCATTATTTTTTCAATGATTGTACTGCTCATTTGCTGTCAATTTCCTTTCCGGGACAGGCACCGGGCCGCGGCGCACGTATCCCTGCCCGCGCAGTCTTGAGCGGGATACTCCTATTTTACCATTATTTCGCAGGAATAACAGCCCCTTTTTTCTTTTATATTTATTCATACATTTGCCGTGCATACCCCGGACCATATGCGGACATACTACGTTCTGAACAATGTTTCAAATATTTTTCAGTAAGGAGGAATTCAATCATGTCAGAAATATCCATTCTTGATCTGCAGAACCTGCGCCATCTGATCGGCGGATACAGCACGACACACTGCAAAATGACGGAGTATGCCTCTCAGGCAAAGGATCCGGAGATCAAACAGCTGTTTCAGGAAGCGGCGGATTCCGCAATGCAGAACAAACAGGAGCTTATGAAATTTCTGTAAGTATATCCCGACGTAAAACAAAATATAACAGATGAGGTGGAAAAAATGGATGAAAAAGCAATGGTAGCCGACGCCCTGGTCGGTGTAAACGGGGAACTGAAAATGTTCGGCGACATGATCGCGCAGACGGAAGATAAGGCGCTCAAGCAGTGTCTGCGGCAGATCCGCAATCAGTGCGAAATGTCTCAGGAGAAGCTGTATGACGCGGCCCGTGAGAGAAGCTATTACGTTCCCGCGGCAAAGGCGACGCAGGCTGAGATTGAGCATGTAAAATCAATCCTTCAGGCATAATACGTTTCACCGTAAGCGGGCGGTTTGGGAAATCCCCAAACCGCCCGTTATCATTCTTTGCGATCTCTCAGATCTCGCAGTCTCTCTCATAATACCGGCGCAGCGCGGCATTGCGCGCAAACATCGAAAGCTCATCGCACAGATCGTCGTAGCGGCACGCGCAGATCTGCCATTCCGACTCACGGCTGGTCTCGTGCCAGAGCTTTTCATGCAGCGCTTTTACTTTGCGCAGCTCGCCGCACAGCAGAAGCGCGCGCGATGCATACTTCTGGCCTTCTTCTATCGACTGCAGGCGTTTCCAGGGCAGAAGCGCAATTTTTTCTGCCGTAAATCCGGCGCGCGCAAGCGTAAGAGAAAGCGCGTCATACGCCTGCTTATTTCTCCGCGGTACTAGCGACTGATAGTCCTCCTGCGCCTTCTGCAGCGCCGTGCGCAGAATATCAATATGTTCTCTGGCGCCGAACGCAACCGGTTCAAACGGCGTCCGGAACATCTCCAGCTTGAATTCATGCTCATTGGCTCTCTCGAGGATGCGGTCGTGGTGATAGATCGGTTCCAGCAGCGCTGCCTGCTGAGCGTCAAATCCATAGAGGCTTTTGTGGATCACGTTATAAATCTTCTCCAGATCATAGCCGGAGGACGGCGACCAGCAGAAGTTGGCGCCGATCAGAACGCCCGGAAGCATCAGATCGCGCAGCGTATCGCCTCCGTCCGCCCAGGAGGACATGATCATGCCTCTGCTGCGGCCCCCATCCGCCTTCAGCAGTCCCTTGGTATTCTCAAAGCACTGGCGGATGTCGCAGGAAAAGCGCTTCCATGTCCAGCTTCCCGGAGAAATATACATCCGGATGTTCTGCTCGTGCAGCGCGTCCACAAACGGATAGGCATCCCGCGCTCCGTAATCCCAGAACACGAACTCCGTGTCCCCGGGAAGCTCTTTCGCGCGGGTGACCGGAACAGCATAGTCGCCCCACGGCGGAGCGAAGAAATCCGCGTACATCATCATTGTACAGCCGAGCGCCGCCAGCTCTTCATGCACGAAGCGGTAGTGCTCGATAAACAGTTCTCCGCCTCTCTCTTCGCCGAATACTTCCGTAAGTCCCACCGGTTCATCGCCGCCGCAGTGGATCACGCCCGGTCCGAAGCAGCTGACAATCTCCCGCAGCATTTTGCGGATCACCTCGCGTACCTCCGGGTTGGTCGGGTCCATACAGGAGATGAGGCTTCCGTCCTCCTTTTTCAGCGCGAGCGGCTGAAGCTCTTCAATATATAACAGTTTGTCAAAATGTCCGAGCAGGTTTATGATCGGACGGACACTGATCTGCCATTCGGCGGCATAAGCGATGAGTGCCTTCCACTCCTGCGCGCTCATCGGATCGGAATAGCGCCCCCAGGCAGGAATGGACTCAAACCGGAACACATCCTCCATGTACGGCATATACGTATTATATTTGTAGCGTGCCAGGCGGCGGATCATTGTACAGAAATGGTCAAACGTGGAGATCTGTCCGCGTGAAATATCATCCGACAGCGCGCGCAGCGCAAGCGAGGGCTCATCACAGGCGTCAAACTCGCAGAGCTCTCCGTCATTTGCAAAATCGAGTTCGGAGAGCGTAAAAAGCGCGTACATCAGTCCCTTTTCCGACGATGCCGTGATGTCAATACGGGAACTCCGGGCGCAGATGCGGTACGCCTCCTCCGCCATCGGCTGCTCCGTATAGCAGATCGGCATCTCGCCGTTTAGCGGTCCGTTTTCCGAAAAAATCTCTTCTGCCCGCGGAAAGTGTTCCGTCACTTCGGCGCTCAGATGATAATCCGTCAGACGCAGCGGCGCAGAGTATGTTTTCATTTGCTTAATTTCCGGGATAATCGCTGTATTCATGGAACTTTCATCCTTTCTCATATGTGTTTTCTCTCATTATATCTGTCTGTCATTTTGAATGCAAGCAAAACCGGCAGTCGGAAGATTGCAATTTTAAAACTCCTATAGTATAATGTTTCTGAAATTTTCAAAAATTAGCACACTACAAAGAAAGCGAGAGTCTGCCCGGCGGCAGCGCTGCGGTCGGGCAGAAAAAAGAGGATTATGTTTACGAGAAAAGAAATGAAAAGGCAGGGAAAGCGTTCCCTGAAGCAGCACTATCTGATCTTTGCAGCAGCCTGTTTGATCGCCGCCTTTCTCGGCGCGGAGTTCCGGAGTTCTCTGGATTTCGCCTCCCTGCAGGTGACGCCGCAGTTCGCCTGGGTGTCGGAAGATCCCGGCTTTACCGTTAACGTTGCTCCGGCTTCGCTGCTGCCCGGCATAAGCTGGGACGATGTCCTGATGCAGATTGCGGAAAAAGACACGCAGGCAGGAAAAGAACTGGCAGACCGGCTGAAGCAGGATGCCATCGAACAGGCGGAACACGGAAATCCGGTCTTCGGGCGGACACGGGGCGTTCTGTCCAATATTGTCAACCAGGTCACATCCGGCTCAATCATCGTGACGGCCGTTGCGGCCATCGGATCGATCACTGGTTCGGACAGCCTGGGCGTTCTGATCCTGATCATCCTGGGCATGACGGTCTATTTTCTGTACTGGTTTCTGATCCGGAATGTATTTCCCGTGGTCGTCCGGAGGATTTTTCTGGAAGGCCTCTCTTACGATCAGGTTACGCCGCAGCGCTTTGTCTTCCTCCTGCGTGTCAAGAAATGGCTGAAGGCGTCCTGGATTATGCTGGTTATGTCCGTTTATTACGCGCTGTGGAGCCTGACGATCGCCGGAGCTTTCATCAAGCGGTATTCTTACTTTCTCGTGCCCTATATCGCGGCGGAGAATCCCGATATGACTGCCCGCGAGGCAATTACCCTGTCGCGCAGAATGATGAAAGGACATAAATGGGAATGTTTTCTGTTTGATCTCTCGTTCCTGGGATGGTCAATCCTCGGCTTTCTGACGCTTGGGATCTTCAACATCATCTTTACCAACCCGTACAGAACTGCCTCCTTCACGCAGTATTACGCGCAGCTGCGCGCCCTTGCCCGCAGCAGCCATATCCCCGGCGCGGATCTCCTGTATGACCGCTATCTCTACGAGCATCCCGATGATTTGCTGCTGAGAGAAAAGTACGCGGATGTCTACGCGGTCACGCAGCAGCCCCCGGATCCGGACGGAGATCTGACCGGATGGAGAGGCTTCCTTGCGAGAAATCTGGGCCTGCTTCTCTTTACGAGGGCAGAGGAACGGGAGTATGAGCGCAGACAGTCAGAGCATGTGCGCATTCACGCGCTGATTGACGATATGCAGGGACTTGCGTATCCGGTCCGCTTCTACCCGATTCCCGAGGAGGACCGCAGAAAGCTCGTGCAGTCTCTGAACTATATGAGACATTATACCATCTCCTCGCTTGTCCTGATTTTCTTCAGCCTGGCGGTATTCGGATGGATCTGGGAGGTCAGCCTCCATCTGATCACAGACGGCGAATTCGTCAACCGGGGCGCTCTGTACGGTCCCTGGCTTCCGATCTACGGCACAGGCTCCGTCCTGATCCTGACGCTGCTGACCCGCCTGCGGAGCCGCCCCGTGCTGGAATTTGCCGCCATTATTGTCGTCTGCGGCTTTCTTGAATATATGACTTCCGTGGTCATGGAGCATCTTTCCGGCGGCATGAAATGGTGGGATTACACCGGATATTTTCTGAATCTGAACGGACGCATCTGCGCGGAAGGACTGCTTGTCTTCGGCGTGGGAGGACTCGCAATCGTATATGTGGTCGCGCCGATCATCGACAATATTTTGCTGGAGATCAGCAAGAAGCAACAGCGGATCGTGTGCGTTATCCTTGCGGTCATCTTCCTTTCCGATTTTACATATTCACAGTTTCATCCCAATACGGGAAAGGGAATTACCGACTACACGGCGTCCGCCGAATACTCACAGCAGACAAAGAAAACCGGGGAGCTGTCTTAGACAGTCTCTCCGGTTTTCTCTAACGCGTAAAGCGCGGCTCCCGCGGCTCCGACAATCTCGGGCTCTTCGCAAATATAGAGCTTTGAACCGATCTTCTCTTCCACCGCGCGCACGACTCCCGGATTCTTCGCCACTCCTCCGGTCATCATAAATTCCGGCTCCATTCCAACGCGGCGCAGAAGGCCGGACGCCTTATTTGCGATCGCGTGACAGACGCCGTCCGCGATATCTGCTTTTTCCTTATTATTTGCGATCAGTGAGATGACCTCGGACTCAGCGAACACCGAGCACATGCTGGTAATCTCAATCTTCTCCTTTGAGGTCAGGGCGATGGCGCCCAGTTCGTCCAGAGAGACCTCCAGAGTACGCGCGATCATCTCCAGGAAACGCCCGGTTCCTGCCGCGCACTTGTCATTCATGACAAAATCCTTGACTTCCCCGTTCTCATTCAGACGGATCGCCTTGCTGTCCTGGCCGCCGATATCCAGGATCGTGCGGATCGCCGGGTTGAAATAGTGGGCTCCCTTGCCGTGGCAGCTGATCTCAGTCACGTTTTCGTCGGCAAATTCTATGCTGACGCGCCCGTATCCGGTCGAGACGATCCATGAGATATCCTCCCGGGCAAGCCCCGCTTTCTCAAGCACTTCGTGCAGAGCCCTGTCCGCGCTGACTCCGGATTTTGCCCCGGTTCTCACCACGGAAAACGCTTTGATCTTCCTGTCCTGGTCCATGATGACCGCATTGGTCGATGTGGAACCGCTGTCTATTCCCATTACGTACATTGGTCCGTCTCCTTTTCTCTGTTTTTTCTGCTGCTTCTTTGTCTCCAGAGCCAGGGACTCCAGAAACGCCTCGATGCGGGTTCGCACCTGTCCTTCGCTCTGGCGCGTATAATCTGTCTCCAGCAGGAGCATGGGACGGTCCAGCCAGTCCCTGAGCCATGCGTACTCATAGGCGTAGTTGTCGCAGAACTGCACGGTATGATAAATGACTCCGTCCACGCTTCCCGCGCTGCGCCGGATCAGTTCGTCACGGTTCGCCGCCTGCTCCATCCGCATGCAGGGGAACTGGCTTAACAGCCCGCGGGCATATCCTGCCATAACCTCGCTCTCATCCACAAGCACTTTTCTCCCGAGCCCCGTACACGTCAGGTCAAAGGCAACGTTTGCACCTCTCTCCTTCAGGATCCGCTTGATGCTCTCATTTGCGCGCGCCCCGATAATGCCGATGTTGACAGCCCCGCTCTTTACGGCGTACTGCTGTTCTTCCTGCTTTTCCTTCAGATACTGCAGGAATCTCTGCTCATCGAACGCTCTGCCGGAGAACTTCTCATACGCTTCGGTCATCTCCCGGATTCTCTGCTCATACAGCGCGGTTCCCGCGTCCTTCGTGATCCGCGGCGTGTCCAGCATATAAATAAATTTATCCGGAAATTCGTCCCGGAGCACATCGTAGAGCCGCCGGATACTGTCGCAGCAGGTGGTCAGGATCACGCCCTCGTAGGCACCGCTCATCACTGCTTCCAGCACGCCCTTGGCAAAGCTGCAGATATTGGGATGCATCCTGATCTCAGCCTGATTAAAATTCGTCACATCCGGTTCAATCCGTTCCATCTGCACGCCCATGGATTCGAACACCTCCACGGGCGCGTATTTGCATATATATCCTAACATACTCTTTTCTCTTCCTTCCCTGCCGTCTCCTCTTTTTCTCCGGAATCGAGCATCTCCAGAAATGCCTCCAGGCGGGTCCGGATCTGTCCGTCATGGCTGTTTCGCCGGTCAATTCCGTCTCCGTCCAGGATCAGCATGGGGATGCTCATATCCTTCAGCTTGTCTTTCAGCAGGACGCTGCCCCCTGAGGACTGCTTGCAGCCCCAGTGACAGAACTGAATCACGGCATCCGGATGCAGCGTGTCCGCCAGTTCTCCCACCATCTGAGCTTTGTGGGAATAAGATCCGTTATACAGATTTCGGATAATTTTCTTCGCCAGCGCGTGAAACGGCTTCGTCTCATCCATCTCTTCCATGGAATCAATAATGATATCGCTGGCAATAATCTGGTACTTCCGGCTCGAGTTAAAATAGCTCTGCAGCGTCTCCTGATAAAACGGCAGCAGATGAATCCACAGAATCTTCTTTCCCTCAAACTTCGGATAATTCTCAATATCCCGGATCATAAAGCGGATCAGGTCGAGAAATTCCTGTGTGCCGATCAGCAGGTGCATTCCCATCATCATATAGAGATGGCTGATGAGTTCGCCCGGATAATACCGCTCGCTCTGCAGCCGGAAGAAGCGTATCAGCTCTCTTCTCGTCTCATTCTCTATCCGTATGGACCGGCGCAGCTTCTCCTCGTCAAACGGTCTGCCGAAGCGCCGCTCAAGCTCCATCGCAAAGTCCTTTAACTGGGCTGCCAGGTATTCCACGGACGCCTCATCGTCCCGGTAGGGGACGTCGAGGAAGGTAAACGGCACGCCCTTTCTCTTCTCCAGATACCGGAACGTATTCAGGTTGCCGTCACACGAAAGCGACGTGGTAACGGCGTACTCCGGAACGGGTACCGCGCCGCTGTCGATGGCTCCCACAAACGTCTTGTGATACGAGCACAGCGTGGGGGCAATGCCTGTATTCTGCGCATAGTCAATGAAAAAGTCCTCCAGATGGTATCCGCTGAAATAGCAGGACAGGCACTCTATCGAGAGCGTATTGAGACCAAAGCATCCGATGATCTCGCAGGGCGCAAAGATATTTCCCCACACATAGCTGTCGGAACGCGCCAGAGAATCCGCCACAAAGGACATCATCATGGCTTCCAGCTTCTGGTATCCCTTGGATATACCTTTCTTCGGGAGCAGCTTTGTGCGGAGCTTATTCGCCTTGAACCCCAGCAGCATCTTCTCCCAGCTCTCGCCCGGATGCTCCACGGTCTGTTCTTTTACATGGTCAATATATTTGTCTGCAATCCACATTCGTATTCCTCCAAACAGATCAACAATTTAAAGCTTCCAGAATAAAGGTATACCACATTTTCAGAGAAATTTCCAGTTTATTATCCGCGGAAAGTCTCTCTTCCCGTGACTGCCTCAAAGTGGTATCTTGCAATTCCAAGATCTACTTTTGCATAAAATCCTCTTTTTGTCGTCACAGTCACTCTGCCGTCTTTTAAGGCAAAGCAGAACTTCTGCTGGTTCATGGCTGTGGGAGCAAGCTGCGCCGCCTCCATGCCTTCCCGGAACCACTTGGGCATCTCTCCCTGCACGCTGCAGAGCTCCTCCACAGATTTTACCTTATGGCCGTTCCCCTGCGTTTTGCCGTAGCCGAGCGCTATGACGCAGCAGAGCTTCTCCCCCGCGCCGATCTCATACGCGCTCTTGGTCTTGCTGAATGTCATGGCAACCCAGCAGGTGTTAAGCCCCAGCTTCTGGGCAAGCAGCACGAGCCGCTCTCCATAGTATCCGCACTGTTCATCCAGATCCGCGCCCTTCTTTCCGATCAGCGCAATGTAATCCGTCACTCCTGAGAATTTTCCATAATGCGCCATAAAGCCGTCAAACGCTTTCGGTTCGCCCGTCACAAGCTGGATATGCAGACCGCTTTCCCTGTTGCATGCCGCGATCTCCTGTTCCAGGCTTTTCTTCACGCTGGCCTCCAGCGGTCTGTCCTGATACTGGCGCACGCTGTGGCGCGCTCTCATATTTTCCATCATTTCCATCTTTCATTACCTCACTGTCTCATTTTTTTCTTATCCGGCCTTCTTTCGGACCTTCACCGGCAGTATAGCACGGAAAGAAAAACTTACGGTAAACTCCGGGAAAATTATTTTTCCTTCGGCAGTTCCACCGTAAATGACGCGCCTGCTCCGGGCGCGCTCTCCACCTCAACCGTCCCGCCGCACAGTTCCACGATCCGTTTGACGAGCGCAAGGCCCAGTCCGCTGCCCTCCGCTTTGTGAGATCTGTCGCCCTGATAAAACTTTTCAAATATATGTTTCTGAACTTCCCCGGTCATGCCGCAGCCGTCGTCCGAGACCTTCACTGCCACAGTTTTTGGTTTTTCAGAAATGTAAATCCGAATACTGCTGCCCTTTGGCGAATGCTTGATGGCATTGTCAATCAGGTTGATCCATACCTGTTCCAGAAACGGCTCGCTTCCGCAGTACATCACCCGCGGAAGTTCCATGTCAAACCCGATGTTTCACTTCCCGCATCGTCCGCAGCAGTCCTCATTGCGATCAGTATCGTGATTACAGTGATCGGAGGACTCCTTCCGGCGAAAAAGGCTGCGCTGAAAGATCCGGTCATTGCGCTCCGGACTGAGTAGCGTCTAGATCTGTTCCTTTCTCCTGCGGTTGAATTCCACGCAGGTGATGCCAAAGTACAGAAGACACACAATCCCGAACAGCAGCGCCGCTTTTCCGAAGTACGACCACATGGCGTCCATGACTCCGGAATACAAAAGGAAGTTCCTACCTATATATAGGGAGATCTCTCCTCCGAGCAGCAGCGCCCCGATAAACGGGCAGAGATAATACAGCGCGGTCTGCCGAAACGCCGTGCGTGAGAGCTCACGCTCCGTGAGTCCCATATTTTGCAGAATTCCGTACCTGCGGCGATTTGCCGCAGAGTCGGAGAGCTGCTGGACGGCAAGCACCGTAAGAGCGGTGCACAAAAAGACCAGGCCGATATAAAACAGCGGAAACATCACGACTGACATCATAAAACGCATCTGGTAAATCTCTGTATCCCGGATAAAGATCGTACTGTTGGAACTGTAAAACGTATCTGTCCCGACTCCGCGGTCGGCAGAATCCTGCCCCTGGGCCGATACGCTTCCGGCTGACAGACCGTCTGCCTCGTACAGCTTTTCCTCCAAATCCTCCGGAGCCTTCCCCTCAAACATCGCCATGCAGAGGCTGTAGTACGGCGTCATTTCTTCTGCCGCATCATCCGGCACTACGAGCAGATAGTCCGCTCCGTTGTGTCCGTTCTGTTCAAATCCGATCGTTTCGCATCCCGCATATTTATAGGAAACTCCTCCGATTTTGACCGTCTGTCCGGTCATCTCCTCTGCAGCCCGCACAATGCGTTCCTTTGCCTGGAGCAGATACTCCCTCTCTCCCAGACCAATCTTCTCATATCCGAGCATCTCCCGCAGCGCGTTATAGTCGCTCAGCTTCATATAAGTATCATACCGGAAGAAATCCCCGCGTTCAGCGGAAGCGTAGTGTTCCGTCAGATACTGATTCCAGTCCTGTGTCCCGTTCTGATAGATCTGATACGTATAGACCGCGGCATGGTCTGTATTTTCCAGCAGCGCCTGCCGCTCCCCCTCAAAAGAATACTCCGGATCCTGATGATAGATTCGGCGTCAAACGGAAATTTCTCATCTCCCTGCGTCATCTGATACCGGTTGAGCATCAGCGCGCATGAAGTGCCGACCAGCGCAGCAGCGAACAGAATCGTCAGCGTTCCCATCGTAAAGCGCATGGTGCGGACCTTGCCGGAGAGCTGGCGAAGCACAAAGAGATTCGTCCCTCTCCACACAAGCGCGCCCTGATGCCTGATATAGCGAACCAGAAACGACGCCAGCCCGGCATACAGCAGATAGACCGCCGCGAGCAGTCCCAGGATGAGCGGATATACAGTATCCTGCGTAATCCTTCCTCCATAGAGCATCCATCCAAACGCCAGTATGTAGGCTGCCGCCGCAAAGAAGATCCAGCCCGCTCTGCCCTTTCCTGTGCGGATTTCCTTCTCATTTTCGTGTTCGCGGTCCACCAGCTCCCGGATGTCCATGCGCCGGAATCTCGCCTGGTTTCTGAAGAGCGCCAGAACGTACGCTCCCGCGTACACTCCCGCCGTCACCGCGAACGTCCTGATATCCCAGGAGAAATGAATCGTATATTCCGTCTCCAGAATTCCGTAGATTGCGGAGGTCAGAACCTGCTGAAAAAAGATTCCCGGCACCGTGCCGATGACGAGCGCCGCCGCGCCGAGCACCATATTTTCCATCAAAAACAGACGCGCGATCTGCTTCTTGCGAAAGCCGAGCAGCATATATATGCCGAATTCTTTTTCCCTGATTTCCCGGAAGGCGCTGCCGGACTCCCCCGCGCTGAGCAGCCCGATATTAGTCAGCGGTACCTTTGCCTCGTGTATCCAGCTCTCGATAAATTCTCTGTATTCTCTGTGCTCCCGCTCCAGGCGCCGCACTTCCTCGATCACGGATTTGCCCGAGCGGTACAGGATCTCACGGTAAAGCTGATCCTCCAATCTTGCGGACGGAGGCAGCAGTTCCGAGATCAGATATTTTTTGTCAAGCCGCTCCAGTGTTCCGAAGATTTCCCGGAAGTATGACCTGCGGCGGAGGTATCCGGCGGTCAGCGCAGCCGCCTCAGCCGCTGCCCAGCTTATGAGCAGAACCGTAATCACGTCCGTCTGCACGCGGCATAGATACAGGTAGGCCGCGCACGCTGCCGCGGCAAACGCGCGCGCCATCAGGGCGACGCTTCTGTCTTATAAATAATGATACAGCATGTGATTCATATCTGATACCCCTGCCCCCTTCTCGTGCGGATGAGCTCTTCCCCGCCGATGTTTTTCAGCTTGGCGCGGATGCGCGTGATATTGACGCTCAGCGTATTGTCATCAATAATAATCCTTCATGCACCTGACCGTATGGGTATCACTGCCCATGAACATCCGGCAGGTGCATTGGGCGTCCCTGAATTCATGCCGCCTGTTCGGCGGCGGAGTGTCATAGTAATTATATCGGATATCCTGCAGTCAGGCAACCGTGTCTGCCCCTGGCGGACGGTTGTATATACTGTACAGCCCTCTCCCCTGCCGTTCCCGGTACAGCATTGCTTTTTCTACAGGAAACGCATGTTTAGACTAGATAATTTAGTTAATGTGTGTTATTATAGTTGCAGCGATTGCGAGCTGTATTATTTGTTTTATATCAGCAAAAACAGATAAGAATCCGGCCCGCAGATCAATTCTACAAGGAAGGTGAGCAATTGGAAAACTATACCAAGTATAAGTTAAAAAAGAATGATGAACTGCTGTCACTGCTGGACGGCAAGGACAACCTGTTCATCATTGCCTGCAACAAGTGCTTCAAGAAATTTGAAACAATTGACGAACCGGAGTGCGGCGAGTTCGAGAAGCTTGCCGCTGAAAACGGAAAGACCGTTACAGGCAGTGCACGGGTTGATTTTTTGTGCAATAAAACCCAGACAGAGAAAAAACTGCAGGATATGATTCCGGAAGGTACGGAAAATATATTTGTAATCTCCTGCGGACTGGGTATCCAGACGGTGGCGGATCTGGCTGGCAAACCGGTATACGCTGCAAGCAATTCACTGAATTATACGGGATATCACGGTATGGCGCTGACAGAGCGGAAGTGTGACGCGTGCGCGCAGTGCTATCTGAATATCACCGGCGGCATCTGTCCGATCGTTGACTGCTCCAAGAGCCTGGTCAACGGACAGTGCGGCGGCGCGAAGGACGGCAAATGCGAAGTGGACAGCAGCAAAGACTGCGCATGGGAGAAGATTTACCAGAGACTGGCAAAACAGGGACGCCTTGAGGAGTTCTTAAACCAGCCGGTTCAGCTTCGCGATTACTCCAAAGTGGACTATAAGTATGTAAGCAATTATGTTAAATCTATCCGCGAGAACCGTCTGGACGGTTACTACGGCGGCGTGCATCCGGCAGAGCGCAAGGAATTTACCGAGCATCTGGCACTGAAGCGCTTCCCGGATCCGGAAGTTGTTGTGATTCCGCTGTCCATGCATGCGGGCGCTCCGGCAAACCCGATCGTGCAGGTCGGCGATACTGTGCAGGTCGGACAGAAGATCGGCGAAGCGGCAGGCTTTATCAGCAGCTCTGTACACTCCAGCGTGAGCGGTACCGTGATCGCAGTCGAGAATCGCGGACACGCGACAAGAGGCGAGTGTCTCTCTGTTGTGATCCGCTCCGACGGCAAGAATACGCTGCATGAGTCTGTGAAGCCGCACGGCGATCTCGACAGCCTGACTCCGGATGAGATCGTAGAGATTATCAAGGAGGCTGGAATCGTCGGCATGGGCGGCGCAGGTTTCCCGACTTCCGTGAAGTTAAAGCCCGCCAAGCCGGTTGACACAATTCTCTTAAACGGCTGTGAGTGCGAGCCGCTGCTGACCGCAGACCACAGAGTTCTGCTTGAGTATGCGGACGATGTAATCTTCGGACTTCAGGCAATGTTGAAGGCGACTGGCGCCGAGAAGGGCATCATCGTCATTGAGGACAACAAGCCGGATGCGATCGAACTCATGAAGGAGAAGACCGCAGGCTATGACAATATCGAGGTATCTGTGGCAAAGACAAAGTATCCGCAGGGCGCTGAGAAGATGCTGATCAAACGCACACTGAAGCGGCAGGTTCCGCAGGGCGGACTTCCGGCAGACGTAGGATGCGTAGTCGGCAACATCAGCACCACGAAGGCGATTGCAGATGCTATTCTGCGCGGTATGCCGTTAGTGGAGCGCGTGGTGACTGTCACAGGCGAGCGCCTGAAGAATCCGGGCAATTTTATCGTGAAGATCGGTACCAGCACAAAAGAGCTGGTTGACTACTGCGGCGGCGTGACAGGGGATGACGTCACGTTCAAGGCAGGCGGACCGATGATGGGCTTCGATCTCTCCGATCTCGATGTTCCGATCATGAAGGGTTCCAACGGCATTATCGCCATCGACACAGACCATACCGTTGAGCAGCCGTGTATCAAGTGCGGACGCTGTATGGATGTCTGTCCGATGGAGCTTTCTCCTCTGTATTTTGCCAAGTTTGCGGATGAGCAGAACTGGCAGGGCATGAAGGAAAAGAATGTGATGGATTGTATTGAGTGCAGATGCTGTGAGTATATCTGTTCCTCCAAGATCCCGTTAGTCAGCAAGATCAAAGCCGGCAAGACTGCAGTAAGGGGGATGAAGTGATATGTTAATTACTGAATTAAAGCCAAGAGAGACGATCGCATCCCTTGTGGATGGCAAGAAAGTTTTTATCATCAACTGCATCGGATGTAAGGAAGTGCATTTCCCGGAGAAAGAGATCAGTGAACTCGAAGCAGAACTCTCCGCTTCCGGAAATGTGACCGGCATCATGACAACCGACTACATATGCAATCCCGACAATATGAAGCTCCGTCTTGAAAAGCACGCGGGCGAGATCGAAGCTGCCGACGCGGTTCTCGTATTTTCCTGCGGCGTGGGCGTACAGACGATTGCGTCCTATCTTGAGGAGAAGGCTGTTTACGCAGGCTGCGACACCTGCCGTCTGCCGGGCTTCCAGGGCGTGACGCCTCTGGAGTACAAGTGCGACCAGTGCGGCGAGTGCTATCTGAACCTGACCGGCGGCATCTGTCCGATCACGGCATGTTCCAAGAGCCTCGTAAACGGTCAGTGCGGCGGCGCAAAAGACGGCATGTGCGAAGTGGACAGCAGTATGGAGTGCGGCTGGGAGCGCATTTACCGCCGCTTAGAGGCGATTGGACGTCTCGACGTGCTGAAGTGCCCGACGCAGGTGCGCAATTTTGCAACCGACGATGAGGTTTCTGCTGAATAAATATAAGTTTCCGCCGTCTCTTACGCAGGCGGCGGGAGATAAAAATATACGATTAGGAGCAATGTGATATGAAAATTACTGAGTTATTTGAACGTGGTGAATTTGTTGTTTCTGCGGAAGTTGGACCGCCGAAAGGATTTCATGTGGAGCATCTGATCGAGGAGGCGAAGACGTATTTAAGCGGAATTACCGCGGTGAACGTGACAGATAATCAGTCCTCCGTAATGCGCCTTGGCTCTCTCGCGATGTGCAAGGCTCTGAAGGACGAGGGGCTCACCCCGATTTTCCAGCTTACCTGCCGCGACAGAAACCGCATCGCGCTGCAGTCCGACCTGTTAAGCGCTGCGATGTTCGGCATTGAGAACCTGCTGCTTCTGACAGGCGATCACACGAAGATGGGCGACCATCCGCAGGCAAAACCGGTCTTTGACCTGGATTCCGTTTCTCTGATTCATACAGTGAAGCAGCTTGAGGCGGGTGTGGACCTCGGAGGTAATCCGTTAATCGGCGAGCCGCCGTCTTTCGCAAAGGGTGCAGTCGTATCCCCGTGCAGCGACTCTGTGGACGCACAGCTCGCTAAGATGGAGCGCAAGGTCCGCGCAGGAGCAGATTATTTCCAGACACAGGCTGTCTTCGAGCCTGAGAAGTTCATCAAGTTCATGGAGAAGGCAAAACAGTTCGGCAAGCCGGTTCAGGTCGGCATTATCATTCCGAAGTCTGTGGGTATGGCAAGATTCATGAACAACAACGTAGCAGGCGTTCATGTACCTGAGGAAATGATCGAGGAGCTCAAAAAGGACAAAGAAAAGACCAAAGCGGGAATCACCGGCGTGGAGATCGCGGCGCGCATCATCAAGGAGTGCAAGCCGTACTGCCAGGGCGTACATATCATGGCTCTTGGCTGGGAGTCCAAGGTTCCGGAGCTGCTGAAGCTGGCTGAGATCTAAAGAATTTTAATAAGCACCGCGGTGCAGAGCAATCGCTTCTGCATCCGGTGCTTTCTGCATCTCTTACTTCTTTTCACTGTCTGTTTCTTCCGCGGGCTGCCACGCTTTCCCGAACTTCACATCCTTAAACAGCGCCGCAAGCCCCGTAATCTGCTTCAGACGCAGGATCTCGTCTCTGTCCATTCCCAGGTGCTTTGAAATCCACGCGTCAGATCTTCCGAGCTCATGAAGCTCCTTGACGATATTGCTCATCAGTTCCACATCATGGCTTCCCCTTGCGCGGTTATGGCGGATTGTACTCGCCATTCTCTGATCGAGCGGCTTTTTGATCACCGATACGGGCAGCATCCCGTGCTCTCTCTCGTAGATATCAGGGTGCTCCAGCATAACCCGGTAGCGGTGAAATCCGTCCACGATGATGTAGCTGTCCTCCGCCTTCGCATAGTAGCACACGATCGGCATGGTATAGCCGTCCGCCTTAATGCTCTCATAGAGCAGCTTCATCTCCGGAGGCGCAACCGCGTTGGGGTTATAGGTATTGGGCTGTATCTTCTCAATCGGCACCGCGGTTACATTGTAAACCGGACTTTTATAATCCATAATCCAACTCCTCTATACTCTTATATTTTTCTCTTATCAAATCCACACGCTTCTTCTGCTCTCTCGTCAGGCCAAATCCCATGAACCGACAGGTGTGGTCATTCTTCAGGATACAGTAGCACATCCGCTTCCAGCTTGGAATATCCTTCGTAGACTTGATATCGTCCGTGTGATCCGGAATCTTTCCGATAAAAATAATCCGCGACTTCTTGTTCAGCGTATAGTTGGATACCCCGTTTCTGCGGATCTGGTAGCCGTGTTCCTCCAGCTCGCGGATCGTCTCCTCGTCAAGCCCTCCTCCGGTCTCATGCCAGAACTGAATGGAGGTGTTGAACTTTCGGATGTAATTGTTGCGCAGCCGCGTGGGCAGCGTGTCCAGCAGAAACTGCGTGTATGACTTCCAGGTATGCCCTTCCGGCAGCGTGACGCTGCGGTAGCCCATAGCCTTTGTGCGCCCGTAAATACTGGTAAAATTCGCGCCCTGCACTCTTCCGACCAGCTTCGTCCAGATCTCCGGGTCAATCACCCGGTAGAGATTCAGCGCGTCCTTCGAATAATCGTTGAAAGGCGACGCCACGCGCATCTGGGTGATCTTCAGCCCTGCCTTATAGTAAAGGTCATACAGCTTATTGTAATCGTATCCGAACAGATAATTTGCGTGCCAGACATCCTGGGAGCTCCAGTCATACAGCGGAGACGCGCACCAGACGTCCTTAAACTGCTGACCGATCCAGCACTCTCCCTTATAGCCGTTCTTCTTATTCACAAACCCGCTGTATCTCTGCAGCGACTCGTCCGCGCGCATGCCGAGCAGGCAGACCGTCTTCCTGTTCTTATGGGATTTGCGGTACCATCTTCCGAACTGCTTTGCCAGGTCTTCCTGATGCATCCGGTAGCGGTAGGTGGTGATCGGATTATTCTCCAGGTTGATCACATAATCTTTCTTCGGCATCTCGCGCACCCAGAGTTCCTTCTTCGTATCGTCCCAGGGGTACCAGTACATCTCATAGCTGCTGAGTGCCGTACGCGTTGCCATCGGCAGACATACCCAGTATGGCTCCACCACATCACGGATGCGCTCAAAGGTTCTCTCTATATACTCTGTCGTCACTGTATACTGCGCCTCGAAATCCTGATGAAACACGCCGAGCTTCCTTCCCGGATAATACTTCTTCCGGAAATCCAGCACGAGATTCAGAAGCAGCCCGCTGTCCTTTCCGCCTGAAAAGGAAATGTAAACATTGTCAAATTCTTCAAAAATGAATCGCAGCCTCTCCTGCAGGGCTTCGTACACATCCTGTTCCAGATACTCCCGTACCATTTCTATCCCCCCGGTAATGGTTTTATTTTTCCAAAATTTTCCACGTCCTTTATGATGGTTAATTTAGCACATCACAGAAAAAATTTCAACAGTATTCGACGCAAAAGAGCCAACTTCAGAAAACTGTTCAGCCCGTACTGTCATGCAGTGCGGTTTTATGCAGAATGTTTGGCGTGTTTTGGCGTTATTTTCATATTTTTCCGATTTTACAAGGATTCTGATTGTATTATCTAAGAATTTATGTTACCATCAGAAGTGAACACTCAAATTTTATAAAAAATATAGGGAGGTAAACAGCTATGAAAGGTTATGCAATGCTGAAAATCGGCGAATCCGGATGGATTGAGAAAGAACGTCCCGCCTGCGGCCCCATGGACGCGATCTGCAAACCGCTGGCAGTCGCAATCTGTACATCTGATGTCCATACGTTATGGGAAGGCGCCATCGGCGAGCGCCACAATATGATTCTCGGTCACGAGTGCTGCGCAGAGGTCGTGGAAGTCGGCTCTCTGGTAAAGGATTTCAAACCGGGCGACCGGGTTCTGGTTCCCGCCATTACACCCGACTGGAATTCCTTGGAAGCTCAGGCAGGTTATTCGATGCACTCAGGCGGTATGCTGGCAGGCTGGAAGTTCTCCAACTTCAAAGACGGCGTATTCTCTGAATTCTTCCATGTAAACGACGCTGACGGAAACCTGGCGCATCTTCCGTCCAACATTTCCCCTGTAGACGCCTGCATGCTCTCAGATATGGTTCCCACAGGATTTCACGGCGTAGAGCTGGCGGACGTACAGTTCGGCGATACCGTTCTGGTTATCGGCATCGGACCTGTCGGGCTGATGTCCGTTGCGGGAGCGAATATGCGCGGAGCCTCCAGAATTATAGCAGTCGGCACCAGACCTGTGTGCGTGGAAGCCGCGAAGGGCTACGGCGCTTCTGATTTTATCAGCTACAAGGACGGCACCATCGAGGACCAGGTTCTTGCCATGACCGACGGCAAGGGCGTTGATAAAGTCATCGTTGCCGGCGGCGGATGCGAGACCTTTGAGTCCGCAGTCAAATGCTTAAAGCCCGGCGGAAAGATCGGCAATGTCAATTACCTCGGAAGCGGAACATATGTAAATATTCCCCGCGCGGAATGGGGTGTCGGCATGGGACACAAGCAGATCAACGGCGGACTGATGCCGGGCGGAAGACTTCGCATGGAGAAGCTGGGCGCTCTCGTAGCTGCAGGACGCCTGGATGTGCATCCGCTCTGCTCCCACATTTTCGAGGGATGGGATCATCTGGAAGAAGCGCTGTTCATGATGCGCGACAAACCGAGAGATCTGATCAAACCTGTGGTGAAGATCGAAGACTGATATGTATAACGGATAAGCCGCCCCATTCCACTGCCGAATGGGGCGGCTTTCGCACATTTATTTTGGAGGCTTATCATGAAGATACTGATCATATCCGGCTTTCTGGGCGCGGGCAAGACGACATTTATCAAAGAAATGGCAAAGAAGACAAACCGCGATTTCGTGGTTATGGAAAATGAATACGGGGAAATTCCCATTGACGGCGGACTTCTGGGCCAGGAGCAGCTCAATATCTGGGAGCTGACCGAGGGGTGTATCTGCTGCTCCACAAAATCAGATTTCGCCTCCTCTGTCCTCACGATCGCCAATACCCTGGATCCGGATTACCTGATCGTGGAGCCTACCGGCGTCGGCGTCCTGTCAAATGTTATCCGCAATATTCAGCAGATCGCCTACGAGCGCATCTCCCTGTTAAGTCCGGTGACGATCGTGGACGCATATACATACGACCGCTGTATGGCGGAGTACGGCGAAATCTTCGAGGACCAGATCCGCTGCGCCGGGACAATCGTGATCTCCAAGAACCCATGGACATCCCCCGGGGATGCGGCTCCTCTTGTCGGCCGGCTGAGAGAATTAAACTCCGGCGCCGAGATTCTCTCCACCCACTATTCCCTGCAGGATCCGGACTGGTGGGAGCTGCTGCTTCGAAGAGATTTCAGCGGAGCGATCCTTCCGCCGCAGCGCGAGGAAGCCGCAGATCTCGATAACCTGGGGCTTTCCGGCACTGCGCTTCCCGGGAGCAGTCATCTGATCGTCTTTCTTGAAGATCTGATCCGCGGCGAATACGGCGATATCTGCCGCGCCAAGGGCGTCATCCGGGCGGGCGGCTGTTTCCTGAAGTTCGATGTGGTGGGCGAGCGGTATTCCATCACGGGATTCTCCGGCGGCATGGATGCCAGAAGTGTCTTTATCGGCAGGGATTTAAAGAAAAACCGCCTGAGAAAACTCCTTCTCCCAGGCTTCGTTCCCAAACCGGGACCTATGCGCCCGCAATCGCCGTCCCGGGCAGTCAGCCGCGGAAAACGCGCGGCGTCGGATCTGATCTGCAATGATTTTTAACGCGGTTCCTGCTTTATCGTATCTTCGCAGGCATCCGCCAGCTCCTGCATCTTCCGGAGCGCGCGCTCCCACTCTTCTTTTGTGCTGCGCATCCTCCGGAAATAGGAGCTCATCTCGTCCGCCATGCCCGACAGGCGGTTCAGCAGCGTGGAAAAATCTTTGAGCATCTCATCGTTCTTAAAATACGGGTAGACAATGTCGTGGTCAATTTCGCTCCACCCTTCCTCAAACAGCGTTCTGCCCTGAATTTCCACGTAGTATCCCTTGAATTTGACAATATAGTGCAGCGAGCGGTAGATCCCGTCAGACTTGATATCGATAAGCTTCTCGTCATAAATCCTGCTGTCCCCCGCGCGCTTATAGACCTTGGGGCGCTCCGCGATATAATAATGACTCTCATCCTCATCAAAGTCACGGATACGGTCTGTCACATAGATATCCGGATTGTTCTCAAACACGCTGGTGATATATTTGTGAAAGTGGATCCAATCCTCCCGGTACAGGAAGAACACGCGGATACCGATTAAATCCGTCATGTATTTATGGTAATTCTCTCGGTTGATATAAGCAAATTTTGCCTTATCTTCCCTGCGCTTGCGCAGGATCTTTTCGAGCAGATGCCTCGGCTCCTTAGTTCGATAACGGTAGGAGTGAATTCCCGCACGCTCAATGTCATACAGATACGCGTCCACAAAGTCCTTTCCGATCTCCGTCAGATGCTCCTGGATTGCTGTATAATCCTCATAGATTGCCTCCAGTTCCTCCCACGGCAAGTCAGCCGCGGCAAATTCTTCCTCCGTTATATTGTATTCCCTCAGAAACCCATTCCTGTCCAGTTTTCTTCTTTCCATAATCACATTCTCCTGTCTGCAAATAGCTGTGCTGTTCCCTTCAAAGCATACAGCGGCGGCGGCGCAAAGTCAACCGTACATTGGGATTTCCCCGTCTCTTTAGGCGCGAAGCCTAAAAGTTCTGGGGGCAAATTTGTAAATCAGTATACATGCCGCAATTGAATACAATACACAGAAGGCAATGCAGCCAAGCCCAAACGCCAGTATGGGCAGACGCACCCGCATGAAAAAGAAGCATACAAAGTACGTAAAAGACATCACGATCTGATACGTTCCGCTCTTGATCTCAGTCCCCGCATTGTATGGCTGCAGCAGATAATAGACCGTCAGATAGTGAATCGAGAAAAATATACTCATGCACAGGATCGATACAAAAAGCACCGCGTAATCAATCGGGTGATCCGTTCCGCCCGACACGTACAGAAGCGCGCAGAGCCCTGCCCCAATCACAAAAGCCGGGAGCAAATTAACTTTTATGATCTCCCTCAAACGAATCCGGAAAAGCTGCAGCACCATGCCCGGATGCTTGTAGAAGGAATACGTCAGCAGGCTGTGATCACAGTTCATAAACAGAGCCCTGGTAAAATCATTTCCCCGGTTGATCGCGTACATAATAAAAACAAAGTATGGCAGAAAGACCATCAAAATCTCATTCGTCCGTGTTCTGAACGCAGGGCTGACTCCGCATGCGAGCAGCATGCCGGCAAACATAATGAGGGCGATCACCGCAAGGCGTCTGGAGGATTTCCAGAGAATCTTCCTGTGCCGCTTGACAAACAGCTCATTGAGATACTCAAATCCCTTCTTATTGCTTGTAATCCCAGTGTCTGTGCTGATCGACTTCTGGCTCTGCTTCTGCACAACCTGCGCCGCGGTGTCCATCTGGTTCATCATATCCGCCAGCATCTCCTGATTGATCTGACGGTATTTTTCAAAGGTCAGTATTTTTCTCATCCCAACCGCGCCTGCTGCGGCAAAGAGAATCAGCAGTACTCCCACTGCAGGCTGCGGAATCGTAACCTTCGCCGCGGGCAGGCCGTAGGCAGCTGCCAGCAGGACTCCCGCGCACAGCCAGACATACTTCTGCATCCTGTTTTCATTGTAGACCTTTTTCCGGTTCTCGTATTCCCACAGGGTGTAAGCCGCCACCGCCATCTTGGCGCCGGCAATCGAAAACGGCAGCAATACGCACAGCCAGAACGGAACCCCCGCATCCAGTCCGAACAGAATTGTAAACGGAAGAAAACCTGCGATCACTTTTAAAATCGCATAGAAATAATTGACCAGCGTATACTCTCTCGCATTCATCCGCATCAGGATCATGGCGTAGTATTTATCCCGCGTGGGATTGAACATATGCGTGTTCATGAACGAACCGATCACCGTTAAGAGCAGCAGGATATGCAGATACACCTGTCCGGCAGGCACGCCCTGATACAGCGATCCGATGCCGACAACCATTATTATGAGGTACAGGAACTTTCCCAGAAACACTGAGATCACTTCCCAGATTCCGGAAAGAATATTTGCAAAAATCTTCAGCCCGCGCACGCTGTAGAGCGCCTGCGGCAGCAGCCGCTTGATCAGAGGGAGCTGCTTTAAGGAGTACAGGATAGAATTCACCCGGTATGTATTCCGGAGAGAAAATGATATTCGAAGTGTCTTATTCATGATCTTCCTCCCGCAGCGCTGCAATGATCTTCTCTTTAAATTCGTGACTGTCCAGATTCGTTTTATCCACCCTCTCCAGCTCCCCGTGATTCAAAAGCACGATCTCATCACACAGATCCAGCGCCAGATCCATAATATGAGTGGAAAAAATCGTAATCCTCTCCTGCTTCAGTGAACGCAGCAGCTGCTTCATTTCCTCTGCCACCACAACATCCAGAGAAGTCAGCGGCTCGTCCAGCAGAAGCACCGCCGGGCGCGCGATCATATTGATCAGCATCTGCATCTTATTCTTCATGCCGTGGGAATAGTCCTTGAGCAGCTTATCCCGATCTTCAGCCGCAATACTCACGTCATCGAAATATTCGTCGATCGTTTTCGGGCTTTGGATACTCTTCTCATTGATATCCAGAAAGAACTTCAGAAACTCTCTTCCGGTGAGAAATTCCGGAACCGTAGGAGTCGATAATACATATCCGATATCTTCCGCCGTGACTTCCCGCCGAATACCATCTTCCTCAAGCCAGAATTCACCTCCGTCTGTCTTGATATCCCGGTTCAGGCAGTTGAACAGCGTCGTCTTGCCCGCACCGTTACGCCCCAGAAGTCCGTAGATCTTCCCGCTCTCAAAAGTAAAACTGATATCCCGCAGGACTTCCTTTTTTTCGAAATGCTTTGATAAATGTTCGATGACAAAGTTCATATAGGTCCCCTCCTGTTGTGCTTTTCTATCTCCATTATACATATTGTCACACAAATGGCAAGAATCTTCTCATTATTGAAAAAACGAAAGCAGGGAATTACCTGCACTTTAGCAAAAAATAAAATTCTATTCTTAATTGTCTTTAAACCTGAAAAAGCTATTGACAATCAGCAATAGCGTATTAAGATATAAGTACAAAAAAGTCTTTTTCCGGAGTGAGAAAGATATTATGCTACTAGGTGTAACCTTCTGAATAAAAAATATACACTTTGATGGAGGTGTGTCCTTTATGACATTTATGCGAGGTAACTACTCAGTACAGTTGACGTAAACTGTCAGCAGATTGTGCTGAGGAAGATTAAACTTGCTGGCAGTCACAACTGTACTGACTATGTTGAAAATACGCTTATTAAAACCAGCACCAGGGAGTACAGTTATGGACAATATTATACAAGTTTTAAACAGGAACAAGGGATTGGCTTTTGCCTATATGGCAATCGGTCTGTTCAATGCTTTCATGGTTAATTTCAAAGCTCATTTCTTTCAGAGAGTGATTGATGGCCTGACGGACCAAACGCTTTCGCTGACCGAGTTAGGTTGTTACGGAATCATACTTCTGACTTCATACAGTATGAACTATGCAGAAGAATATCCGGGCAAAAAATTGGAACACGGTATCTTTCTTGATTTTAAACTGTTGGCTTTGCAGAAAATCAGCAGAATCGATTATCAGGAATACCAGCGAATAGGAACAGGTAAATTGATACAGAGAATCGAAAATGGCGCAAATGCCGGAAAAGGCGTTGTATTTGATTTTTGGTTCCGAATCATTCGTGAATTGCTTCCAACGATACTGTTCAGCATATATTTTATCTGCAGAATTAATCGGCGAACTACTTTAATCCTTTTGGTTGGCTACGTTATCATTTTTATTGTTACAAACCTGCTGTTGAAGTTCCTGTATCAAATAAAGGAAAAGATACTGAACAATGAAGAAGCATTAAATCGCTTTTTAGTGCGTGGGTTTACAGAAATGCTTGTGTTTCGTATGGCACGTCAGTTTCCGCATGAAGCAAAGAAATCTGCTGCCGCCAGAAAGGATATCGTTGCTTCCAAAACAAAGATGACCATGATCCACGAAGCCTTTTTCACAATATTTGCATTGTTAGTGGCATGCCTGGATATTGGAATTTTGTTCTATGCGCGGCAAGTACAAAGTTTGTCAATTGGTTCTGTTGTTACGCTGATTACTTTGATTGATAATGCGTATACACCCATCGCGATTTTCAATGTGCTTTATGTTCAATATAAATTGGATAAAACAGCTTATAGAAGGTTTGAAGATTTTCTAAATCTGAAAGAGGATGATCAACTTGAATGCGGAATCCGCCCGAAAAGTTTTTCGGGAGAAATATGTGTGAGGGATCTGTCGTTTTCTTATGGAGAGCGACAAGTGCTGAATCACGTTAATCTCCTAATCCGTAAGGGCGAAAAGATTGCTTTTGTCGGAGAATCCGGTTCTGGAAAATCAACATTGATTAAGCTGTTGGTCGGCCTGCTGAAATACGAAAACGGACAGATTATTTTAGACGGGCATCCTCTGTCACAGATTGCATTAAATGCTCTGTACAGCCGAATCACTTATTTATCACAGGATGCTCCGGTTTTTGACGGAACAATAAAAGAAAACATGGTATTTGACCGGGATGTGCCGATGAAGGATCTGTTCATGGCACTTGATAAGGTGCAGCTGACTTCACTGATTCAATCTCTGCCTAACGGTACAGATACTCCAATTGGAGAAAAAGCCTCTTCGCTTTCCGGCGGCGAAAAACAGCGTCTTGCCTTATCAAGAATATGGTTTCAAAATTCCGACATTGTAGTTTTAGATGAGGCTACCTCTGCACTGGATAACCTGACAGAGGAAAAGGTGATGAATGAGGTAATAGCATACTTGCATGACACAACTGTTATCGCCACTGCGCATCGCCTCGACTCCATCAGAGGATTTGACCGTATTGTAGTATTCAAAGATGGGGATATTGTAGGTGTCGGAAGCTTTGATGAGTTGATGGAAAGTAATTCGTACTTTGAAAAGCTTTATCACGCTGCCCTTATCCAATAAGGCACGTGAATCAAAAAATAGACCTAATTTGTTTATACTATAAAGCCTACAAAAAGGACAGTAGAAATCTATTCCTTTAGGATGTAAATTTCTACTGTCCAAAATTATTCTATCTGTTTTGCAAATGTTTCATTTCTTTTTTCTGTTTCTCCCGGTCTTTGGAAAGTTTTAAAGCCAGACTGCGGACTCTGTCAAAAGATTCCAGTTCACTTTTTAACAAAACGTAGACCATTTCTGAAAGATCTTCCCTTTTGTCATATCTTCTAAATGCTTCTCTGTACTTTCCGGTCGGCGGGATTGAGACAGGCAGGAAACCGTTATTGATCAACTGCTGGTTAATGATCATCCTCCCGGTTCTGCCATTTCCATCTGAAAAAGGGTGGATCCGTTCAAGCCGGATATGACTGGCTGCGATCTTTTCAAAAATCTCTTTCACTGTCACTGCCTCTATATTCGTCTCCCTAATCCAGTTTTTCATAAGCGCCGGAATATCCTGTGGATCCGGCGGATAATATACAGCTTCTGACAGATTCCCAATGTAAACGGTGGTCTCCCTATACTCTCCCTGCATATGCCGGATATAGCCGTTTGCTTTCTTGACCCACTCTTCATCAATGGCTGTCTTCGCAAATGGAAGAAGCATTTCCCGGATTGCATAGTAGGCATTTTTCGCATCCGTATATTCGGAATAGGTATGGTTCGATCTCACTTCATCGTAATCGAGCACTGCGATCGTCTCTTCCAGTGACAGGGTATTCCCCTCGATGGCGTTTGTACTCCATGAAAACCTCTTGGCAAAGTCTTCCGTAAATGGCTGACTGATCAGAGGGTTTTCCATATGCTGAAAAATTTCCTCTTTTTCTGTTTCGATCTGTAAGATTCGATTTTCGTTATCAAATAATGGCATGATATCTTCCTCCCACATAAAATAGAATGAGCTGTCTCTGGTCTTTTTCTGCTCTGCCTGTTCGTGTCATTCTCCCCGCCTTAGCGGAGAGGGACTAATTCTGATTTTTCTCATTAGTCAGTCATTTCCTTTTTCACAGAAGCCCCATAACGGAACGTCTTATAGACCGTCACACCGATCTCCAGCAGGGTAATCACAATAATAAAAGCAAGAAATCCATTGGATACCATATCGGCATTCCAGCGCGTGAGAAATTCTGCCCCTGAATTCGCTTTATCACCCAGCGTCCGTTCAAGATCCGTCACAAAATTGGGATTCCAGAGCGGAAGCACCTTCAATACAACAGCGCTCAGCACGATCTGTATGATTCCGCACACCACATTGCTGATCATTACCAGCTTGCAGTAAACTCCGACTACCAGGCGTAAAACCTCATCAGCAAGACCTATCAGCAGACTTAATATGAAGACAGGAAGAATAGTTCCCCACTGTTCAAGATTAAAGATCGGTACTGTCGTCACTGTTTTGTCTTCCGTGATAATCGCCGCGAAGAAATGCGGGGAAAAAATCAGCAGTACACAGAAAACTACAATAAACACAATGCCTACAATGCTGTCGCCCCGGCTGATAAGCGCTTTTTTATCCGGTACAGGTTCCAGGAATTTCGGCGTCCATCTGGACTCCGCTGTTTTCCGGTCTTCGGACAATTTCTCCACTGACCATTTTTCCGCCTTCTTCATCTCAAGCTGAATCTTTTTCCGCTCCATGACGGCAAATATCAAAGTCACCGCGCCGAAAGCAGATATACAGGAAAGCAGAGCATCGGTAATCCCTGCGGTCAGGCCGTCCACTATCGCACGGATAATGACAGAAGCGGCATTCCAAGAAGCAGCAGGCATCTCTCCTATAGCATTTACAAGAGAAATGACCAGAATCGGTACGGCAGCGCAGATCAGGACGATTTTGACAAACCACAGATACGTTTCAAAGTATTCCGACCCGATCAGGTATTGCTGGCCGTTCTGATACTGTTTTGCAAATTCCGCAGGGTTTCCAAGCTGCGTCAGTACCTCTTCCATAGAGCCTTTGTCTGCGTACATATCGCTGATAAGCTCTTCCAGTTCCATTCGCACTTCGTCCCTCTGCGCTTTGGGCAGCCGGCGAATCACCTGGTAAATATATCGGTCCATATAATCTTTTTCATTCAGCGTCATACTTCTTCCTCCCTCAACAACCGCTCCATTCCGGCGGATAAATTCTTCCAGTATGTTTTCAGCTGCTTATAAATTTCTGTTCCGTACTCAGTTCTCTGATAATATTTCCTCGGCTTTGTGCTGCTTGTCTCCCACTTGCTTTCCAAAAGGCCCTGGCTCTCCAAACGGCGAAGCAGCGGGTACAGCGTATTTGGATCGATGGCAACGCCCTTTTCTTCCATGCTCTGTACCAGCGCATAGCCGTATTTCGGCTCTTTCAGCTGACTGAGTACGCTGATCGTAAGTGTGCCTCTTCGAAGCTCCAAAAGCAAAGCAGACAACAGATCCTTTTCCTCTCCCATCAGCGTCACCTCCTGTTATTAATATACTGTATGCCACACAGTATTGTCAATAGTAAAATAATGTGAATACTTACAGAATATCTCTATAGCAAAAGAGCGAACCCCTCGGCCGTGCGGCAATACAGTCGAGGAGTTCTTCTTTTTACTTTGTAGGAAATTGCGTTTTTGGAGGAGTCAAAAAAGAACACACGTCCATCAAACATATGTTAGATAAACGGTCATCTTCATTTAAGAAATAATCCATATCCAGAAGCTCATCCTTGTCCATGCGGCGAATGTCCTCGTATGTCATCCCTTCCGGTGGATTATCTATATATTTTTTTCGCACCTACTTAGAGTTATGGTCCTATGGACGATTTTTAAATCTGCATATTGAAAAGAGAATCCGCATATGCTATAATGCCAGTAAGCAAAAGGTAAGCAGAAAATATCTATAGCTAAAGAGCAAAACCCTCGACCGTGCGGCAACACAGTCGAGGGTTTCTTCTTTTCTTTTTACAGTGGCAAAGCACCCACTAGACTATTTGTTGTCCTTGTTATTTCTATCTAGCCATTTGCAGATGAGGTGGCAAGCCACACCTGCTCCGACAGAAACTAAAAAGGTAAGCAGTTCAACTGCTCAGTTTACTTTTGGTGTCATTCTATAAACATCGCATCCCCAAAGCTGAAAAACCTGTATCTCTCCCTGACTGCCTCCTCATAAGCCGCCAGTATATGCTCCTTCCCGGCGAGCGCTGATACGAGCATCAGCAGCGTGGACTCCGGCAGATGGAAGTTTGTAATCAGTCCGTCGATGATCTTGAACTGATACCCCGGATAGATGAAGATCTCCGTCCAGCCGCTTCCGGCATGCAGAATTCCGTTCTCGTCCGCGGCGGATTCCAGCGTGCGGCAGCTCGTCGTGCCCACAGAGATGATTCTTCCGCCGTTCTTCTTTGTCTCGTTGATCAGTGCTGCCTGGTCTTCCTCCACGACATAGAATTCAGAGTGCATATGGTGCTCTGTGACATCCTCCACTTTGACGGGGCGGAAAGTGCCAAGTCCGACGTGCAGCGTGACATGCGCGATCTTCACGCCCATCGCCTCCACCTGTTCCAGAAGCTCTTTTGTGAAATGCAGTCCCGCGGTCGGCGCTGCCGCTGAACCCTCGTTCTTCGCGTAGACGGTCTGATAGCGGTTTTTGTCCTTCAGTTTATGTGTAATGTACGGGGGAAGCGGCATCTCGCCGAGCTGGTCGAGAATTTCCTCAAAGATTCCCTCGTATTCAAACTGGATCAGACGGTTTCCCTCATCGACAATATCCAGGATCTCTCCCTTCAAAATGCCGTTTCCGAAGGTCAGTCTGGCGCCGGGACGCGCTTTTTTCCCGGGCTTTACGAGGCACTCCCAGATATCGTTCTCCCTGCGCTTTAACAGCAGGATCTCGATCAGCGCTCCCGTCTCCTCCTTATGTCCGTACAGACGTGCCGGAATTACCTTCGTGTCATTGATGACCAGACAGTCGCCCGGTCTTAAGAACTGCAGAATCTCACGGAAGTGATGATGGCTGATCTCCCCGGTTTCCCTGTTCAGATGCATCAGCCGCGAAGAACTTCTGTCTTCCAGCGGGTCCTGAGCGATCAGCTCTTCCGGAAGGTCGTAATAAAAATCTGATGTCTTCATTTCTTCTCCTTCATATCATAAAAATTCTTAATCTTCGTCCTGTCATAATATACGACATCCTCTGCCACAAACTTTGCTTTGCCGTTCTGCACATCCAGAATATTGACCGCGCAGTTCGGCGGCACGTTCCTGTGCCAGAAATCATTCTTGTCCTCATAGACGCTGCGCAGGAACGCGCGGGTCGAGCAGCCGTGCATTGCGATCAGGATCGTCTTGTCCTGATATTCCTCTTTGCTGATCAGCTCGTCATAAAAATCCTTTGTCCGGGCGCAGACCTCGTGAAGCGTCTCTCCGCCCTTCGGAGGCTGATAATTCCACGGGTCTTTGAAAAACAGGGTAAATTCCTCGGGAACATTATAGTTATCTCCGCGGCAGCACAGTCCCTCCCATTCTCCAAAGCTGATCTCCTGGATTCTCTCATCCAAAAGGATCGGGATATCTCTGTCTCCCAGCACGATACGCGCAGTCTCCACAGCGCGCTTCAGCGGGCTGGAGATCGCCAGGTCAAAGGGAATGTCCGCCATCTTTTCCGCTGTCTCCCTTGCCAGGCGGATGCCGTTTTCATTCAGTTCAATATCGGTTCGTCCCTGGAGTCTGCCCTCCGTGTTCCAGACAGTTTCTCCGTGACGTATTACATACAGACGCATATGGTCGCCCCTTTCGTATCTTCAGTCGTAAGCTTCACAATTCTGTGAAGCTGCGGATTTATTTTACACCATTTTCCCCATAAAGAAAACCCTGTTTCGCGGAGAAATCAGGGTTTCCTGAGATATTTAAAAATTACTGGCGAAGCTCAATGCCCATGCTCTGCAGCCCATTTAAAATTTTCTTCATTGCCGCAGTGATCTCGGACTCTTCGAGTGTCTTTTCCGGTGAGCGGAATACGAGAGAATATGCCACGGACTTGTAGCCCTCCTTGATCTGGTCTCCCTCGTATACGTCAAACAGCTTGTAGCTCTCGAGAATTTTTCCGCCGCGCTGTGAGATCATATGCTCGATCTGTCCGACGAGAATCTCTTTCGGCACTACCATGCTCAGGTCGCGGGTCACGGCCGGGAATTTCGCAATTCCTGTATACTTGCGGTCAAAGGTCGCATATTCCAGAATATTCAGGATATCCAGAACTGCGATATACGCGCGTGTTCCGATTCCGTAGTTCGATGCCACAGTCGGATGTACTTCTCCCAGGTAACCGATCACAGTTCCCTCATAGCAGATCTCTGCCTGGCGTCCCGGGTGCAGGAACGGTTTGCCTGCCTTCGGATTGTAGTCCGGACGCTGATGCATGCCGACTTTATCAAAGAATTCTTCGACCACGCCCTTCATATCGAAGAAATCTCCTGCTCCGTACATTCCCAGCGTGAACATCATGCGCTCATCGGGAAGCTCTGTCAGGGGCAGCGCTTTCGGCAGGTAGATATTGCCCAGCTCGTACAGACGCACATCCTTATTTCTTCTGTTATAGTTCGTCGCAAGGGAGGTCAGCATGCCGTTTAAGGAGATCGTCCTCATGATGCTGAAGTCCTCGCCCAGCGGATTGCTGATTGTGATCGCCTGGCGCAGCTTATCTTCCTTTGGGATCAGCAGCTTATCATATACCTTGGGGCTCTCGAAGGAGTAGCACATTCCCTGGGAGAATCCACAGTATTCAGCTACATCTCTTGCCACCTGCTCAATGCGCAGCTTAAACGGCAGTTTTCCTGTGGTGGCCTCGCCGCTCGGCAGTGTGGTCGGGATATTGTCGTATCCGTAGAAACGCGCCACTTCCTCAGCAACATCGGCAGTACAGTGGATGTCCTGGCGGAACGTCGGAGCCACGATCTCATTCGTCTCCTCATCATAAGCGAGCTCCACACCTGCGAGGTAATCGAGCATCTCCCCGTCTGATAAGTTTGTTCCCAGCAGGGCGTTGATGCGCTCCGGCTCAAACGGCACACGGGACGGCTCTCTCGTCACGCTGCATACGTCCACCCTTCCGCCTACGACTTCGCCGGCGCCAAGCTCTTCCATCAGCTGGCAGGCACGGTTAATTGCCGCAAGCGCGTTATTGGGATCCAGACCTTTCTCAAACTTTCCGGATGCGTCAGTCCGCAGTCCGATGCGCTTGCTGGAGAGACGGATATTCGTTCCGTCAAAGCATGCTGCCTCAAACAGGACGGTCTTGACGTTATCCGTGATCATGGAATTCTCGCCTCCCATGATTCCCGCGATTCCGACCGGCTTCTCGGCATCACAGATCATCAGGACATTCTCATCCATCGTGCGCTCCTGGCCGTCGAGTGTCACGAACTTCTCTCCGTTTTCCGCGCGGCGCACAATGATCTCACGTCCTGCGATCATATCCAGATCATATGCGTGCATCGGCTGTCCGAACTCTTCCATGACATAGTTTGTGATATCTACCAGGTTGTTGATCGGGCGGATGCCGTTTGCGGCAAGGCATCGCTGCATCCATTTCGGGGACGGACCGATCTTTACATTCTTCACAACTCTCGCCACATAGCGCGGGCAGAGTTCCTTATCTTCCACAGTTACCTTGATGTAGTCTCCCGTATTCTCGCTGTTTCCGGTCTCTTTTACCACCGGCGGGCAGAACGGCTTTCTGAAGGTCGCCGCTGCTTCTCTCGCGATTCCGATTACGCTGTAGCAGTCCACACGGTTTGATGTGATCTCGTACTCAAACACAACATCGTCCAGGCCCAGCGCGTGGATCGCGCTTTCTCCTACCACCGCGTCCTCAGGGAAAATATAAATACCGTATTCCGGAGCTTCCGGATACAGCGTCCGGTCAGAACCGAGCTCCTCGATGGAGCACATCATTCCGAAGGACTCCACGCCGCGCAGTTTGCCTGCCTTGATCTCAATGCCGCCCGGTGTCTTCTTTCCGTCATGTCCTCCGGCAACGCGTCCTCCCACTAATACAACCGGAACTTTGTCGCCCTCTTTTACGTTCGGCGCTCCTGTCACAATCTGGATCGTCTCGCTTCCCACATTGACCTGGCAGACAATCAGTTTGTCCGCATCCGGATGTCTTTCAATTTTCTCAATCTGACCGATGACGATTTTGTCCAGATCCGCATCCAGCTTCTCGTAGCCTTCCACCTTTGTTCCGGATAAGGTCATCGCATCGGTATACTCCTGTGCCGTCACATCCAGCTCCGGCACATACATTTTAATCCATGATAATGATGTATTCATGCTATTCTCCTCTTTTCACTCACGCCGCCTGCAGCGGCAGCGGAATCCTGATATAGATTACAGCCCGTCAGAACTGGCTTAAGAATCTCTCGTCGTTTTCGTACAGCAGTCGCATATCGTCGATCTCATATTTCAGCAGCGCGATACGCTCCAGGCCTACGCCGAACGCAAATCCCGTGTACTCGTTCGGATCTACGCCGCACATTTCCAGCACATGCGGGTGTACCATACCGCAGCCCAGGATCTCAATCCAGCCGCTTCCCTTACAGAACCGGCATCCCTTTCCGCCGCATTTGAAGCAGGATACATCCACCTCGGCGCTGGGCTCTGTGAACGGGAAGTGATGCGGACGGAACTTGGTCTTTGTCTCCGGTCCGAACAGTTCTTTTGCGAATTCCTCCAGAGTTCCCTTCAGGTCAGCGAACGTAATATGCTTGTCAATCACCATTCCCTCGATCTGATGGAAGGACGGGGAGTGCGTAGCGTCCACCTCGTCGGAACGGAATACGCGTCCGGGCGCAATCATACGGATCGGGAGCTGACCCTTTTCCATCACACGCGCCTGCACCGGAGAAGTCTGAGAGCGCAGCAGAATCGCGTCATTGATGAAGAATGTATCCTGCTCATCGCGTGCCGGATGGTTCTCCGGAATGTTCAGCTTCGTGAAGTTATAGTCCGCGTACTCCACTTCCGGGCCTTCCACAACCTCATATCCCATACCCACGAAGATGCGCTCCACTTCCTCCAGGGCAATGGTGTTGGGATGGCGGTGTCCCGCCTCGGCTTTCTTTGCCGGGAGCGTCACGTCGATAACTTCCTCCTCGAGACGCTTTTCCAGCATGGATTTCTCCAGAGCTTCCTTTGTCGCCTCCAGGCAGCTCTCGATCTTCTCACGCGCCTCGTTTACCATCTGTCCCACCTTCGGGCGGTCTTCCGGAGCAACGTCCTTCATACTTTTCAGTACAGCGGTCAGCTGGCCTTTCTTCCCAAGGAAGCTGACGCGCACATCATTTAATTTGTCCAGGGCATCGGAAGCCTCAATTTTCTCACTGGCTTCATCCAGAATCGCCTGGAGTTTTTCTTTGATTGTCAGATCACTCATCGCTATTCTCCTTTTCTTTTTAAGCTGTGTCTGGGGACGGGCTTTTTATATACCAAAAAAGGCTCCGCCCCTCTGTGTAACATAAAGGGGCGAAGCCTGTAAACTCCGCGGTACCACCCTGATTTCCGGGACACATAAGGACCCGGACACTCATTGCCTGCTTAACGCGCAGCCACGCCGCTTCCTACTTGGAATTCCATATGTTCAGAAGCGGAGCTCCGGCGGGAATCTCAGAATACAGCTGAACTTGAGGAAGCTTTCAGCCGGTGACCTCCTCTCTCTGTAAGAAACTGCATTCCTACTGACGCCTTCACAGCTCTTTTCATTATCTGCCATATATTCTAATCACAAAACGGGCGGCTGTCAAGCAATTTTTTTGAAGCGTTCAAAAACCGGATTATTTTTCCAGCTCTTTGCGGATCTCCAGGATGAATTCTCTGCTGTTGAGCACCGTAGGGTTCTCGATACTGGTGATCAGCGCCAGGTCCTTCGTCATCCTTCCGCTCTCGATCGTCTTCAGCGTAGCAGCCTCCAGTCTGTCCGCGAACTCCATGAGCTCTTTGTTTCCGTCCAGCTCGCCGCGCTTTCTCAGCGCGCCGCTCCATGCGAAGATCGTTGCCACAGAGTTTGTGGAAGTCTCCTCGCCCTTTAAGTGCTTATAGTAGTGGCGCTGTACGGTTCCGTGCGCCGCCTCATATTCATAATAACCCTGAGGAGATACCAGAACAGAGGTCATCATTGCGAGAGAACCGAACGCTGAGGAAACCATATCGCTCATCACGTCGCCGTCATAATTCTTGCATGCCCAGATGAATCCGCCCTCTGCCTTCATCACGCGCGCTACCGCGTCGTCGATCAGAGTATAGAAGTATGTGATTCCCTCTGCCTCAAATTTCTCTTTATATTCTTTCTCGTAGATCTCCTCAAAAATATCCTTGAACGTGTGGTCATATTTTTTGGAGATTGTATCCTTTGTCGCGAACCACAGATCCTGGTGCGTATCGAGCGCATAGTTAAAGCAGCTTCTCGCAAAGCTCTCGATCGAGCTGTTCAGGTTGTGCATGCCCTGGGCAATTCCCGGTCCCTTGAACTCATGCACCAGCTCGCGCTGCTCAGTTCCGTCCGCCGCGGTGTAGACCAGCTCCACTTTTCCAGGACCCGGAATCACCATCTCGGTATTTTTATACACGTCGCCGTACGCGTGTCTTGCCAGAGTGATCGGTTTCTTCCAGTTCTTCACACACGGCTCAATGCCCTTGACAACGATCGGAGCGCGGAATACGGTTCCGTCCAGCATCGCGCGGATCGTTCCGTTGGGGCTCTTCCACATCTCTTTTAAATTATACTCGGTCATGCGCGCGGCATTCGGAGTGATGGTCGCGCACTTTACGGCAACGCCGTACTTCTTCGTCGCGTTCGCTGCGTCCACGGTCACCTGATCGTCAGTCTCATTGCGGTGCTCAAGGCCCAGATCATAATATTCCGTGTTCAGCTCCACGAACGGCTCCAGCAGCTCGTCCTTGATCATCTGCCATAAGATCCTGGTCATCTCGTCTCCGTCCATCTCCACGAGCGGAGTGGTCATTTTGATTTTGCTCATGTCTTTTTCCTCCTGTATTTTACTCTGGCTTTTCTTCCCGGCATTCCTTCAAATTCTCAATCACGTTCAGAATGTGCCGGGTGGCAAGCTCCTCTGCCCTGTCGCCGTCGTGATTGCGGATCGCATCCAGAATCTGCTGATGCTCCTCGTTAGACTTCCTGATCCTTACCCTGTGCTCGATGGAATGGCGTCTCGCCAGCTTCACATACTGATGATACTCCGACAGGGTGTGAGCCAGGATCCTGCTCTGGCATGCCTCATACATCAGCTCGTGGAACCTGCTGTCCAGCTCCACGACCTGTTCATAATGTTCCCTCATGGTGTGATAATCTGAGAGGTACGCAGCCTCCTCCAGCTGCTCGAGCTGCTCTGCGGTGATCCGCTTCGCGGCAAGGCGGGCGCACAGTCCCTCCAGCTTGGAGCGGATCATATAAATATCCTCCACGTCCTGGGAAGAGATCCCTGTCACAAATGTCCCGCGGTTCGGAACATTCTCCACCAGCCCTTCCAGGGCGAGCTGACGCAGCGCCTCGCGCACCGGCGTCCTTGAAACGCCAAGCGCCTTTCCCAGCGCCGACTCCGTCAGTTCATCGCCCTTCTGATATTTTCCGTTCAGAATATCGTTGCGGATCTGATGAAAAACTCTGCTCCGCAGCGATGTGTTTTCCATGTTCACTGCCTGATCCTTCCCTCTTACAGTTTTATATTCAGGCGGCCGCAGGTTTCGGCAACGATGGTCTCCATCTCTTCGTCCGTCATGACCGTCACCCTGCCGTCCTCGTACTGCTTATCAACCCATGCCTTTATCATTGTAACCAATTCACAGTTTTTGTCAACCTGCGCTTCGTTTTTCAGGCGGTAATGCGTGTTGATCCAGTGCGCGATGCCCGCCAGGCCCGAGGTGTTGGATACAGCCACCTCCACCGGGCGGTTCAGAAACTTCTCGGTGTCAAAAATATTGTAAATTTCCTCATTTTTCAGCAGTCCGTCCGCGTGAATGCCCGCGCGGGTGATATTGAAATTCTTGCCGACAAACGGGGTTCTCTCCGGAATATGATATCCGATTTCCTTCTCGTAATATTCCGCCAGCTCGGTGATGACCGTCGTATCCATGCCATCGAGCGTACCCTTTAACTGAGCATACTCAAAGACCATTGCCTCAAGCGGCGTATTTCCCGTGCGCTCGCCGATGCCGAACAGAGAACAGTTCACGCTGCTTGCCCCGTAGAGCCATGCGCTCGTGGAGTTGCTGACTGCCTTATAGAAATCGTTGTGCCCGTGCCATTCGATCAGCTCAGAGGGCACACCGGCGTGGATCATAATACCGTAAATGATGCCCGGTACAGAACGGGGGATTACGGCTCCCGGATAATTGACTCCGTAACCCATCGTGTCACAGCAGCGCACCTTGATCGGAATCTGATACTGCTCTCTTAACTTCATCAGCTCCAGACAGAACGGAATGACGTAGCCGTAAATATCTGCCCTCGTGATGTCTTCCAGGTGGCATCTCGGGCTGATGCCGATCTCCAGGCACTCCTTTACAATACTCAGATAATGCTCCATTGCCTGGCGGCGGGTCATCTTCATTTTATAGAAAATATGATAATCAGAGCAGCTTACGAGAATACCGGTCTCCTTCATGCCAATATCCCGAACCAGCTCGAAATCTTTCCTGTTCGCGCGGATCCAGCTCGTCACTTCCGGGAACTGATACCCCCGTTCCATACATTTATACACAGCGTCTCTGTCCTTCTTGCTGTACAGGAAAAATTCACACTGACGCACCTTTCCATTCGGACCGCCCAGACGGTGCAGATAATCATAGATCGTCACGATCTGCTCCGTGGAATACGGCGCCCGGGACTGCTGACCGTCGCGGAACGTCGTGTCCGTGATCCAGATCTCCTCCGGCATATGGTGCGGCACAATACGGTCATTGAACGCAATCTTCGGAACCTCCGTATAGGGGAACAGATTGCGGAATACGTTCGGATTCTCCACATCCACCAGCGGATACATGTGCTCCTCCAGCTCCAGAAGGTTGGTCTGCTGGTTCATCTTAACTTTTCTGTTTATCATAATAACCTCTCCTCTTTCTGTATCCTTGTATTATCGTATACAATCATACAATTTCCTTAATTGTATACATTATCCAGGAAGATGTCAAGGTTAAATTTTCCCCAACCCTGCAAATTTCTCGGATATCCCAGATCCTCCGCGGACTGTTTCAGCAGCATCTTAATCTCCACGTTTGTGAGCGTCGGATCTTTTTCCAGCGCCAGCGCCGCAGCTCCGGCAATCAGGGGCGTGGACATGGACGTGCCGCTCTTAACTGCATAAGGATGCCTTCCATTGCCGGGCGCGCAGGAAGTGATGCTGTTCCCCGGCGCTACGATATCCGGCTTGCAGACGCAGTCCCGTGTAGGCCCCCTGCCTGAAATTCTCTGTGCCCCTGTGAGCATATCGCTGGAACCCACGGTGATGACCTTCCGGCTGCTGCCCGGCGCAGTGATGCTTCCCGGCTTCGGTCCCATATTCCCCGCAGCCGTCACCACGACAAGGCCGCTGTCCCAGACGCGCTCCACGCCCTCGATCAGCTTATCCTGCAGCGCTCTGCCCGCCTCATTGCTCCCGATGGAAATATTCACGATGCGGATGCCGTAACGCTCCTTGTTGGCGAGAATCCAGTCCAGGGCGCTCAGAACATCTTTTTTCTTCCCATTGCCGTTTCTGTCCAGCACTTTCAGCGCAATGATCGTGCACCCCGGCGCCACGCCGCGGTATTTTCCGCGCCCGGCAGCCCCGCTTCCTCCTAAAAGCCCCGCCACATGCGTTCCGTGTCCGTTGTCATCGTAGGGGTACGGCCTATGTGAAATCCAGTCCGCAAACGCCGCGATCCTGGAGTCAAAATCTACATGAGGGAAGATCCCGGTATCCATGACTGCAACGCCGATGCCCTTCCCGGTAAGTCCATATTTATTTGGTTTCATATGCTTTGTCCTTTTTATGTTCTTCCGTTTCTATAGCATATGCCGTCGCCGGGAAAAGGCTTATAAAATCCCGAAAGCGCGCATACTATTTCAAAAAAGGCAGACAGGCGGCAGACTCAAATGGCAACCTCAACCATCACGGAACAGATCTATTCAGACAATTATACGGATATCCTCATACCCCGTCCCCTTCTGAACGCCGGGGGATTCGGGGAGATTTTCAGCGAATATTACACGCTGGATCTGGGAACGGAATACAGCGTTATATTTCTCCCGCGTGAAAATGCCCCGGAAAATTATCTGGAGGCAGCGTTTTATAACTCGATTCCAAAGCTCTACACTCCTCTGAGCACAGAAGCGCTCTCTGTCTCAGGAATCCCTCAGGCAGCGCAGCAGCCCGCCCTGAGCCTCACAGGCCGAGGCGTGCTCATCGGATTTCTGGATACGGGCATCGACTATACTCATCCGGCATTCCTGGATGCTCAGGGAAATACGCGCATCCTCTCCATCTGGGACCAGACTCTGCAGGATGGGCCGCATCCTGCCCTCTATCCCTACGGTGCGGAGTTCTCGAAGGAGGATATTGACCGGGCGCTCCGCTCTGAGAATCCCTGGGAAATTGTACCGTCCAGAGATACTTCCGGACACGGCACGCACCTCGCCGGGGTGGCGGCAGGCACGCCCGACCCCGCGGCGGAATTCTCCGGGGCAGCTCCCGAAAGCTCCATTCTCGCGGTCAAGCTCAAGCCCGCCAAAGCGCATCTGATGGAATATTTCCGCGTATCTGCGGGAGCGGAGGCTTATCAGGAGAACGACATGCTGGCTGCCATGAACTATCTGGTCCGCGCCGCCCAGGGGCTGAAGATGCCGCTGGTGATCTGTATTGGGCTGGGAAGCAATCAGGGCAGCCACGACGGCTATATGCCTCTGTGCAAGACACTCACCGCGCTCGGAAATCTCAGCGGCGTGGTCCCGGTAGCAGGATGCGGAAATGAGACGGGCAGGGCGCACCATTACTACGGCAGCATGCAGCAAAATGGGGAGGTACATACCGCTGAAATCCGGGTCCCTGAGAATTCCACCGGTTTCTCTCTGGAACTGTGGGGGCAGGCTCCCGCTGTATTTTCCATTGGCTTTAAGTCACCGGTCGGAGAGATTATCCCCCGGATCCCCGCACGTCTCGGGCAGAGCGAGAACATCTCCTTTATCCTGGAGCGCACGCGGATACAGGTGAATTATGAGATTGTTCAGCCGGTATCCGGCGATCAGCTTATTTTCATGCGTTTTTTCTATCCCACTCCGGGCATCTGGAACATCAATGTCTACTCCTCCAACACCACATTTAACGAGGAATTCCACATGTGGCTCCCGATCACCGGATTTACGAATCCCGATGTGGTTTTCCTGGCTCCCAATCCCTACACGACGCTCACCACGCCATCCGTTTCGCCCGGCGCGATCTCTGTCAGCACTTATGACGCGGTAAGCAAGAGTCTCTATATCCATTCCGGACGCGGCTACGGACGTCTCGGAAGCATCAAGCCGGAGCTGTGTGCTCCCGGCGTCAATCTTACGGGGCCAGGCCCCGTGGGAAGCTACGTGAACCGGACCGGCTCGAGTCAATCCACCGCCCTCACCGCGGGAGCCTGTGCGCTTTTGCTGGAATGGGGGCTGAAGCGGGAACCTGTCCGGTACTACACCGCCTCGGAGATCAAATCTTTTCTAATACGGGGAGCTACGCGCAGCCGCGAACTCTCCTACCCCAACAGAGAGTGGGGATACGGCGCGCTGAACGTTTACCAGGTCTTCACATCGCTCATGGGGATGTAGACATCCTGAAGAAAAATCTTCCGGCATACGTGTAACCCCTAATATCCCTTCTGCATAGTATGGAGTGTAATCAAAATTTTGGAGGATTCAAACATGAGTGATTTAACAGCGACAAACTGCGGATGCGGATGCGACAACGGATGTGACGGAGGCTGCAACAATTCCGGTCTCTTTAGTGGAAATAATAATTCCTGCAGCTGCATTATCTGGCTTCTCATTCTGAGCTGCCTGTTCGGAAACAGCCGTGAAGGCGGCTGCGGATGCGGATGCGGCGGAAACGATTCCTGCATGTGGATTATTCTGCTTCTGTTCTTCTGCGGCGGATGCGGTTTCTGAATATTCGGTAATTTAGCGGCGGGGAATCATAAGATTCCCCGCCGCTCGTCTGCCATCTATGTAGTTATGAAAGTTCTTCAATCACCTCTACGGTATGACTGTAAATGGCGCTTGTCTCCTGAAACAGCTTCGGAAGCTGCTGCGGCTCCTGCTGCCGCACTGCATCCACAATCTCACTGCTTGCCCGGTAGAGTTCTTCCAGCCCCAGCTTAAAGGCATTCTGCCGAAGTGCGTGGGCAGAACGCTCGATTTCCTCATGCTTCCTCTGCTCCATAGCCTGCTTCAGCAGGGAGAAAGAGCTGTCATTCGGAAAGTCCTTTAAAAACTTCAGGTAAAGCGTCTGATTCCCGCTGTAACGTGCAAGCTCCACGTTCAAATCAATCTTCAGTTCTGCGGCAACTTCTTGAATCGTCATTTCCATTATCCTTTCTTACTGCTCGCGGCAGAAAGCATATTCTGCAGGCTTCCCGCCGTAATGAAACAACAGGGGCGGCCTCACTCGTCTGTCAGAGTGAGTATCCGCCCCAAACCAAACTGCTTAATCGTTATTTTACGCCGTGCTCTTTCGGATTGTCAATTCTTTTCTGCGCATTTTCCGATTTTATTTCGCTCTGTCCGGACAGTTTCCGATTTTTTTCGGAAAGGCAGTCCAAATCCAGCTCGTAAAAGGCGTTTCCGTCCAGAACGGTCTTCTCATGTCTGCTCTGCCTCATGGTACTCCCTCCCCTTTCAGAATATTCCGCAGTCCCCGGATTTGCCACTGTTCACGGAAACGTGCAGCATATTTCCCGCCTCAGCTGCATATAGTGTTAGAAAAAGCCATGGAGCAATGCGATGAGCGATGAAACAACTCCCATGACTCCCCTAGACCAAATGGTATCCGGAGAATCTCTGCAGCTCTTGAAGGCGGCGGTGCCTTATCTTCCCCAGCAGGGCCAGCGGATTCTCTCTGTATACGCGAAATTCGCGGAACTTAAAAACACACTGGCGCTCTTCTCCCAGACAAGGGAAATGAGCGCCATGTCACAGCCGGAACGCAGGGAACTGTCTCCCATGGAATTTCTGGAAGAGCTGTCCCGCTACAGCAGCGGGGCGTTTCGGGAAAACGTAAAAAATCTGGAGCAGGCGTTCGCGCTTGCGCTCGCAATGCAGGAAATGTCTGCTCAGGAGGTTCAGGGAGGTGAGGAAGATGAGCGACGCGTGGATGAAGGATGAACGGCTCTCGGGCATTGACCCGGCAAAACTGGCGCTGCTGAAGTCGCTGGCTCAGGAGGGAAGCACGAAGAATCAGTCAGACCTTCTGCCGTTTCTGATGGCAGCGTCTCAAAAGGGCACGCGTTTTTCCCCGTCGGAAATGGAAGCCGTACTGGAAGTGCTGAAAACGGGAAAAAATCCCCAGCAGATCGCCAAAATGGAGCGGCTGATGAATCTTCTCAAACTTATGCGCCAGAAATGAAGACGCGCCGGTTCCCATAAAAGGAACCGGCGCATCCTTTAATTAATAACAGTATTCCAGAATGCAATCCCTCAGAAGCGTCAGAGCGCTGACCACGGACTGTTCGCGCACCTGGCTGCGGTTGCCGTTAAACCGGCATTCCTGCACCTTCACATGGCCGTTCACACAGCAGCCGATATAGACCAGGCCCACGGGCTTCTTCTCTGTCCCGCCGCCCGGACCGGCAATTCCTGTGACAGCGACGCAGGCGTCGGACTTCGTCATGAAGCATCCGCCCTTTGCCATCTCCCTGGCGGTTTTTGCGCTGACAGCGCCCTCACTCTTCAGCGTGGACTTCTTTACCATCAGATACTTTCTTTTCGCCTTATTGGAATAAGTCACAAATCCCTGTCTGAGCACCTCGGAAGCGCCCGGCACATTGACAAGACGTGCCGCAACGGCGCCTCCCGTACAGGATTCCGCTGTCGTCACAGTCATCCCCTTCGCCGCAAGGAGCTCCACGACAGCTTCCTCAAGCGTCTTTGACTCATCCGTTGTATAGATATTCTTGCCGAAGCGCAGCTTCAGTTCTCTCGTCACCGGCTTGATCAGCCGCTTCGCCTCGGACTTGTCCTTCGCGCGCGCAGTGATTCTGAGATGAACCTCTCCGGTCTTGGCATACGGCGCGATCGTCGGATTGTCCTGCTTTTCGATCAGATCAGCAATCCTGGTCTCCACAATACTCTCGCCGATACCGCAGATCTTCACCATCTGCGAATAGATAATCTCCGGCTGTCCCTTCTTCAGATACGGATATACTTTCTCCTCAAAGAGCGGCTTGAGCTCACCCGGAGGTCCCGGCAGAAGAATCATGGTCCTGCCGTCCTTCTCAAGGATCAGTCCCGGCGCAGTGCCGTTGTCGTTATCCAGAACCATGGCGCCCTCAGGTACCATCGCCTGCTTCCAGTTATTCTCAGTCACCGTGTTCCCCGGATGGGACTTCACATAATTGTCCAGATATTCCGCAATTCTCTGACGGCTGCGGCTGTCCTCGACGAGCTTCATGCCCATGACCTTCGCCGCCGTCTCCTTTGTCAGATCATCCTTCGTGGGACCGAGTCCTCCTGAGACGATGACAATGTCAGACCGCTCCAGCGCGGTTCTGAATGTCTCCGTCATGCGCTCCTCATTGTCTCCCACCACGGTCTGATAATATACGGACAGACCGAGGCGCGCGCACATCTCAGCCAGATACGCGGCATTCGTATTCACAATATTTCCCAACAGAATTTCCGTCCCCACGGAAATCAGTTCTGCCACCATTGAGCCTCGCCTCCTTAGTTCTGCATGGATAATACTTTTCTGTTCTTCCAGAGGTAATCAATCAGTGAAACTACGGTAAGGATTACCGCCGCATAGATCATCACCTGCTCGAGCACGTCAAATACCGCGCCCGGGAAGCGGGCAATCAGCAGAATAATCATAACCATCTGGGAAATTGTCTTCGCCTTGCCCCACCAGCTTGCCGCGATGACAATACCGTTGTCGGATGCCACCAGGCGGAATCCGCTGATAATGAACTCACGGCTGATAATTACGATGACCATCCAGCTCTGGAGCTGTCCCAGATCCAGCAGGCAGATCAGCGCGGAACAGACCAGAAGCTTATCTGCCAGCGGATCCATGAACTTTCCGAAGTTCGTAATCAGGTTATACTTTCTGGCAATATAGCCGTCCAGTGTGTCTGTGAGGCTCGCCGCGATAAAGACGGCCAGAGCCAGATACCGGGAGACCTCCTCTCCCCCTGCATAGTCCGTCAGCAGGAAGAATACGAAAAAGGGGATCAGAATGACCCTCAAAATGGTCAGTTTATTCGGTGTATTCATCTGCAATTTCTCCTATCAAATCATATTCGAGAGAGCCGGTGACGCGAACCTTTACGAAGTCTCCCGTCATCAGTTCCAGACCGGTATTGACGAAAATATAGCCGTCGATACCGGGCGCGTCCGCATACGTCCTTCCCACATACGCGGCCTCGTCCGCGACCTTTCCCTCGATCATCACCAGAAGCTCCTGACCGACGCGCTTCGTCCCATTGTCCATTGAGACTTCCTGCTGAAGCTCCATCAGAGCCTCCTGGCGGTCCAGCTTGGTCTCCTCGCTGATCTGTCCGTCCATACGGGCGGCTGCAGTGCCCTCCTCGGGGGAATACGTAAATACGCCGAGCCGGTCAAATTCCATGTCGTTGACAAACTGCATCAACTCCTCATGCTGCTCGTCCGTCTCTCCGGGGAAACCGGTGATCAGCGTTGTGCGAAGGACAATATCCGGAACTGCGCTGCGCAGCTTCTCTATCGTCTCCACCAGCTGCGCTTTTGTAGTCCGGCGTCCCATGCGCTTCAGGATCGTGTCATTCGCATGCTGAATCGGAAGATCCAGATAATGGCAGATCTTCGGTTCCTCGGCAATCGTCTCGATCAGTTCCGAATAAATTTCCTCAGGATAGCAGTACAGCACGCGGATCCAGTAGATACCGTCGATGCGGCACAGCTTTCTCAGCAGAGTGTGCAGGGACTTCTCGCCGTACAGATCCTTTCCGTAGATCGTCGTCTCCTGCGCTACCAGGATCAGCTCCCGGACGCCCTGCTCAGCCAGCTGCCGAGCTTCCTCCACGAGTTCCTCCATCGGAACGCTGCGGTAAGATCCGCGGATCTTTGGAATGATGCAGTAGGTACAGCGCTTATCGCAGCCCTCTGCGATCTTCAGATATTCATAGGAGCCTCCCGTAGTCAGCACACGGCTGCCGCGCAGGCTCGGAAGCCCGGTCAGAGGCTTGTACTCCTCGTAGGCATATCCGTCCAGCGCCCGGCGGACTGCCTCCTCGATACTGTCAATAGAGTTCGTCCCCAAAACGGCGTCCACCTCGGGAATCTCCTGTCTGATCTCCTCGCGGTAGCGCTCCGCCAGACATCCGGTCACCAAAAGGACTTTTAAGGTTCCCTCCTTCTTCAGTTCCGCCATCTCCAGAATATTCTGGATGGATTCCTCCTTGGCGTCGTGGATGAAACAGCAGGTATTGATGACAGCCACCTCTGCCTCTGTCTCATCATTCGTGATCTCAAAGCCCGCCGCCGTCATGGCGCCGAGCATCTTTTCCGTATCTACCAGGTTCTTGTCACAGCCCAGGGAGATAAAAAGTAACTTCATATTCTCATCTGCTCCTTGACGGCTTATTCTGTGATTTCCTCAGCGGTGATCTCTTCCGCTGTGATCTCCTCAGCTGCGAACTCGTCCTGAGGCTGCTCCTCCTCCGGAAGAATATGAACCTTTCCCTCATAAACCTCCTGAACAGCGATGGAAAGCGGCTTCTTTCCGCGTGATTTCTTCACCAGCGGCTCGCTTCCTGCAATGATCTGGCGCGCGCGCTTGCTCGTCGCGAGTACCAGAGAGTAACGGCTGTTGACTATGGGAGTATCGTCCTCCTCATTTGCTCCGTTGATTACTTCCATTAATTCTGTATAAGACGGGTGTATCATAGTATTATTCTCCTTTCACCATTTCATTCAGCTCTCTTGCCATATTCTCCGCAAAAGAACGGTTAAATTTTGTTCTATAATGCTGATCCTGAATCACGCTGTGCATCAGCTGCACACATTCCTGCAGGTCATCATTAATCATAAGATAATCGTAGGACTCCATGCCCTTCGCCTCCTCACAGGCGCGCTCCAGCCGGGACTCGATCACATCCATGGATTCGGTTCCGCGGCCCACCAGACGATTCTTGAGTTCCTGCGCGCTGGGCGGAGCTACAAATAAGAGCAGAGTGTCCGGAAGCTGCTGCTTCACCTTGAGCGCTCCCTGGATCTCGATCTCAAGGATCACATCCCTGCCCGCCAAGAGCTGCTCCTCCACATAGGACTTCGGTGTTCCATAATAATTCTCCACATACTGCGCGTATTCGATCAGCGCATTCTCAGCTATCAGCTGCTCGAACTCCTCCCTGGACTTGAAGAAATACTCCCTTCCATCCTGCTCTCCCTCCCGCGGACTGCGGGTGGTGGCGGAAATGGACAGCGCGTACCGCTCCGGATACTGCCGCAGAAGCTCCTTCATAAGTGTTCCTTTGCCGGCTCCTGAAAAACCGGAGACAACCACTAATATACCTCTATGATTCATCCATATCTCCCTTTTCTTCTGAATTTGACTTTGCGTGAAAACGCTTGCTGATGGTGTCAGCCTGAAGCGCGGACAGAATCAGGCGGCCATCCGTGGTGAAGAGCACTGCCTTTGTCCTCCGCCCCTGTGTCGCGTCGATCGCCTCCCCCTTCTCCTTCGCCTGCTGTACCATCCGCTTGATGGGCGCGGAGTCGGGATTGATGACCGCAACGATCTTGTCGGCGCTTACGAGATTGCCGAAGCCGATATTTATAAGTTTCGCCATAGCCTCTCCCTGCTTCTACTCAATATTCTGAATCTGCTCGCGGATCTTCTCGATCTCGGTCTTGAGTCCGATTGCCGTATCAGAGGTCTCGAGATCATTCGCCTTGGAGAGAATGGTATTCGCCTCCCGGTTCATCTCCTGGGCGATGAAGTCAAGCCGCCGTCCGATGCTGCCCTCTTTTGCCAGTTCACGCCGCATACTCTCGATATGGCTCTTCAGGCGCACTGTCTCCTCGTCCGTGCAGATCTTATCCGCGAACAAAATCACCTCCGCGGCAATACGGCTCTCCTCAATCTGTGTATCCTGGAGCAGTTCTTTCATCTTCGCCTCCAGACGCTGTCTGTACTCAGCAAGGATCTGCGGGGACCGCTCCTCCACGCGCTCCAGCATCGTGCTCATGCGGTCGAGCTTCTCGCTGATATCGGAGTACAGGGACTCTCCCTCCGCCGCGCGCGCGGCACTGAGCTGCTCTGCCGCCTGGCGCAGCGCCTTCTCCATTACAGCCCACAGTTCTTCCTCATCGGGCATCCCGTCACTGAGCGTAAGCACCTCCGGGCATCTTGCCAGGAAAGAGACGCGCACATCATTCTCCAGCCCGAACTCCTCTTCCATCTCACGAAAATATTCCATATAGCGCTTTGCCGCTTCCTTATTATAAGTGATCTCCACGCCGCCTGCGGTATAATCCTCACAGGAAATAAATACGTCTACCTTGCCGCGCTCCATATATTCTTTCAGGAGACTGCGGATCGCTGCTTCAAAGCAGCTGAGTTTCTTTGGCAGTTTGATGTTGAAATCCAGATATCTGTGGTTCACAGATTTGATCTCCGCTGTCACCCTCCGGTCGGAATCCTGGATCTCCGCCCTGCCGAAGCCAGTCATACTCTTCATCATCTTGTTCACTCTCAGTTCATTTATTCATCCCTTACGGGATCCTTCTCCCATAAGCATATGATTCATTATAATTCATCTTAAAACCCTAGTCAAATCCTTTTTTTCTGATATAATGGTTATGAAATGCTGTTGGCGGCAAAACTTCTTTTACCGCCGGCGACTGACAATAAATCGTTTATACAAGGAGAAAAGACTATGGCATTTGACGGAATTACCATTGCGGGAATCACCGCAGAGCTCGACAGCGCTCTGTCCGGCGGACGCATCAATAAAATTGCGCAGCCGGAAGCCGACGAGCTTCTGATTACCATAAAGAACAATAAGACCCAGTACCGGCTTCTGATCTCGGCGAGCGCTTCCCTGCCGCTCATCTATCTGGCATCCGAGAATAAGCCCAGTCCCCTGACCGCGCCGAATTTCTGCATGCTTCTGCGCAAGCATATCGGAAGCGGCAGAATCCTCTCTGTGCGCCAGCCCGGCCTGGAGCGCGTTGTGGAATTTGAGATTGAACATCTGAATGAGCTGGGCGACGTCTGCCGCAAGCGGCTGATTGTGGAAATCATGGGCAAGCACAGCAATATTATCTTCTGCACCCCGGACGGGACAATTCTTGACAGCATCAAGCACGTCTCCGCCCATATGAGTTCTGTGCGCGAGGTTCTCCCCGGAAGAGAGTATTTCATTCCCCAGACACAGGAAAAGATGGATCCGCTGACAGTCACGCAGGAAGACTTCGAGCGCTGCCTGTCAAAGCCCCTGCCGCTGGCAAAGGCGCTCTACACCTCTCTCACAGGCTTCAGTCCCGTGATGGCGGAGGAGCTGTGTTTCCGCGCCTCCCTGGACGGCGGCGCCTCCACCGCTTCCCTGGATGCTCCGTCCCGCCTGCATCTGTACCGGATGTTTACCCT
>CAKNMY010000001.1 GCA_930989745.1 uncultured Lachnospiraceae bacterium | reverse complement strand
GAACTTTTCGATGAGTCTTTAGACTCCAGTGCCGGTAATAGGCCCTTATAGGGCTAGAACAAACCACCGGCTTAGCCGGTGGTTATGATTCTCCCTCTACCCTATTCTAAAGTTATCAAATCTGGTGTGTAAGTATCCAGTGCAGAAAATCTGATGATTGAATTTCGCTGGCAGCCAGCTGAAGAATAATATCAGAGAGTTCTGCCTGCGAATATTGTAATTCGATACCATTGAGCGCGAGAAATACCAGCATGGCGTGAGCACCGATTCGTTTATTTCCGTCCACAAAGGGATGGTTTTTGACAAGACCAAAACAGAGACGGGCAGCTTTTTACTGGAGTGATGGATATACATCTTCTCCGCCGAAGGTTTGGAAAGGGGCATTCAGTGCCGAGTCCAGCATTCCTTCATCACGCAGGCCGGATAAACCGCCTGTCTCAGATATGAGCTGTTCATGGATAGCAAGTATCTGTGGTTTAGACAGTCTGATCATTTGGCAAGTACCTCATAGGCCTCACGGTTTTTTGCAATCAGCCGTTTGGAAATAGACATGACATCTTCATCGGCAGCAAGCTGTTCCTGTTCAGCGGCAGAAAACTCCATGACAAGGTATCGCGGAACATTGTTTTTTAAAATAACAACGGAACCGCTTTCATCAACAAGGCGCGCTACTTTAGAAAAGTTCTGGTTTGCCTCCGTGATGGAGACCAGGTTGTTTGTATTGATGTTCATAGAAAAAACCTCCTACTTTGTTTTGTTACTTTTATTATATCTAAAAGTAGGAGAAATTCAACCTACTTATAAAAAATCCCGGCAGTACGGACCTTTTCTATACAGATTTGAAGGGCAGCTAATCGTGATGTGATTTTGCATAGAATTTTTGTAAATATCAAAGTGGATCTACGGATGCGCCTGTGATATTATACATTATGTAGCAGAAAACACAGTATGTGAAGGAGGCAACATCATGGAATTCAGAAAAATATTTGACACAATTCCCGAACAGTTTGATAAATACAGACCGCGATACAGTGCAGAGCTATTTTCAGATTTGATTGCTTATGCCAAGGTTGAACCGGGCAGGACAGTATTAGAACTCGGTCCGGGAACCGGGCAGGCTACAGAACCGATTCTTAATACTGGGTGCGATTATTATGCTATCGAGCTTGGGGAGCATTTGGCCGATATGATGAAGCGTAAGTATGGCAATCGCTCCAACTTCCATATTATGAATGACGATTTTATCACGTATGATTTCGGCAGTCAGAAATTTGACTTAATTTACTCTGCTGCAACGATTCAATGGATTCCGGAGAACATAGCTTTCCAGAAAACATTTCAGCTGTTAAATCCGGGCGGGACTTTGGCAATGTTTTTGACAAAAGCGGACTACAAAACGCCGAACGAAGAATTATATAATAAGATACAACAGGTATATTCTGCTTATTTTAAGCCAGAAATAGAATATGAACACGGTTCGTTTGATTATTCCACTGCAGTTAACTATGGATATGTGGATTTTGATAAGCGCGAATACTATGGAAAACGCGAGTTCACGGCAGATGAATACGCTGCTTTTTGCGGAACACATTGCGACCATATTGTGCTTCCCGAACCATACAAAAGCAAGTTTTTTGACGGTATCAGAGATGCTGTAAACCAGGCAGGGGGCAGGATTGTATTTCTTGATACATATGTGATGTACCTGGCAAAAAAACCGCTTTGACCGCGCCTGAATAAGGTCAGCGCTTGGTTCCGCCTCTGAACACCGCGTCTTTTCCATATTTATTCCGAATCTTATCAAGCGCAGCGTCGAGCTGCTGCTGTTTTTTCTTCAGTCTGGTATCTTCCGGTGTATAGTCGAAGATCGTAAGCTGCACCGGAGCGTCCGGCTTGACGAGCTTTCCGGTGCGGATGCCGAGCAGACGGATCGGCGTGCCGTCCCACAGGGCGTCGAACAGGCTGCACGCAAAACCGTAGAGCGCTTCACCCGTCTGCGTAGGGGAGGAGAGCTGCATCTGATGAGAGACGCGCGCAAAGGTATTATATTTGATTTCCACGCAGACGGAGGCGGCAAGGGAGTTGTCACGGCGAAGCCGCATGGCAACTTTATCGGCAAGACCGCGCAGAATCTGCTTCGCCTCCGCGGCGGAGGTGACGTCTGAGGCCAGAGTTGTGGAATTTCCGATACCTTTTAGCTGGGACGGAGCGCTTGCCACAGGAGTATCGTCGATGCCGTTTGCATATTCCCAGAGCAGCCTTCCGTGGCTTTTAAGATGCAGAGAGAGAAGTTCCGGGTCCGTGCGGGCGAGATCGCCGATTGTCACAATACCCAGTTTATTGAGCGTCTCCACCGAGGAGTGCCCTGCCATATGCAGACGGCTGACAGGAAGATGCCAGAGCTTTTTAGGCAGTTCGTGAGGGAAGAGCGTGTGCGTCTTATCCGGCTTTTCGAAGTCGGAAGCCATTTTGGCGAGAACCTTTTTGGAGGAGATTCCCACATTTACGGTAAAACCCATCCCTGTCCGGACCGCGTCGCGGATCTGACGCGCCGCATCCATATAAGAGGCATACCGGTGAGCGATGCCTGTAAAATCGAGATAACATTCATCAATGCTGACCTGTTCGATATCCGGAGTGAGCGTGCGCAGATAGTCCATGAGTTCCCGGCTGCGCCGCGCATAGAGCTCATGATCAGGAGGAACAACCGTCAGGTTCGGACATTTTCTCAGAGCGCTGGCGACAGGCTCCGCAGTTTCAATCTTGTAGAGCGTCTTCGCAGGCAGAGATTTTGCCAGCACGATGCCGTGGCGCGTGGCGCGGTCTCCTCCTATAATAGAAGGAATCGTCCGGATGTCTGTCCCATCCGGATTTTTTTGCAGGAGTTCGAGGGCTGTCCAGCTCAGATAAGCGGAATTTACATCAATATGAAAAATAATGGGATTCACCAGATCACCAGCCTTTTCAGAGAATACAGATTATCAGTTTCTTTATTACCAGTATAAGCGATTCTTTTGAAACTTACCAGAATGGAACTTGCGAAAACATAAGAAAATGTGTTAAATTAAACTGAAAGATACCAGGGTCAAAAGGTCGGGAATCCGATGCAAGCTTGCTTGCGAGAGGATTTTTGACCTTGGGACCCGCCAAAAACATGAATAAGCAGCCATTTTTCGAAGAAAAATGAGCGGATTATGAATGTTTTTGAGGATTGTGAGAGTACGAAGTACGGAACAATCCGGTATCATAGAGGTCAAAGAATGACACGAAGCAGCCTGCGGCTGGATAAATATACATAGACAAAAGAAGGATGGAAACTATGAAGTTTGAGAAAAATAACATTATTCTGATCGGCATGCCCGGCGTGGGAAAGAGCACGGTCGGCGTAATTCTGGCAAAGGAGCTGGGATATCAGTTTGTAGATTCAGATCTGCTGATCCAGAAAAGAGAGAAAAAACTGCTGCGCCAGATCATTGCCAAAGAAGGCGTGGACGGATTCATTGCGATCGAGAACGAGGTCAATGCTTCCATACGGACGGAAAAGAGCGTGATCGCCACTGGCGGAAGTGTGGTGTACGGGCAGGAAGCCATGGAGCATTTAAAGGAAATCGGGACCGTAGTCTATCTGAAACTGAGCTATAAGAGCCTGGAGAAGCGCCTGGGAAATTTAAAGGGAAGAGGCGTGGTTCTGCGCCCTGGTCAGGATTTAAGAGCATTATATAAGGAACGAACCGTGCTGTACGAGAAGTACGCAGATGTGGTTGTTGATGAGGAAAATAAGGACATCGAAGCGACTTTGCAGACTATTCTTGAATGTCTCCCGAGATAACAGATAATATTGTGACAGAAATACTGCAAATAAAAAGAAAGTTTTAATTTATGTTTACAAAAATGTGTATTTGCGGTATCATAGCCTTAACAATGAAGAGTTATGCGCAATAGACTGTTCAGAGTTTGCCGCGGATCAGAGTGCTGCGGCAGAGCTGTAAGAGGATACAAAGTAAGGAAAATAATAGAAGCCGCTGCCCTGGCTGCCGTATGATCCGGCAGCATTGCCCGCACAACAGATAAGACGATTCATCCGGAATACAAGAGAGACAAAGGCAGCCGGCGCAGGACAGCGGGCTGTAAGATTCGATAAATGCCTGACAGCAGGCAATAAGTCCTATGCAGCTAGTAAAAGGAGTATTTGAGAAAGTGTCTGGATGCTCCTTCGGTTTAGAGACCGGAGAGCATGAATTTGAGGTGGACTATGGAACAATATATTATTAAAGGCGGCAACCCGCTTGTTGGCGAAGTGGAAATCGGCGGCGCGAAGAACGCGGCGCTTGCAATTCTGACAGCTGCTATCATGACAGATGAGACGGTATTTATCGAGAATTTGCCGGATGTCAGCGATATCAATGTACTTTTGGAAGCGATTGTGGAGATCGGGGCAACAGTGGAGCGTGTGGACCGCCATACGGTGCGCATTAACGGTTCCACGATCGGAGCAGTTAGCGTAGATTATGAGTTTATTAAGAAGATCCGTGCGTCTTACTATCTGCTGGGCGCACTGCTTGGAAAATATAAGAAGGCGGAAGTTCCGCTTCCCGGCGGATGCAATATCGGAAGCCGTCCGATTGACCAGCATCTGAAGGGATTCCGCGCTCTGGGCGCTGAGGTGACGATTCAGCACGGAGCGATTATGGCTACAGCGACCGATCTGGTTGGCAGCCATATTTTCCTGGATATGGTATCTGTGGGAGCTACGATTAACATTATGATGGCGGCAGCGCTTGCAAAGGGCTATACAATCATCGAGAATGCCGCTAAGGAGCCGCATGTCGTTGACGTGGCGAACTTCCTGAACAGCATGGGAGCCAATATCAAGGGAGCAGGTACGGATGTTATCCGTATCCGCGGTGTGGAGTCTCTGCACAGTACAAGCTATTCCATCGTCCCGGATATGATCGAGGCAGGAACGTATATGTGTGCGGCAGCCGCTACAAAAGGGGATATTCTGATTAAGAACGTGATTCCGAAGCATCTGGAGGCTATTACTGCAAAGCTCGAGGAGATCGGATGCGAGGTACAGGAATTTGACGATTCTGTGAGAATTATTGCGTCCAAACGCCTGAAGAGAACACATGTGAAGACACTGCCGTATCCCGGTTATCCTACGGATATGCAGCCGCAGATCGCAGTGACGCTGGCTCTGGCGGAAGGGACAAGCATTGTAACAGAGAGTATTTTTGAGAACCGTTTTAAATATGTGGACGAGCTTTCCCGCATGGGTTCCACGATCAAGGTAGAGGGTAATACCGCGATCATCGACGGCGTAGAGCGCTTTACAGGCGCGCGGGTGAGCGCACCCGATCTGCGCGCGGGAGCAGCGCTGGTCATTGCGGGACTGGCGGCAGAAGGCATCACGACTGTAGATGATATCATTTACATTCAGCGCGGCTATGAGGACTTTGAAGGCAAGCTTCGAAGCCTTGGAGCGGAGATTGAGAAAGTTTCCACAGAGAAGGAGATTCAGAAGTTTAAGCTGAGAATCGGATGAGAACAGAATGATAAAGGCTGCCCGGGCGTTTACAGCCCGAGCAGCCTCTTTGCGGTATCCAGAGAGGACTTCTTTGTCAGAATCCGGTATTCATTCATACTGTCCGTGCGCATCCCTGCGCTGTTGAGCGAAGAGGGATTTCCCCGAAGAATCACATCATCTGCAATCCTTCCGCGATTACTTTGCACTTTGATCTTTACAGGAATATGGTGTTCTTCCAGCAGTTTCTGAATTCGGATCTGTTCCGGCTGGGAATAGGTGATATATACTTCTTTCCAGGAAAACATGGCGGCACCTCCTTTTTTTTCAGTATAGAGAATTATGGAGCTAAGAGCAATATAAAGTAAAAAAATTCCATTGACATTGCATATATATGCGCATACAATTATTGCATATACAATAGTTGTATGCGCATTTTCGGTAAATGGGCAGAGAAACAGAATGAGGTGAAGAGATGATTCGAAGAATTTTTTCTTATATGGGCAAGTATAAGAAAGATGCGTACATTGCCGGCCTTTGCATCGGCATTGAGGTAGTGCTGGAACTGCTGGTGCCGTTCATTATGGCGGATCTGGTCGACGTGGGCGTCGCGAACAGAGACAGGCAGTACATTTTCCAGCAGGGAGCGCTGATGGTATTCTGCGCGGTTCTGGCGATGATATTCGGAACAGGAAGCGCGAAATATGCGGCGCGCGCCGGACAGGGCCTGGGCGCTGAGCTCAGAAAGGCGGAATACCAGAAGCTGCAGGAGTTTTCGTTCGCAAATACAGATAAGTTCAAGACATCCTCACTGGTGACAAGACTTACCAGCGATGTGACGACGATCCAGAACTCTGTATCTACCGGCATGCGCCCGGCATGCAGAGCTCCGGTTATGATGATCGCGGCGCTTGTACTGTCCTTTTCGATCAATGCAGAGCTTGCGATTGTCTTTCTGGTCGCGGTGCCTGTCCTGGGATTTTTGCTTTTTATGATCATCCGAAGCGTGCGTCCGATGTTCTCCAGGATGCAGAATGCGATTGATCAGGTAAACCGTGTGATTCAGGAGAATCTGACCGCGGTCCGCGTGGTCAAGGCATACGTCCGCGGAGATTATGAATCCGCAAAATTTACAGAGGTAAATCAGAACTGGCGCGATATTTCCGAACACGCTTTTCGCCTGACTGCTCTGAATATGCCGGTGATGCAGCTCGTGATGTACTCCACGATTGTGAGCATCCTCTGGTTCGGAGGAAATATGGTTCAGGTGGGCGGCATGCAGGTGGGAGAGCTTACCGGATTTCTGAGCTATGTGCTGCAGGTGCTCAACTCCCTGATGATGATCTCCAACGTATTTATGATGCTGACCAGAGCACTGACCTCCGGTGCGCGAATTATGGAAGTCATGGATGAGGAAGTGACCATCCGTGAAGACCGGGCGCGTGATATCGAGGTCACCCGCGGAGAAATAGATTTTTCCCACGTATACTTTAAGTATCGGGCAGAAGCCGAAGAATATGTACTTTCGGACATAAACCTGCATATCGGGGGAGGACAGACGGTAGGTATTATCGGACAGACCGGTTCCGCAAAGTCCACGCTGGTGCAGCTCATTCCGCGTCTTTATGAGGCTGTATCGGGACAGATCACGATTGACGGAGTGCCGATTGAGGAATACCCTCTGGAGCATCTGCGGGACGCGATTGCGATGGTGCTGCAGAAGAACACGCTGTTCTCCGGAACCGTGAAGGATAACCTGCGCTGGGGAAAAGAGGACGCGACGGACGCGGAGATCGAGGAAGCGTGCCGCATTGCCTGCGTGGATGAATTTATCGGAAAGCTCTCCGACGGATACGATACCGAACTGGGACAGGGAGGCGTCAATGTCTCCGGAGGACAGAAGCAGAGACTGTGTATTGCCAGGGCAATCCTGAAGAATCCGAAAGTTCTGATACTCGACGACTCCACCAGCGCGGTGGACACTGCGACAGAGGCGCGGATCCGTGAGGGGCTTGCTCAAAAGCTTCCGAATATGACCAAGATTATCATTGCCCAGAGAATTTCCTCTGTAAAACACGCGGATCAGATTCTGATTCTTGACAGCGGAAAGATGGCAGGGCTTGGAACGCACAGTGAGCTGTTGGCGACCAACAAGATTTACCAGGAGATTTACGAATCACAGAAGGAAGGAGCGGATTTATAATGGCGAGATATGTGGGTTACAGACGGCCGGAGAATACGAAGAAGACCCTGAAAAAGCTGATGCATTATATGGGCATTCACAAGTGGTCGCTGATACTGGTGGCGCTCCTCGTTCTCATCGGGAGCGGAGCAAATATCTTCGGAACGTATCTGCTCAAGCCGGTGATCAATAATTATATTCTTCCCGGAGATATTCCGGGCCTCATAAAGATGGTCATTTTTATGGGAATCATGTATCTGTGCGGCGTTCTCGCGACGTGGGGCTACAACCAGCTTATGGTGCATACCGCGCAGAAGGTAGTCAGTGAGATCCGGCAGGATTTGTTTGATCACACGCAGAAGCTGCCGCTGTCGTATTTTGACGCTCATACCCATGGAGAACTGATGAGCCGGTTTACGAACGATGTGGATACGATCACGGAGGCGCTGAATAACAGTTTTGCCATGATGATTCAGAGTTTTGCGATGATCACCGGAACCATTACAATGATTCTGGTGCTGAGCGTACGCCTCTCCCTGATCGTCATTGCGTTCCTGATCCTGATGCTGGTGTTCATTAAATTTAACGGAAGGCGGAGCCGGAAGTATTTCTCAAGACAGCAGAAATGTCTGGGAAGTATCAACGGTTTTGTGGAGGAGATGGTCGCCGGCCAGAAGGTGGAGAAGGTATTTAATCACGAAAAGCAGGATTTCGAGGAGTTTTGCCGCAGAAATGAAGCGCTGAGGGAGTCTTCCACGAAGGCCCTGACGTATTCCGGTATGATGGTTCCGACGATTGTCAGCCTGTCTTATATCAATTATGCGGTATCCGCCTGTGTGGGAGGACTGTTTGTACTCCAGGGATGGCTGGATCTGGGAAGCCTTTCTTCCTATCTCGTCTATGTGCGTCAGAGCGCTATGCCGTTTAACCAGTTTACTCAGCAGGTAAACTTTCTGCTTGCGGCGCTTGCCGGAGCGGAGCGCATTTTTGATATGATGGAAATCGAGCCTGAGACAGATCAGGGGAAAGTTCACCTGAAGGACAAGGGAAACCGGGAATTTGTCTGGGAGGTGCCGGAAGAAGGAGGCGCCATACAGGAGGTTCCGTTAAAGGGAGACGTGAGATTCCACGATGTGACCTTCGGATACAATAAGAAGAAGGTGGTGCTCAGCGACATCAGCCTGTACGCGAAGCCGGGACAGAAGATCGCCTTCGTGGGTTCCACGGGCGCAGGAAAGACCACGATTACGAATCTGATCAACCGTTTCTATGAGATACAGCAGGGAACGATTACGTATGACGGCATTGATATCCGGGATATCTGCAAGGACGACCTGCGCAGATCGCTTGCCATGGTCATTCAGGACACGCACCTGTTTACCGGAACGATTGCCGACAATATCCGTTACGGAAAGCTGGATGCCACGGACGAGGAAGTACGGGAGGCGGCGCGCATCGCCAATGCGGATTCCTTTATCCGGCGACTGCCGCACGGTTATGATACCATGCTGCACAGCGACGGAGCAAATCTCTCCCAGGGACAGCGCCAGCTGCTTGCCATTGCCCGCGCCGCGATCGCGAGTCCTCCGGTGCTGATCCTCGATGAGGCGACCAGTTCGATTGACACCAGGACAGAGCGCCTGATTGAGAAGGGAATGGATGCGCTGATGGAGGGGCGGACCGTGTTCGTCATTGCCCACAGGCTGTCCACTGTGCGGAATTCCGAGGCGATCATGGTGCTGGAACAGGGAAAAATTATCGAACGCGGAAACCACGACGATCTGCTCGAACAGAGAGGGCGGTATTATCAGCTGTATACAGGACAGTTTGAACTGGAATAACGGATGAGGAGGAATGCTGGAATGAAAAGAGAACGTGAACTCAGAGAACTTCTGGTGGAAGTCGACGAAAACAGAAGAAGGCTTATGGGCGCTTACTTTACCGGCATCGGTCTTACTGTAGGGCAGGGGCAGCCGAGGATTTTAAATACGCTTCTGGACCGGGAAGGTATTACGCAGAGAGAGCTTGCGGACGCATGCCGCTTTGACGTTACGACAATTTCCAGAACGCTCAATCATCTGGAAAAGGCAGGGTTCATTCGGCGGGAGTCGGATCCTCAAAGCAGACGATGCTATCTTATCGTGCTTACCGAAAAGGGCCGCGAGACGGCAGAGAAGGTGCGGCTCGGATTCGCGCGCATGGAAGAAATTCTGTCCGCGGGCATGGAGCCGGAGGAGAAGAAAACGCTGAAGCGCGAGCTGGAAAAGCTCCTTGACAATCTCAGGAACGTGGATGCTGTGATGAATCAGGAAGAATAAGTATATCTGCTTTTAATAATATATTGACAGAAAATTATTGATAATATAGAATGAAATTAGAAAATTACAGAAGAGAGGGGGATACATATGGCATTTTCTATTGCAAGTGTTTTCGCGCTTCTGAACTGGCTTCTGCTGCTGGCGATAGAAGTTTTTGGACTGATTCTGTTAATTGTTCTGATTCGATGGGTGCTGCTTTTGATTCGAAAGTATCAGAGAGAGGAAAGAGGAGAATAGAATAGCGGGAATAAGCAGAAAGCTGCGTCATCAAATTCAGGATGCGCAGCTTTTGCATGTCTTGCGTTTGTTTTGATCTCTCAGTCAAGATACGGTGTTCCCGGAATCTTCGGATAGCTTCCCATCGAAATCAGCAGCTGCAGTCCGACGCTGCGGGCGGTCAGAACCGCGTTCTTTACCGCGCTGGTATCGCCCGTCACGGCGAGGATGACTTCGTTGGAATGGCTGGTTCCCACATCGGGGGTCATGTATTTTACGATCTCCACATGGGCGGACTTGACCGCGAGATCCGCCATCACCAAACCGATTGCGGCCGGAGAGCCGCAAAGAAAACCGAAGGACTGTCCTACAGGGACGCCGAATGCCATATGGAGCGCCTGATCCGCGCTTGCGGAGAACGCGAACTCAAGATGGCCCGCCTCGCTGATATACAGCTCTCCGGCATTCCTGTTCGTGAGCTCCAGCGAGAGTTCTACCGCGCGGCGCACATCGGAGACCGTATTTCCGCCGAGGATGATAAAGTTTCCATGTCCTCCCCAGCCCTTTGTATCGCGCGGCAGCATGATAGAGAGCACTTCTGTATTTGTCGCCTTCAGTGCGTCGTCCACAGCCGTAATCTGTCCGGCTGCGCCTGTGCGGGAACTCAGAATGCCAAGCGTCTTATACGGCTTTGGCAGATTCATCTGAGCGAGCAGAGACTCATCCGCTCCTGCGATCACCAGTCCGATCGTGTCCAGAACCGCAGTGCCGACAAATTCGGAGAGCCGGCAGTTCATACTGATTGCATTTACTTCTTCCTGTGTCATACGGATACCTCGATTTCATCTTTATATGAACAGTATAGGTAGCGCAGGGACAAAAGTCAAAAGAAAAAATAAAAAAAACGGAATACTACTTGACGAATCATAAAATCTGCGGTATTGTATAACCGCATTAACAGAATATCATCAACAACATTGCTTTTCTCTTATTCAGAGTGGCGGAGGTACAAAGGACCTGAGAAACCACGGCAACCCCCGAAGCGGAAGGTGCCAACCTGAGCGAGTAATCGAACAATAAGAGGATTTAATAAGAATTATTGAGTCCATCTTATGAGATGGGCTTTTTTATATTTGAGAAAAGCAATACCAGAAGAAAGGAAGACGAACATGGAAAAAAGATTATTTACATCCGAATCCGTAACTGAGGGACATCCGGATAAAATGTGCGACGCGATTTCCGACGCGATCCTGGACGCGCTGATGGAGCAGGATCCCATGAGCCGTGTGGCATGCGAGACGGCTACTACGACTGGTATGGTACTGGTAATGGGAGAGATCACCACAAAAGCATATGTGGATATTCAGAAGATCGTGCGCGATACTGTGCGTGAGATTGGTTATACCCGAGGAAAATACGGCTTTGACGCTGACACCTGCGGCGTGATCACGGCAATTGACGAGCAGTCCGCAGACATCGCCCTGGGTGTGGACAAAGCTCTGGAGGCAAAAGAGAACAAGATGTCCGATGAGGAGCTCGATGCCATCGGAGCCGGCGACCAGGGAATGATGTTCGGCTTTGCGACAAACGAGACCGAGGAGTATATGCCGTACCCGATCGCCCTGGCTCACAAGCTGGCAAGACGCCTGACAGAAGTGAGAAAGAACGGAACGCTGTCCTATTTAAGACCGGACGGAAAGACTCAGGTAACGGTAGAGTACGATGAGAATGACAAGCCGGTACGCCTGGACGCAGTGGTACTCTCCACACAGCATGATCCGGATGTGACACAGGAGCAGATCCACGAGGATATTAAGAAGTATGTCTTTGATGAGATCCTTCCGGCAGACATGGTTGACGCGGATACGAAGTTTTTCATCAATCCAACAGGCCGTTTCGTAATCGGCGGACCGCACGGCGACAGCGGACTGACAGGACGCAAGATCATCGTGGATACCTACGGCGGATACGCGCGCCACGGCGGCGGAGCTTTCTCCGGAAAGGACTGCACAAAGGTAGACCGCTCGGCAGCTTACGCAGCCCGCTATGTTGCGAAGAATATCGTAGCGGCAGGACTTGCGGACAAGTGCGAGATTCAGCTTTCCTATGCAATCGGAGTCGCTCATCCGACATCCATCATGGTGGACACCTTCGGAACCGGCAAGCTCTCTGATACAAAGCTTGTGGAGATCATCCGCGAGAACTTTGATTTAAGACCGGCCGGAATCATCAAGATGCTTGACCTGCGCCGCCCGATCTATAAGCAGACTGCGGCATACGGACATTTCGGACGTCTTGATCTGGACCTGCCGTGGGAGAAGCTGGACAGGGCGGATGCGCTGAAGAAATATCTGGCATAAGAACTTTTTAATATAAGACAAAAGACCGGAGACGCACAGCGCGTTTTCCGGTCTTTTGTATATGGTTATATCTTCCGCGGCCTGAAATTATTTTGACATTGCATTTTCAGTATGATACACTTATAAAGACTGTATATGTCATTTTTTCCGTAAGATGATAGCAAGAACCATGGGCGCAGGCCCATGTATAAATGAAAGACAAGGTCAGAGGTGAATACGTTGGATAAGACTGAGTATCGTTTGAAATTGGATGAAATTGGAAACCTGGTGGAAGCCGGTGATTACGAAGGAGCTTTCCGTATTACGGAAACGATTGACTGGAGAAAAGTAAAAAGCATCCGTACCCTTTGCACTGTTGCGGATATCTATGAGGCGAACGGAAAACTGGAAGACTGCCGGCAGATTCTTCTGCTCGCATATGACAGAGCTACCAAAGGCAAGAGCATCCTGTACCGCCTGGTCGAGGTGGCGCTGAAGATGGGAAGCTACGACGACGCTGTGGATTACTATCAGGAGTTTATAGACGCAGCGCCCAACGATAATTCCAGATACATATTGAAGTATAAGATATATAAGGCAAAGCGTTCACCGATCGAGGACTTGATTGCGATTCTGGAGGAGTACAAGTCAAAGGAGTACACCGAGCGCTGGGCGTATGAGCTGGCAAGGCTCTACAGCAAAGCGGGGATGCGGGAGAAATGTATTGAAGAGTGCGATGACCTGATTCTGTGGTTCAGCGAAGGCAAATATGTATTCAAAGCTATGGAGCTGAAGATGAAGTATGAGCCGTTATCCGCTTCCCAGAGACAGATCTATGACAGCAGACAGGAGCTTCTGGAGCAGGACAAGTATCGTGTGGTGCGGGAAGCAGCGCTTCAGGATGTGCCGGAGGTAAAGAATGACGCTCCTGTTACCGTAAGGACAGTGATTCCGGAGGCAGCCGCGTCACGCGAAGCTGATCCGGAGAGAACGGCGGGCGGAAGCGCCTCTGCGCAGCCGGTTCAGAGCAGTATTGATCTGTCAGCCGTGCTGGAGGGAACCCTGGAGGAGGTGGCGACGTCACCGCATCCGCAGCCTGCGAACATACCGGATCCCAGAGAGCTGCAGGAGCGCCTGAGCAAGAGCTTCAAGGATGTTTTCGCGGGGTTCAGCAGACCGGAGGAACCCGCGGCAGAGGAGCCGAAGGAATCGCCGGAGGAATTCTCTGAGGATGAAGATATTCCTGTAGTGAAGGAACTGGAGCCGGAGCAGAAAGAGACCGATGTAATTCCGAAGATTGATCCGAAGAAAAAGGTTGAGATCACTGCCGCCGTAGAGAAGAAGCCGGTGAAGGAAGAACCGAAGCCGGAGGAGAGCGGAAGCTTTGCCGACTTTGATCTGGAGGCAATCTTAAAAGAGACGGCCGGAAGCATAGCGCAGGAGCTGGCGACAGGCAACTTTGAGCGAAATGAAGTGACGCCGTCCGAAGCAGCGAATGCAGCAGTGGATATGGATAAGACCCGGGATCTGGCAGAAGCGATGTCAGACGGCGGAGAGAAGAAAGAAGCACAGGCCCAGGCAGTGCCGCTGGCGCAGGCGGTTGCAGATGCGATTGCCAACAATCAGTTAGCGAAAGTGATGGCGGAATCGGCAGCAGAGGAACATGCGGAGACAGAGAGCGCAGACGCTGAACCGGAGCAGGTCGCTTCCGATGAACAGACTGAAGCAGCTCCGGAAGAAGAGATGCCTGTAATTGAATACGAAACCGAAGAGCAGGAGATTCCGGAAGAGGAAATAGAAGTGAAGGATCTTGAGGAAGAGATTCTTCCGGATGCGGCAGTGGAGGAGACCCGGCAGGCAGAACCGGCAGAGAGCGCTGTAACCGCGGATGAAGAGCAGCAGACTGAGGAAGCACAGCAGCCGGAACAGGAAGAGCAGCCCGTAGATCTGATGGAGGAGATTCTCAGAGATGAGACTCCGGAGGAGAAGCGCATTCGTATTTTGAATGATACGCGGCCTGAGAAGATGAGCGAGGAACAGAAGAAGCTGTTCACGTATTTTGCAAAGGTTCCCGGTATGAATCAGCAGATTCTTGACGCTATGAGCGGCGTATACGAGAACGCGGGCGACAAGACTTCCCGTCGCGGAAATATCGCGATCATGGGCGGTCACGGCACCGGAAAATCAAAGCTTTCCGAATCGCTTGTCCGCGCGATCTGTCAGGATCTGGGACTGAAGGCAGTGAAAATGGCGCGTCTTGACGCTTCGGATCTGAATACAAAGGATCCGGTGAGAGTTGTGGCAAAGCTTTCAGGAGGCTTCCTGATTGTGGAGCGTGCCGGCCTGCTGCACCCGGAGACGATAGAGAGTCTTTCCCGGGCGATGGATTTCAGAACAGACGGCCTTACCATCATCATCGAGGATGAGAAGACCAGCATGAGAACCCTGCTGAAGAATTATCCGGAATTTGCCGAGAAGTTTGCGACAGTAATCTCTATTCCGGTATTTACGAATGACGAGCTGGTCACCTTCGCGCGGGTTTACGCGAAGGAGATGGGATATAAGATTGACGACATGGGTGTTCTGGCGCTGTACACGCTGATCGGGGATAATCAGTCTGAATCTGAGCCCATCACGATCCTCAAAGTAAAGGAAATGGTGGACAACGCTATTTCAAAAGCGCAGCGCGGAACGAGAAAGCTCGGAAGAAAGGTATCCAGAAAGCACCTGGATGATGAGAACCGCGTAATTCTCTACGAAAAGGATTTTGATTTCTAATCTGACAAAGGTGGAAAATAATAATATATGAAGAATCATAAAGAACATGCTGAGGGCGGAGCAAAGCTCCGTCCTCAGCCAACGTTGGGAAATCCGCAGAACACAATTGCGGTGCTGAACCGATACGGTTTTAATTTTCAGAAAAAGTTCGGGCAGAACTTTCTCATTGACACACATGTGCTGGACAAGATTATTGCGGCTGCTGAGATTACGGATGAGGATTTTGTTGTGGAGATTGGTCCGGGAATCGGAACCATGACACAGTATCTGGCATACGCTGCCAGAGAAGTGTGCGCTGTGGAGATTGACCGCAACCTGATTCCGATCCTGGAAGATACGCTGAGCGGATACGACAATGTTACTGTGCTCAACGAGGACATCTTGAAAGTGGATATCTGCCGCCTGGCTGAGGAGAAGAACGCAGGCAGGCCGATCAAGATTGTGGCGAATCTTCCGTATTATATCACAACTCCGATTATTATGGGGATCTTTGAGTCGGGTGTGCCTGTGGAGTCTGTGACTGTGATGGTGCAGAAGGAAGTGGCGCTTCGGATGCAGACGGGGCCGGGCAGCAAGGATTACGGCGCGCTGTCTCTCGCTGTGCAGTATTACGCAGATCCCTATATTGTGGCGAATGTTCCGCCGAACTGTTTTATGCCGCGGCCCAAAGTGGGAAGCGCGGTCATCCGCCTGACAAAGCATGCGGAACCGCCTGTTCATGTCGAGGATGAGAAGCTGATGTTCGAGGTAATCCGGGCTTCTTTTAACCAGAGAAGAAAGACCCTGGCAAACGGTTTGAAAAATTATGCAGGTCTTTCTTATACGAAGGAGCAGATTGAGCTTGCGATTGCCCAGAGCGGCTTTTCGCCGTCCGTACGGGGAGAGATGCTGACGCTGGAAGATTTTGCGAAACTTGCCGATAATCTAAAAAAAATCCAGTGAAATGGCGGAAAAAGAAGAAAATTGACGATTTAACCAAATAAAGTGTTAAAACGGCAAAAGAAAATAAACAAATTTACGAAAAAGAGTTGTGTGAAAATTTATAACCGTGTATAAATATACAAATATGCGGTTTAAAAAGAAATAAATTTTTACTTGTTTACAAAAAGTTCACAAAACAGACATAAATAGTTCACAGTGCGTTGCTATTATAATAACAGTTCAAAGGCGAACTGTTATGTAAGTAGTGTATTGTAATGATTCATTACACATATAAAATTTTTTCATAATAATTGCCCCGGCATCTGATGTCGGGGCACTCCTCATTTTACGCGTTCTGATCCTGAAGCGTCTTCGCCTTTAAGATTTCATTATTCAAAGAGAGCATCTTCTCATCCAATTCCGCCACGATCCTGGCGCATTCCTTTAATTCCCTGCTGATATAAGAGGGGGCGTTTCCCTCGAATTTATAGGAGATCTTGTGCTCCAGGCTTGCCCAGAAATCCTGCGCGATTGTGCGGATCTGTATCTCGACCTTGGTGTCAACGACGCTGTCGGAGAGAAAAATCGGAAGTGATACGATCATGTGGTAGCTCTGGTAGCCGCTCTCCTTTGGATGCTGAATATAATCCTTCAGATTCAGCACTTTCAGATCAGTTCTCTTTGCGATCATATCCGCAATACGGTAGATATCTGAGGTAAATGAGCAGGTGATGCGGATGCCGGCAATATCGTTGACGTATTTTACCATATTTGCGATCGTAGATTCGTGACCGTTGGCGCGAAGCTTCTTTACTATGCTCTCAGGCGTCTTCAGACGCGCTTTCACATGTTCAATGGGATTGTAGCGGTGCGTTTGCTGGAATTCATCGTTTAAAATTGTAATCTTTGTCTCAATCTCGCGCAGAGCGGAACGGTACAGGAAGATCAAAGTCTCCCAGTCTTCAATAGCATCGTATTCCTTTTCCTGAATTTGTGTTAACATCATAAAACTTATCCTTTGTTGCTTTGGTACTCAGCGTTCAATTCCATTGCGGGCACTCATTCCCTGATCAAAGGGATGCTTAAGCTTGCGGATCTCAGAGACATAATCGGCCCGTTCGATCAGATCCCTGCTCGGATCCTGTCCGCTCAAAATAACTTCGAGTGTCTCGGGCTTTGTATCCAGAAAATGAAGAAGAAGTTTTTCATCAAATAATCCTGCGCGAATCGTATAAATGATCTCGTCGAGAAACAGAACATCGTATCCCTCGGTTTCCGCCTGGCGAGTGACTGTCAGAAACTGGTTTTCATAGTAAGCTCTTCGTTCTTCTTTTTCACGCGGACTCATCTGGAAACTGAACTTTTCCTGGGGAAGTCCGTCCACCAGAGTTACATTTCCGAGACGCTCCAGCGCGCTGCGCTCGCTCGTATTGTTATCCTTCATGAATTGATAGATCAGAACTTTATAGCCGTAACCGGCTGCGCGGACACACAGTCCCATCCCGCAGGTGGTCTTTCCCTTGCCGTCTCCGCAGTAAATGTGAATGCATCCTGTTTCTTTCTTCATGCTGCTCCTTTCCATTAAAAAAGAGGGGCTGACTCATACGGCAGCCCCTTCATGTTATTAATAGTTCTCAACCTTTCTCTCAAAGTACGCTCTCGGATGCGCGCATACCGGACATACCTCAGGAGCTTCCTCGTCAATGTGAACGTATCCGCAGTTGCGGCATTTCCAACCGAGAGGAGCGTCCCCCTTGAAGGTCTTATCTGCCTTGTAAGATTCCAGAAGCTTGCGGTAACGCTTCTCGTGTGCGGCCTCAACTCTCGCAACACCTTCAAATTTTACAGCCAGCTCCGGAAATCCTTCTTCGCGAGCCTCTCTTGCCATGCGTGCGTACATATCTGTCCACTCATAGTTCTCGCCCTCGGCAGCGTCCACGAGATTATCCTCCACACTGCCGATTCCGTGGATCTCCTTGAACCACATCTTCGCGTGTTCCTTCTCCTGGTCTGCTGTCTCCAGATATAAAGCTGCAAGCTGTTCGTATCCGGCTTTCTTGGCTGCGGAAGCGTAGTAGGTGTATTTGTTTCTCGCCTGAGATTCTCCGGCAAAAGCGTCCCATAAGTTCTTTTCTGTTTTAGTTCCTGCGTATTTGGACATGATTAATCCTCCCATTTTTTAAAAAAGAGACTTGGAAGAAGAGTCCCCCAAGTCTCTACCGGTAGTTCAGTAGCTTGTTAAGAGAAATGTGATCTCAGATATAGAATTATCAGAAATTATTCTCCGAAGTATCTCTTTAATAAGCCTGCGAATGCTTTTCCGTGACGAGCCTCATCTCTTGCCATCTCATGTACAGTGTCATGGATTGCATCCAGGTTCGCAGCTTTCGCACGTTTTGCCAAATCGGTCTTTCCTGCAGTAGCGCCGTTCTCAGCCTCTACTCTCATCTGAAGGTTCTTCTTGGTGCTGTCAGTAACAACCTCGCCTAATAACTCAGCGAATTTTGCTGCGTGCTCAGCTTCCTCGTAAGCTGCCTTCTCCCAGTATAATCCGATCTCCGGATATCCTTCTCTGTGAGCAACTCTTGCCATTGCCAGATACATACCAACCTCAGAGCACTCGCCCTCGAAGTTTGCTCTTAAATCTTTCTTGATATCTTCCGGAACATCTGCTGCAACACCTACAACGTGCTCAGCTGCCCATGTCATCTCGCCGGACTGTTCAACGAACTTGGATGCCGGAGCTTTACAGATCGGACATGCTTCCGGAGCTGCCTCTCCCTCATATACGTAACCACAAACACTGCAAACGAATTTTTTCATAGCTGATAGTCTCCTTTTCTTTTATTTATTTTAATTTTTTGGGTAACCTAAAAATAATAATAGTAATTGTTACTGAAATTATGGTAACATATTTTATCTGATTTGTCAATCAAATTTAAGTTTATTTTTTCTGATTATGATTTTTTTATGCAATTTCCGCAAATGCCGTAAAAATTAACAGAATAACTCTCTATTTTTCCATCGAAATTCCTGGCGGCATGATCCTGGATCGCACTGATGTCTTCCATTTCCAGATCGATAATAGAATTGCATCTAGTACAGATAAAATGGTTGTGCGGCATCGTATTTCCGTCGTAATGGTCTGCGCCGTCCACGCCGCTCAGCTTACGGATCTCGCCTAAATCCACAAGGAGGGATAAATTGCGGTACACCGTTCCGAGGCTGATATTCGGGTAAAGCTTCCGAATATTCCCGTACACAGTATCGGCAGTTGGATGTTCAGTGGTATGCCGAAGATACTCTTTGATAGATTCCCGCTGTCTGCTGTATTTAAGTGCTGCCATGATGCCTCCTTTCTAATAATGATAACTGTTACTGTAATTAATATAGCAGATGCAGCGGTGAATGTCAAGAATAATTATCATTATTGTTTTAAAAGTTTTCAGCGGAAGCGGAGGGGAATATTATAATTTCCGGCTCCGATCGTTACCCCGGGAAGGATCAAAGCTCCGGTACAGATCCAGACATTGTCTTCGATTGTGACGGGATGCGTGTATTCGAGTCCGGCAGCGCGCTGCTCAATGTCCATAGCATGTTCTTCTGTAATAATGCTGACATTGGGAGCGATAAATACATTATTTCCTATAGTTATCTTTCCGCTGTCCATCAGCTTGCCGTTTACATTCAGGAAAAAATTGTCCCCAACGGTCACGTTATAGCCGTAGGTATCCTAATATATAGAAGAAAATTTTGCGGAGGGTGTTTACAAACATTTCGATTTATGTTAGCTTATTAACATAAGAAATAAAGGAAACACAAGGACGGAGAGAGTACATCCGGCAGGCACGTTACAGAGAATTCCCACAGGAGCTGAGAGGGGAAGCGCAGGCGGCGGATGGAAGATGGCTCCCGAGGGGCGCACCGAGCTGCAGAGGCAGTTAGGCTGCGACAGGATTCGCCTGTTACAGCGAGCGGGTATCAGTATGGTACTCAGTGAGGTCTGGGCTGTGAAGTACAGACGAATAGAAGTGGTAACACGGGTAAGGCTCGTCTTCTGGGATAAGAACAGAAGCGGGTCTGTTTTTTATGGAGGTAAAGAGAATGGCTGATAAGAAAAAGTATTACATTACGACTGCGATTGCCTACACATCGGGCAAGCCGCATATCGGAAACACGTATGAGATTGTGCTGGCGGACAGCATTGCCCGTTTTAAGAGACAGCAGGGCTATGATGTATTTTTCCAGACAGGAACTGATGAGCACGGACAGAAGATTGAGCTGAAAGCGCAGGAGGCAGGCGTGACATGTCAGGAGTTCGTGGATAACGTAGCAGGCGAGATCAAAAATATATGGGATCTGATGAATACTTCCTATGACAAGTTTATCCGCACTACGGATAAGGATCATGAGGCTCAGGTGCAGAAGATCTTTAAAAAGCTGTACGATCAGGGAGATATCTATAAGGGATATTATGAGGGAATGTACTGTACTCCGTGTGAGTCTTTCTTCACAGAATCACAGCTTGTGGACGGAAAGTGCCCTGACTGCGGACGCCCGTGTACTCCGGCAAAGGAGGAGGCATATTTCTTCAAAATGAGCAAATATGCACCGAAGCTGATCGAGTATATCAACGAGCATCCGGAGTTTATCCAGCCGGTATCGAGAAAGAATGAGATGATGAACAACTTCCTGCTTCCGGGCCTGCAGGATCTGTGCGTGTCCCGTACCTCTTTCAAATGGGGTATCCCTGTGACCTTCGATCCGAAGCATGTGACATATGTATGGCTGGATGCCCTGACCAACTATATCACCGGAATCGGTTATGACTGCGACGGAGAGAGCAGCGATCTGTTTAAGAAGAACTGGCCTGCGGACCTGCATCTGATCGGAAAGGATATTATTCGTTTCCATACGATTTACTGGCCGATTTTCCTGATGGCACTGGGACTTCCGCTTCCGAAGCAGGTGTTCGGACATCCGTGGCTCCTGCAGGGAGACGGCAAGATGAGCAAGTCCAAGGGAAATGTGCTTTACGCAGACGAGCTCGCGGAATTCTTCGGAGTGGACGCAGTGCGCTACTTCGTGCTGCATGAGATGCCGTTTGAGAACGACGGTGTAATCACCTGGGAACTGATGGTGGAACGTTTAAATTCCGAACTTGCGAATACACTTGGAAACCTCGTGAACCGCACGATTTCCATGTCCAACAAATATTTCGGCGGCGAGGTCACCAATACAGGCGTAAATGAGGCTGTAGATGAAGACCTGAAGGCAGTAGTGACAGGCACTGTAGATAAAGTGGCTGCAAAGATGGAGGAGCTGCGGGTTGCGGATGCTATGACAGAGATTTTCAATCTGTTCAAACGCTGCAACAAGTATATTGATGAGACAATGCCGTGGGCGCTCGCAAAGGACGAGGCGAAAAAAGACCGTCTGGCAACGGTTCTCTACAACCTGGTTGAGAGCATCTGTATCGGCGCGACGCTTCTCAAATCTTTCATGCCTGAGACCACGGACAGGATTCTCGCGCAGTTAAACGCATCAGAGCGCGCGTACGAAAATCTGAAAAACTTCGGCCTGTATCCGTCGGGAAATAAAGTCACAGAGAAGCCGGAGATCCTGTTTGCCCGCCTGGACTTAAAAGAAGTCATGGCAAAAGTGGCTGAGCGCCATCCTGCACAGCCGGAGGAAACTCAAACAGAGGAGAAGCAGGAAGATATCATTGACCTTGAACCTAAAGCGGAGATTACATTCGAAGATTTCGGAAAGCTGCAGTTCCAGGTAGGAGAGATCATTGCGTGTGAGGAAGTGAAGAAGTCCAAGAAGCTGCTCTGCTCTCAGGTAAAGGTGGGAAGCAAGGTGCGCCAGATCGTATCGGGCATCAAGTCTGACTACACACCGGAGCAGATGGTCGGAAAGAAAGTTATGGTAGTGACAAACTTAAAGCCCGCGAAGCTGGCAGGAGTGCTCTCCGAGGGAATGATCCTCTGTGCGGAGGACGCGCAGGGCAGACTGTCCCTGATGGTGCCGGAGCGTGAGATGCCCGCAGGCGCAGAGATCTGTTAAGGCGGATTGTATATTTTTTGCATAGAATGAAAAACGTGTGCAAAAGATATTGACAGACCACCGCAGATAATTTATTATAAACAAATAAAAGGGAGTAGCTGGCGCGTACGCGTTTACGATTTCGTCAGAACGGTGATACTATTCATCCGGAACGTAATGAAACGGCGAGACTTTTGTTGCAGATAGGTTGCGGCAAGAGTCTCGCCTTTTGTCGTCCCTGAAAAAGAAGAAAGGAAGGAAGAGTATGAAAGAGTTTTACAGCTTAACGGCGGCGGAAACCAGAGAGCAGGTCAATCATTCACAGAACCCGCTTTCCGATGAAGAAATCCGGGCACGTCAGGAAAAGTACGGACCCAATGAGCTTGCCGAGGGGGAAAAGAAGAGCATGCTTCGCATTTTCCTCGAACAGTTTCAGGATTTTATTGTTATCATCCTGATTGTATCGGCAATTGTGTCAGGATTTCTCGGCGAAATGGAGAGCTGCATCGTTATCCTGGTCGTAATCACGATCAACGCCATTCTCGGAACCGTACAGACTGTGAAGGCGGAAAAATCCCTGCAGAGCCTGAAGCAGCTATCGGCTCCAAAAGCCAAGGTGCTGCGCGGAGGGAAAATTGTGGAGCTGCCCGGCCGCGAGATTACGGTAGGTGATGAAGTTCTTGTGGAGGCAGGAGACTGTATTCCTGCGGACGGAAGAATCTTAACATGCGCGAGTCTGAAGGTAGATGAGAGCGCCCTCACCGGAGAGAGTCTCGGTGTGGAAAAAGTCGAGGAGACACTGGAGGGAGAGCTTCCCCTGGGAGACAGAAAGAACATGGTATACTCAGGAAGCTTTGCCACTTATGGCCGTGCGACAGTGCTTGTGACTTCTGTAGGTATGCAGACAGAGGTCGGAAAGATTGCCGCGCTGCTGCACACGACATCGGAGAAAAAGACTCCGCTGCAGGTGAATCTTGATAAATTCGGACAGAAGCTTTCTGTGGCGATTATCATTTTGTGTGCGATTTTGCTGGTCATCAACATTTTACAGGGAAATTCCTTTACGGACGCGTTCCTCTTTGCGGTGGCGCTTGCCGTAGCCGCAGTGCCGGAGGCGCTCAGTTCCATCGTGACGATCGTGCTTTCGTTCGGAACCCAGAAGATGGCGAAAGAGGGAGCTATTATCAGAAAGCTTCAGGCTGTCGAGGGACTCGGAAGTGTGTCTGTAATCTGTTCTGATAAAACAGGTACTCTGACACAGAATAAGATGACGGTCGAGTACTATTACATTAACGGAAAGTCCATTTCCGCGGATGAGCTGGATGCGTCCAATCCGGTGCATAAGCAGCTGTTAAGACTCAGTATCCTGTGTAACGACTCAACAAACGAGGATGGACAGGAGATCGGAGACCCGACAGAGACTGCCATGATCAATCTTGGCGACAAGATGGGCGTTCCGGCAAAGCGGGTGCGTGCTGCATACCCGAGACTGAGCGAGGTGCCGTTTGACAGTGACAGAAAGCTGATGTCCACACTGCACTGCTTAAAAGACGGTTATACAATGATTGTAAAAGGCGCTACCGACGTGATTCTGGACCGCCTGGCGGGAATCCAGAGAGAGGACGGCGTAGTGCCTGTGGAGGAAAGTGTCCTGGAAGAGATCCGCAGCCAGAACGAAGCGTATTCCAGACAGGGACTTCGCGTTCTTGCTGTTGCATACCGTAAGTTTGACGGAGAGAGAGCGCTGACAGTAGATAATGAGAATGAGCTGATTTTCGTCGGCATGATTGCGATGATGGACCCGCCGAGAGTAGAGTCTGCAGCAGCGGTTGCAGAGTGTATTCAGGCCGGAATTCGTCCGGTGATGATTACCGGAGATCACAAGGTGACTGCAGCAGCTATCGCGAAGCGCATCGGAATTTTGAAAGATGAATCCGAAGCCTGCGAGGGAGCAGTCATTGAAAACATGAGCGATGAAGAACTGAAGAATTTCGTTGAGGGAATCTCCGTATACGCGAGAGTTTCTCCGGAGCATAAGATCCGTATTGTACGGGCATGGCAGGATAAGGGAAATATCGTAGCCATGACAGGAGACGGTGTCAACGACGCCCCGGCGCTCAAGCAGGCCGATATCGGAGTCGCGATGGGCATCACGGGAAGCGAGGTAGCGAAAGATGCTGCGTCCATGGTGCTCACGGATGATAACTTTGCGACGATCGTAACTGCTGTGGAGAATGGAAGAAATGTATATGCGAATATCAAGCGTTCTATTCTCTTCCTGCTTTCCGGAAACTTCGGAGCAATCCTCATGGTACTGTACGCGGCGGTTATGGCTCTGCCGGTTCCGTTCGCAGCGGTGCATCTGCTGTTTATCAACCTGCTGACGGACAGTCTTCCGGCGATCGCGCTGGGACTGGAACCTCATAATAAAGCGGTTATGAAGGAAAAGCCAAGACCTGTCAATGAATCGATCCTGACAAAGGACTTCCTGCTCAAGATTGGTACAGAGGGATTGGTGATCTCCCTGATGACGCTGGCAGCATTTATGTACGGTTTGAAGACAGGCGGCTCAGGTCTTGCGACGACGATGGCGTTTGCGACGCTGTGTCTGTCCAGGCTGGTACATGGGTACAACTGTAAGGCAGATGTACCTGTAATCTTTACAAAGAGATTTTTCAACAATAAATATCTGCAGGGCGCGTTCCTGATTGGATTCGTGCTTCTGAACGCAGTACTGCTGATTCCGGGCGTACAGGGGCTTTTCCAGGTAACGCCTCTGAGCATCACACAGCTTCTGATGATCTACGGATTCGCTCTGCTGAACCTGATTATCATTCAGATCTTAAAGAAATTGAGAAACATAAAGAAAGCATAACAATAGTAACAGTTCAGCCTTGCTGAACCGTTACATGCAAAATCCATTTATAATCGCCTTCGGCGATGGGATTTTGCACTCCTGAATCACGTTCTTACGGTCTGCGCAGCGTGTGCGCAGACCTGGGCTGAACTGTAACTGACAATATGCAATAATGCGGGATACTTCTTGACCAGTGCAGGAGGTATCCCGTATAATATTTTACAGCGCAGTTATTGTGTGAGAAAATATTGCTGCAAAGGAAGAGACAGAATATGATTTTTGAGAGTCATGCCCATTACGATGATGAGGCGTTTGAACAGGACAGAGAAGAGCTGCTCGCATCCATGCAGGCGCGCGGAATCGGAGCGGTTATCAATGTCTCCGCCAGCGCGGAAGGGATGGAGCGCACAGTGGAACTTACGCAGAGATATCCCTTTATCTGGGGAGCTGTCGGAGTGCACCCGGATGAGGTGGGAGCAATGGACAGCGGTACGCTGGAGAGGATGAGAGAGCTCTGCGGTGAAGAGAAGATTGTGGCGGTCGGAGAGATCGGGCTGGATTATTACTGGGATAAGGAGAACCATGACAGACAGAAGGAGTGGTTTGTGCGGCAGATGGATGTTGCCAGGGAGATGAAGAAGCCGATCATTGTCCACAGCAGAGAGGCTGCGGCAGATACGCTGCAGGTGATGAAAGATGCCCGGGCGGGAGAGATCGGCGGTGTGATCCACTGCTTCTCGTACGCGAAGGAGATGGCCAGGGAATATCTGAATATGGGATTTTACCTGGGGATCGGCGGCGTGGTGACATTTAAGAACGCCAGGAAGCTCAAAGAAGTTGTGGAATATGCGCCTCTGGAGTCCATTCTGGTGGAAACGGACAGTCCGTATCTGGCACCGGTTCCGAACCGGGGAAAGAGAAATTCTTCCCTGAACCTGCCGTACATTATTGAGGAGATCGCGCGGATCAAGCAGGTTTCAGCGGCTGAAGTAGAGCGGATTACGGAGGCAAACGCAAGAAAATTGTTTTTAATGTAAATGTGAAAATGATCATAAAATGATCTGAAAAAAGAGAAAAGGCTGTACAAAACTTACAAAAGCCAGGTGAAATTGCGTGTGAATTATACAAAAACGCCGGAATGTAAAGTTTTGCACAGCCTTTTTTGTTGACAGCTTCTATACCGATTGGTATAATATCAGCAGAATACAAAAGTGGTTTCTGTAAAAGACTGAGGTGATGCGGCTTATGGATAATCGGAAGGCAATCATGGAGAGTGCGTTGAATTTGTTTTATGAGAAAGGATATGATGCGGTGGGCGTACAGGAGATTGTGGACTGTGCGGGTGTGACAAAACCTACGCTGTATCATTATTTCGGGAGCAAGCGGGGATTGCTTGAGACGCTGATCCAGGTGCATTATGAGGAGCTGGAACAGAATATACAGAAGGCTGCAGACTGTGAGGAGAATCTGCCGGGCAAGCTTTATCGGGTGGCGAGGGTATTCTTTGATAATAACTCCTCGAATATCCGGGTATATATGTTGATGCTCGCCTTGTTCTACTCGGGGAGGAAGAATGAGGGATACCAGGTGGTATCGCCGTTTGTCCAGAGAATCTGCAGGATGTTTATCCGTATTTTCGAGAATGCCGCAGATGAACTTGGAAATATGCATGGAAGACAGAGACAGTTCGCCATCAGCTTTATCGGGGTGATGGATTATCATCTAATGATGCTTGTAAATGATAATGGAGACTCCGAGGAGATTTCAGTTCCGGATGAGCAGGTGCGCGGCGTAGTACAGCAGTTTATGTATGGTATATATTCTTGATGAAGGAGGAAACAATCGTGGCAGCATGGTATGAGAACGCGGAATTTTATCATATGTATCCTCTGGGCATGACAGGAGCGCCCAGAGAGAACCGGGAGGAAGAGGTCGTTCACAGATTTGAGCAGCTTACGAAGTGGCTTAATCATGTGGCGGATCTGGGATGTACGGCAGTATATATCGGACCGCTGTTTGAGTCTACGACTCACGGATATGACACGAGGGATTATAAGCTTGTGGACCGCAGGCTGGGAGACAATGAGGATTTTAAGCAGTTTACAGCGCGGGCGCATGAACTGGGGATCCGCGTGGTAGTGGACGGCGTATTTAACCATACGGGAAGAGAGTTTTTTGCATTTCAGGACATTCAGAAGAACCGGGAGGGCTCGCCGTACTGCAGCTGGTATAAGGGCATTAATTTCTGGGGAAATAATCCCTATAACGACGGATTTTCCTATGAGGCATGGAGAAACTGCTTTGAGCTCGTGAATCTGAACCTCTGGGAGCCGGCGGTGCGGGAGTATCTGTTCGGGGTGATTGATTTCTGGATCGATGAATTTGATATCGACGGTATCCGGCTTGACTGCGCGGACTGTCTGGAATTCTCTTTTATGGAAGAGATGCGCTGCAGGACGGAGCAGAAGAAGGCAGATTTTTGGCTGATGGGAGAGGTCATTCACGGGGATTACAGCAGATATGTGAAGCCGGAGATGCTCCACAGCGTTACGAATTATGAGCTGCACAAGGGGCTGTACTCCGGGCATAACGATCACAATTACTTCGAGATCGCCCATACGATCCGCAGGCAGTTCGACGCGAACGGTGGCATTTACCGGGGACTTCGGCTATACTCATTTGTGGATAATCATGATGTGGACAGAATTGCGTCAAAGCTCAACAATTTTGACCATATTTATTCCGTATATATGCTGATGTATATGCTTCCGGGAATCCCGTCCATCTATTACGGGTCTGAGTGGGGCATTGAGGGAAGAAAGCAGGGAGGAGACGACGGACCTCTGCGTCCGTTCATTCCTCTGGAAAATATAGAAAAGGGTGAGCCGCACCCTGAGGTGGCAGAGTGGATCCGGACGCTGAGCCGCTTCCGCAGGAAGTATCCAGCGTGTGTGCACGGCGCCTACCGGGAACTGCTGCTGACGAACCGGCAGTACGCGTTCTCGAGAAGCCTCGACGGGCAGACCGTGATCGCGGCAGCGAACAATGATGAGAATCCGGCGGAGCTTTATATTCCGGTGCCCGAAGAGGGCGTGTATAAGGATGCTGTAAGCGGAGCATCCTGCAGATCAGAGGGCGGAAGAATACGTGTGGAGCTTGCAGCCGGAGGATGCGCGCTTCTCGCAAAGGAGGAGCAGGAAGCCGCCGATTAAGCCTGTTGGAGTGCGGCAGAAGGAGAGGAAGAGCATGGGTAAGAAGATGCAGTTTGGGGAGCTGGACCAATATCTCTTCGGTCAGGGTACCCACTATGATATTTATAAAAAACTGGGCGCGCATTTGATGACGTATTACAGAAAATCGGGTGTATATTTTGCGGTGTGGGCGCCGAACGCAAAGAGTGTGTCCGTGGTGGGGGATTTCAACAACTGGGATAAGGACGCGAATCCCATGACCAGGACAGGGCCGATCGGCGTATATGAGGTATTCGTTCCCGGAGCAAAGGAGGGCGATCTGTATAAATACGCGATCACGGCGCAGGACGGCAGAGTGCTCATGAAGGCGGACCCGTTTGCGTTTTCCGCTGAGAAGCGCCCTGGCACGGCGTCGAGAGTCGCAGTGATCGACGATTTTCAGTGGGGCGACCGTGTCTGGATGAAGAAGCGCACGGAATTTGATCCCAAGAAATCTGCCATGACCATCTATGAAGTGCATCCGGGCTCCTGGAAGAAGCATCCGGCGACAGATGAGAATCCTGACGGATTCTATAATTACAAAGAACTGGCGCATGAACTCACAAAGTATGTCAAAGAGATGGGATACACGCATGTAGAGCTGATGGGAATTGCGGAGCATCCGTTTGACGGCTCCTGGGGATATCAGGTGACGGGATATTATGCCCCGACTTCCAGATACGGTTCACCAAAGGAGTTCAAGTATCTCATTAACTATCTGCATAAGAATAAGATCGGAGTAATTCTGGACTGGGTTCCGGCGCATTTCCCGAAGGACGCGCAGGGACTTGCGGAGTTTGACGGCACCTGCATCTATGAGCACGCGGATCCCAGACAGGGCGAGCATCCGGAATGGGGTACGAAGATTTTCAACTACGGCAAGCCCGAAGTCAAGAATTTCCTCCTCGCAAACGCGCTCTACTGGGTGGAGGAATACCACGTGGACGGACTGCGCGTGGACGCTGTAGCTTCCATGCTGTATCTCGATTACGGCAAGAGCGACGGACAGTGGGTGGCGAATAAGTACGGCGGAAATGAGAACCTGGAGGCAATTGAGTTCTTCAAGCATCTGAATTCCTGCCTGACGGGAAGAAATAAGGGAGCCGTGATGATTGCGGAGGAATCCACTGCATGGCCGAAAGTTACCGGAGATGTGGAGGATGGAGGACTGGGCTTCAGCCTGAAGTGGAATATGGGCTGGATGCACGATTTCCTCGAATATATGAAGCTGGACCCGCTGTTCCGCAAGGATAATCACTATAAGATGACGTTTTCCATGACGTACGCGTTCAGCGAGAACTATATTCTGGTGCTGTCGCACGATGAGGTTGTGCATCTGAAGTGCTCGATGCTGAACAAGATGCCGGGTTATCCGGACGATAAATTTGAGAACCTGAAGGCCGGTTATACCTTCATGATGGGGCATCCGGGCAAGAAACTTCTGTTCATGGGACAGGATTTCGGGCAGCTTCAGGAGTGGAGTGAGGCGAGAGAGCTCGACTGGTACCTGCTCCGTGAGGATAATCACAGACATCTGCAGGAATTTTACAAAGACCTTCTGCATTTATATAAGAGCTATCCTGCGCTGTACGCAAATGATGAGGGATACGAAGGCTTTGAGTGGATCAATGCCGATGACTGCTTCCGCAGTATCTTCAGCTTTATCCGCAAGTCGCCGACCAAGAGGAAGAACCTGCTCTTTGTGATCAACTTCACGCCGATGGCGCGCGACGACTACCGTGTGGGCGTGCCGAGAAATAAGCAGTATAAGCTGATTCTCGACAGCAAAGATCCGAAGTACGGCGGCCCTCAGATTGAGAAGCCGAAGATCTATAAGGCAGAAAAGAGCGAATGCGACGGAAGGCCGTTCTCATTTGCGTATCCGCTCCCGCCGTACGGAGTGGCAGTGTTTGAATATTAATTTTTGCGATCTCTTTCTCCGGCGTCTGGAAAGGCTGAAATCCAGGTGCCGGGGCAATCACAGAATATGGGGGAAGCCGGCTTTGCAGGCTTCCCCTTGCATAGTAAATTATAGCAAGAGGTATTTTATATGATCATAAGACAAGAAGAACAGAAAGACTATGAAGACGTGTACGCATTAGTAAAGGCAGCGTTTGAGTCTGCGGAACACGCCGATGGGAATGAGCAGGATTTAGTAACCGCGCTGCGGAAGGGCAGTGCGTATCTTCCTGAATTGTCGTTGGTTGCGGAAATCAACGGAAAGCTTGTCGGGCATATTATGTTTACGAAGGTCAAAGTCGGCGAAAGCGTTCAGTTGGCATTAGCCCCCTTATCTGTTCTGCCGGGGTATCAAAGGCAGGGGATCGGAACTGCTTTGATCAAAGAGGGACATAGGATTGCACAGGAATTGGGATATGACTATTCGATTGTACTGGGAAGTGAAAAGTATTATCCCAAAATGGGATATTTACCTGCAAAGAACTTTGGAATCCTGCCTTCCTTTGAGGTGCCGGATGAAAATTTCATGGCATGTAAGCTGACGGAGAATGCTCCTGCTGTTTCCGGAGTTGTCCGGTACGCCAAAGAGTTTGGAATAGATTAACCTTTTGGGAATATGTTTATCTCTGCAGCCGCACCTGAATGTGCGGCTGCTTTTAGATTTGTAAGTTCTTCCCTATCTCACTGCTGCCCTCCGGGACAGAATCCAGCCGATGATAAGAAAAAGCACACAGAAGAGGGCAGGAAGCAGAATGAAACTATACGGTATCCGCAGAAGTCCGAGCAGGAAGTCCTGCAGCATATGCTCAAGGGGCGGAAATCTCCGGCAGAGCATTGCAGCGCCAGATACCAGGAAAGTCACCGCGCACAGAAGCAGAACGCCGACACTGTTTCCAACCCGCACAAACAGCCAGGTGACCACCGTACACAGGCAAGTCAGAAAGAATGCCCAGAAGAGAAGAACCGGCGCGGTGAGAAAGTGGTCAAAGGAGATCAGTCTCTCCGCAGATGGAAGCGCGGCAGCGAGCAGCAGCTCTGCTTCGGAAAGCAGGCGGATTATGCAGACACCGATCAGTGCCGTACAGAAGTCCGAAAGCAGGCAGGAGAGGAAATATTCTCTTCGCGTGCGCTGGAAGGACAGCATCATGGAGAATTCCGCAATGCGTGAAAACGCGCTGGCGAAGAGGGAAAAAAGAGGCGCAAGCAGCGAGAAAACAGATCCAAGGCTGGTGTATATATGGATGCCGTCTCTGTGCAGCCCCGGGATATAGAATACAGCGAGGCTTAGAAGTATGCCGATCAACCAGGCAGGAATCACTCCGGCGGCGAATACGGCAAGACCCTGGCGAAGAGACATTAAAAAGAGTGATTTCGATTTATGATTCATTCGGGCACCTCCTCAGCGAATCAGATTTCTTATTTTTTTCTGCATAAACCAGACAGACAAAATGGCTCCTGCAGCAAGAATGATGAGAAATCCGATATAGACTCCGGGAACAAGAAGATTCATTCGGAGCATTATATTGTTTTCTGAGTAAAAGCAGCACAGTCCTGACACGACCATAAGGAACAGAATGATTACCAGATGCAGAGCCTGTACGATACGGCTGCGGAAAAAGCTGGAATACAGGCCGAACATGCTGGAAAAGAAAAATACCGCCGCTGCGTAAACCAGAAAATACGGACGGGTGACGAGCAGAGGATTCTCTCTGCCAGCGGTAATCAGCAGACACAGCGCAACCATCAGCCAGGCAAAGAGCGCGCAGAGTATTCCGCCGAGGAACTCCGCCTTCAGGGTATCCCGGCGTGAGACGCTGAATGAAAGAAGCAGAGAAGCGTCAAGCCTTCCGTAACAGTTCGCCTGAAAAAACAGCAGCGCAGGACCGGTATACACAAAGATGGCAGCAGTCCGGAAGAAGGAGTCTGCTGAGAGCTCCTCAAAAAACAGCACGAGTACGCAGGATATGACGGCTAAAAGCAGCGTGGACATCGCTGCCCGCCGGATCAGTACTGCTGAGGTCAGGTTAAGAAGCCTTTGGTTTTTCATGTGAATCACCATCCTTTCCGCAGAGGGAAGAGAAAATTTTCTGCAGAGACATTGGCTGAACGGAGACACCGTACTCGTCGGAAATCTCTTCACCCGGTTCCAGAAGTACGGACACGCTCTTGCTCCTTCCAAAAGTCTCGGGGTGAAGGATGTGAAGTCCGTTCACTGCCGCATCTACATCCTCGATTCTGCCGCTGACGTGGAAACAGCGGTCCATGAGAGACTGTGTGCTGCCGCTGTAGATCAGGGATCCTTCCTTTAAGATCAGCACATCCTCCATCAGATCTGCAGCCTCATCAATGATGTGTGTTGAGAGTACGAAAGTTCTTCCGGTTTCCGTGTATTCATCGAGAAGGAGGCGGTAGAAATTTTCGCGGGCAATGGAGTCAAGCCCTGCAGCGGGTTCATCGAGAAAAGTGTAGTCCGCCTTGCTGCACAGTGCGACCAGGATTGTCACCATGGAGAGCATACCCTTTGAGAGCTGGGAAAGCTGCTTTTTCGGGTTCAGATCAAAGTCGCGGAGAAGCCGCGCTGCCATGCTGCCGTCCCAGTGAGTATAGCAGCAGGATGCGATGCGCAGATACTCCTTTAACTTGATGGAAGAAAGCCCTGAGTCAGCGCTGATATTTAATTCCCTGGCAAAGCAGATATGAGAGAGAGACTCCCGGTTTTCCCATACCGCCGCGTCTCCAAGCGTCACGGCTCCTGCGGAGGCATAGTTCTGTGCTGACAATATCGACAGAAGCGTAGTCTTGCCTGCTCCATTTCGCCCAATCAGACCGTAGATTTTTCCGGGTTCCAGAGTTAAGGAGACGCTGTGCAGCACCTCCGTGGATTTATAGCTGCGGCTTATGCCGTCTGCTCTTAACTGTTTATCGGTCATATGTTTCACCTCCATGATTTGTATCCTGAATCATTGTGATCAGTTCTTCTCTTGTGATTCCGAGACTTTCGGCTTCCGTCAGAAGTCCGCGGATATACGTGTCATAAAAGCTCTCTCTGCGCTTTGCGCGGATGTGCTCCTTTGCGCCAGCAGCGACAAACATACCGATCCCCCTTTTCTTATACACTATGGATTCGTCCACGAGAAGATTAATTCCCTTAGCGGCAGTGGCGGGGTTAATCGCATACAGCTTTGCCAGTTCGTTCGTGCTCGGCACCCGCTCCTCCTCCAGAAGAATGTCGCGGAGAATATCGTTCTCTATCATCTCCTTAATCTGCAGATAGATGGATTTCTCCTGAGTCAGAAGCTCCTTCAAGCGGTTCAACTCCTTTCCTGTGACTAGTTACATGGTTCATTACTTATGTAATTAACCATAGCACTTAAAAAGGTGAATGTCAAGAGGAGAGGACAAATTGAAATGAAAAAATCATGCATATGGATTCAGAGAAAATTCTAAAATTTTCTTGACAAACACAAAAGTGTGTATTAAAATCAGAACCATCAAAAGCAAAACCGATGAGAAAGAGGAGTAAGCTTTGAGCGAAATCACAGAGAGCGGCAGGCGGTGGAATTGCCGTATGGAGCTTGATGCCGAATGGACTTTCGAGGGCGGCCCGAAATGAAAAGAGTAGGCGTCGTCGGGAACCGAACCCGTTATCAATCAGGAGCGTATGATAGTACGTGAGGAAAGTGGACACATTTGTCAAATTGAGTGGTACCGCGATAATAAGAGTGAATTTTTATTACCGTCTCAAGCATAAATATATGCTTGGGGCGGTTTTTTGATTTATTCGATCATTCGGCTTCTTTGCTTTTGACGTTGCAAAAAACCAGATACAGTAAAAGTAAAGGAGAATAGAACAATGAAAAGAAAAGTACTGGCAGTAATCTTAAGTGCGGCAATGATGGCAGGGCTGAGCGCATGCGGAAGCGCGCAGGCGGCGGAAAACGAAAGCGGTGAGAAGACTTACACGATCGGAATTTCCCAATTTGCGGAGCACGGCTCCTTGGACAACTGCAGGGAGGGCTTTATCGAAGGCCTGAAAGAGGAAGGCTTTGAGGAGGGCAAAAACCTGGAGATTAAAGAGAACAACGCGGATGCAGATCCGGGTACAGCTTCCCAGATCGCGCAGAGCTTTGTCTCCGACGGTGTGGATCTGATCTGTGCGATTGCGACACCGAGCGCGCAGGCTGCATATAATGCGGCGATGGATACCGATATTCCGGTGGTTTATACGGCGGTGACCAATCCCCAGACAGCAGAGCTTGCCGATGAGGACGGGAACCCGGTCGGAGCAGTCACAGGGACCAGCGATCTGCTTCCGGTGGAGGAACAGCTGAAAATGATTCGGGAGATCCTTCCAGATGCAAAGACCATCGGCATCCTGTACACTACCAGTGAGGCAAACTCGGCGGCAAGCATTGAGCAGTATGAGGAGTTTGCGCCGGAATACGGATTTGAGCTGGAGACCGCGGGCGTGACAAATACTTCAGAGGTATCTCTCGCGGCATCCGATCTGCTTGGCAGGGTGGACTGCCTGACGAACCTTACAGACAATACCGTGGTCAGCGCTCTTCCGACCGTGCTGGATCAGGCGAACGAAAAGGGGATTCCGGTATTCGGAAGTGAGATCGAGCAGGTAAAACTGGGATGCCTGGCAGCCGAGGGAATCGATTACGTAAGCCTTGGAAAAGAGACCGGAAAGATGGCTGCGAAAGTGCTGAAGGGTGAAGCGAACGCAGAGGAGATGCAGGTTGAGACAATTGAGGGCAGCAACCTCTATATCAACGAGAAGGCTGCTGAGAACCTTGGTATTACGATTCCGGGGGACATGCTCACGGAAGCGGTTGAGACTTACACAGAAATTTCAGAGAGCTGATGACGGAGGCGGGCAGAGATGGACTTTATTCTCACTATCATAGAACAGGGATTAATATATGGAATACTGGCGCTCGGAGTATATATCACCTACAAGATCCTGGATTTTCCGGATCTGACCGTGGACGGAAGCTTCCCGATGGGAGCGGCCGTGACGGCGGCGCTGATCAAGGCAGGGGTGAACCCGTATCTGACATTGCCGATTGCGTTTCTGGCAGGAGCGCTGGCCGGCGTATGTACGGGACTGATTCACGTAAAATTCAAAGTACGCGATCTGCTCTCGGGAATCATCATGATGACAGGATTGTATACAATTAACCTGCATATTGCGGGAACAAACAACGTGCCGCTGTTTTCGCAGGAAACTATTTTCAAGAACGGATTTCTGGAAGGTATTTTTGGAGAGACGATACCCTCATATGTAAAAATCATGATCATCCTTATTATCGCAGCAGTCAGCAAGATTCTGCTCGATCTGTACTTAAAGACAAAATCCGGCTACCTGCTGCGCGCGGTGGGCGACAATGAAAATCTGGTGACATCACTGGCAAAGGACAAGGGGAATGTAAAGATCCTCGGGCTCGCGATTGCAAATGGCCTTGTGGCATTGAGCGGCTGCGTGTTTGCCCAGGAACAGAAGGTCTTTGATATTTCCTCCGGCGTCGGCTCCATTGTGCTGGGGCTGGCAAGTGTGATCATCGGCATCAGCCTGTTTGGCAAGATTTCCATGATGAAAGCGACGACGGCAGTGATTCTCGGATCGATTTTATATAAGGCATGTGTTGCGGCGGCGATCAAATTTTTTGATCCCACCTCCATGAAGCTGATTACGGCAGTGCTGTTCCTGGCAGTTCTGATCATCAGTATGGACAGAAAGAAGAAGGTGAAGAAGAGTGCTTGAACTGAAAAACATCCATAAATTCTATAATCCGGGCACGGTCAATGAGATGTGCCTGTTTGAAAACTTTAATCTCTCAGTGCCGACAGGGCAATTCGTCTCAGTGGTCGGAAGCAATGGTTCGGGAAAGACCTCTCTTCTGAATCTGATCTGCGGAAGTATTGACCTGGACGGCGGGCAGGTGCTGATTGACGGAAAGGATATCGCAAAGCAGAAAGAATATCAGCGGCAGAAATATATGGGAAGAGTTTATCAGAATCCCGCGATGGGGACGTGTCCGCAGATGACAATCCTGGAAAATATGTCTCTTGCGGACAATAAGGGAAAGTTTTTCGGCCTGAAGCGCGGAACGGAAAAAGCGCGGATCGAGTTCTACAGAGAAAATCTGAGACAGCTCGGCCTGGGGCTGGAGGATAAGCTGGATATCAAAGTCGGATCTCTTTCGGGCGGACAGCGCCAGGCAATGGCGCTTCTGATGTCCACAATGACGCCTATTGACTTTCTGATCCTGGATGAACACACGGCAGCGCTGGATCCCAAGACGGCAGATCTGATCATGGAACTGACGGATAAGATTGTCAGGGAAAAGAAGCTCACGACCATCATGGTGACGCACAACCTGCGCTATGCGGTGGAATACGGCGACCGACTGCTGATGATGCACCAGGGCCAGGCGGTGATTGACGCTGCAGGGGAAGAAAAGGAAAAGATACGGATTGAGGATATTCTGGAGAGATTTAACGAGATCAGTATTGAATGCGGAAATTAAACAGAAGGGACTGACGCATCCGGCAGGTGTGTCAGTCCTTTCTGTCTGAAAAGGCTTTGCATTTTAGCGGTGTTTGGTATATACTTGTATCCGGAAGCAAAATAATAAGGTATGGATATGTCCGGGATTTCCTGTCTTGGAGGTCTGAGGGCATTTTTATAATTCCGCGGGACAGCCGCGGAAGGAATCAGAAGAAAGGAAGCAGAGAAAAATGACAAAGATTGACATTATCTCAGGATTTCTGGGAGCTGGAAAAACGACGCTGATCAAGAAGCTTCTGAGCGAGGCGCTCAAAGGCGAACAGGTCGTTCTGATCGAGAATGAGTTCGGAGAGATCGGCATTGACGGAGGATTTTTAAAGGAGGCGGGCATTGAGATCCGCGAGATGAACTCCGGATGCATCTGCTGCTCTCTGGTAGGAGATTTCGGAACAGCTTTAAACGAGGTGATTGAAAAGTATCATCCGGACCGTATTATCATTGAGCCGTCAGGCGTGGGCAAGCTGTCCGATATTATCAAAGCGGTCGAGGATATCAAAGTAAAGACAAATGTGGAGCTTAACAGCTACACGACAGTTGTGGATGTATCCAAGTGCAAGATGTATCTGAGAAACTTCGGCGAGTTCTTTGAGAACCAGGTGGAATACGCGAAGACGATTGTTTTAAGCAGAACGGACAAGGCGTCTCAGGATAAAATTGAGAAGGCAGTGGAACTTCTGCGCGGCATCAACAAGGATGCGGCGATCATCACGACTCCGGTGGAAGAACTGGGCGGAAAGAAAGTGCTGGAGACTATGGAGGGCGTGAAGATTGACCTGATGTTTGACGAGGAGGAGCGCCACGGACACCATCACCATCATGACCATGGTGAGGAGTGCTGCCATGAGCATCATCATGACCATGACGGAGAGTGCTGCCATGAGCACCACCATGACCATGATGAGGAATGCGGTCACGAGCACCATCATCATGATCACGATGGAGAGTGCTGCCACGAGCATCATCATGAACATGATGAGAACTGCACCTGCGGATGCCATGACCACGACCATCATCACCATCATCACGCCGATGAGGTATTCACAAGCTGGGGCCGCGAGACTGCGCACAAGTATACGAAGGATGAGATTGAGGAAGCTCTTAAAACCCTTTCCGCTGATCCGTCCTACGGAACTGTGCTTCGCGCAAAAGGAATGGTGGCAGGAGCTGACGGCGAGTGGATTTACTTCGACATGGTACCGGAAGAGTACGAACTCCGGACAGGTGCCGCTGAGTACACCGGAAGGCTGTGTGTGATCGGATCGAAGCTGGAAGAGCAGAAGCTGGCAGAGCTGTTTCATGTAAAATAAAAGACAATGGAAAAGAGCCGGTACATTTTCGGATGTACCGGCTCTTCCAACATTCTATACGGCGGAGAAAATACCCTCTTTCTCAAGCGTCTCTTCCTGAAACTGCTGCCTGCACAAATGGTAATAATACCCTTTCTTTTCCAGGAGTTCCCGATGTTTCCCGCTCTCGAGGATTTTGCCGTCCTTTACCACGAGAATCACGTCCGCGTGGCGGATGGTAGAGAGCCTGTGCGCGATAATAAAGGATGTCCGTCCTTTCAGAAGCTTCTCTGTCGCCTTCTGGATAAGCTGTTCGGTCTGGGTGTCGATGGAGGAAGTTGCCTCGTCGAGCACGAAGATTCTGGGGTCGGCAATGATGGCGCGGGCAAAGGAAATAAGCTGCTTCTCTCCGGTGGAGAGGCGTCCGCCGCCCTCGCCCACATCCGTGTTATAGCCGTTCTCGAGGCGTTCTGCGGCAATGTCGGCGGAAACAGCCTTTGCCGCGCGCTTTACTTCCTCGTCTGTGGCGTCAAGCCTGCCGTAGCGGATGTTTTCCATGATAGTCCCCGAGAAGAGATGGGGATTCTGAAGAACGTAGCCGATATTGCTGTGCAGCCAGAGCTGGCTGCGTTCCTGATAGTCCACGCCGTCAATCAGAATCCTGCCGCCTGTCGGCTCGAAGAAGCGGCACGCCAGGTTGACCAGCGTGCTTTTTCCGGCGCCGGTCTCCCCGACAATCGCGACAGTGGTTCCTGCGGGAATCTTCAGGTTAAAATGGCTCAGCACTTCCTCTTTCCCATCGGGATAATGGAAGGATACGTCCTCAAATTCGATATCCCCGCGGATCGGTTCCCAGTTCTCGCGCTTTGGCGCAAAGGTACTGCCGTACTTCTCGATGACTTCCGGGGAGTCCTTTACCATGGGTTCCTGATCCAGAAGCGTCATGACGCGCTCGATATTTGCCTGCACGGAGATCAGCTCCGCCAGATTCCGGGCGAGCTGCTGGATAGGTTCAAAGATACCCACAGCATAGGAGGTGAACGCAGACAGCGTTCCGATCATCAGGAGCTGTTCGCGCACCAGAATACCTCCGCGGCTTAAAACAATAGCAGTAGCCAGAGAGCCGCAGATGAGGATCAGGGGCACATAGACCGCGCTGAGCCTTGCGGCGTGAATCGCCGCTGTGCGCATTTCGCCGGTAATCTCCTGAAATTCCGCGAGATTTTTATCCTCGATTACGAGTGTTTTGGACGTCTGCGCGCCCATGATGCCTTCATTGTAACTGCTGGTGATGCGGGAATTGATCTTGCGTACCTTGCGGTTCCAGTGCAGGATCTTATTCTGGAAATACCATGTCAGAAGAGCCAGCGCCGGAACGATGAGCATAATGATCAGAGCCAGCTTCCAGTTCAGCAGCAGCATTGCCACAAACACGCCAAGCACATAGAAAAATGCCCAGAGCATATCGGTGATATTCCACGCCACCATTCCTGCGATACGGTCAGTATCGCTCATGACGCGGGAGAGTATATAGCCCACGGGCGTCACGTTGTAGTAGGAAAAAGACAGCTCCTGCAGGTGGACAAAGCAGGCGCGCTTCATGGTCTTTCCGATATACATCTCCAGGGAAGCGCTGCCCCGCGTAAAGAGCATAACACTCACAAACTGGATAAGAATGACCACGCCGTAGACAGCCGCAAAAAGCCAGATGCCGTCCAGTGTATTTTTCTGAATGAAATTGTCGATGGCGTATCTCTGAAACAGCGGAAGTATGATGTCCACCAGAGAACAAATCAGGTTAAAGATAAGGACAACCGCCGCGGTAGTGCGAAACGGCTTCAGGAACGGAAGCACACGCTTCCAGATCCGGATGTCAAAATTTTTTGTATATTCCTGCTCTTCGATTCTCATGCTTTTCCTCCTTCCATCAGAAGATCGTCGTCAGTGTTCATCTGAATATCGTATATCCTGCGGTAAATGCCGCCCTGGGCGAGCAGCTGCTCGTGGGTGCCGGATTCCTGGATATGGCCGTCCTCCAGGACAATAATAAAATCTGCCTGCATCAGAGTGGTGATGCGGTGAGAGATCAGGATCACCGTGCTGCTTCCCATGTGAGACTTGAGCTCGGCGCGGATTTTTGCGTCCGTCTCAGCGTCCACAGCTGAGAGCGAGTCGTCAAAAATCATGATCGGAGCTTTCTGAAGCAGCATTCTGGCAATAGCAACGCGCTGCTTCTGCCCGCCGGACAGCGTCACTCCGCGCTCTCCGACCATGGTATCATATCCCTGATCAAACTGTGTCACAGCATCGTCCACGCACGCCGTGCGCGCAGCCTCCCGGATATCCGAAAATGACGGATCCTCCCTGGTTACGGAAATATTTTCCCCGATGCTTCTGGAGAACAGGAAAGGCTCCTGAAGCACAATGCCGATATTTTTTCTCAGATGAGAGAGGTCAATTCTGCGGATATCCACACCGCCGATCGTGATGGAACCGCTGTCTTCGGGAAGCTCATAGAGCCGGTCAAGCAGATGGACAAATGTGGACTTCCCGCTTCCCGTGCTTCCCAGAACGCCGAACGTACTGCCCGGCGGGATCGTAAAGTCGAGATCTTTGAGCACCGGTTCGTCGCTGCCGTAGGAAAAGGAAACGTGATGAAAGCAGATTTCCTGATTCATGGGCGGCTTCAGATCGTCGGGATGGCCTTTCTCCTCCTCGGCGTCAAGGATATAGGAGACGCGGTCAATGGACACGCTTGCCTTGCTCATGTTCGAGAGTACACGGCCCAGGCTTCGGATCGGCCATGCAAGCGAAGAGTTATAGGAGATAAATGCCACCAGCTCACCCAGTGTCATATGTCCCTGAACCGTGAATACAGTACCGATGATAAGGATAGTCATGATCTGGATTCCCGTCATGAAGTCCCCCGCGCCCCAGTAGACGCTCATCAGCCGTCCCACCTTGATCCAGAGGTTCGCGAAGGTGTTGTTTTTTTCGTCAAAGCGCTCGATCTCATACATTTCCCGTCCGAATGCGCGCACCACACGCACACCGGTGAGATTCTCCTGAACCTTGGCGGTGAGTTCGCCTTCCGCCTCATCTGCCAGCAGGAAACGTCTGGAAATTCTCGAGTAGAAGAATGCCGAGTAACCCATGATCAGCGGAATAAAGAGCAGTACAATCAGGGACAGGCGCAGATTCATCGTAAACATGATTGTGAGATAGAGCACGATCAGAAATACGATGCGGATAACCTCCATGAGCTGCGTACAGATAAAGTTTCGGATAATCTCAACGTCGTTCGTGCAGCGCTGAATAATATCTCCTGTCTTATGCTGCACATGCCAGGTATAGGGAAGCCGCTGAATGTGTCGGTAAAGCTGGTCGCGCATGGTCTTTAAGAAGCCTTCGGAGCCTTTGGAAATACAGATGCTGCTCGCGTAGGTGAAGATTCCGGCCAGAGAGGCGCTCACAACGACCGCCGCAGCTGCCAGCAGCAGAAAACGTGTGCCCGGATAGCCTCCTTCCCCGGTCAGAGCATCCACCGTATGGCGTATGATCTGCGGAGTCAGGGCGTTGAACATGGTGTTGAGCATCCCCGCTGCCAGCGCCAGAACCAGAAAGTGAGCGCTGCCCTTCAGAAAGCGGGCAATGCTGCGGAACTTCCGAAGAGTTCCCATTGTGTGGTTCATAGGTAAATTCCCCCTTCAAGTAAAAATGTGTGATCCGGAAACGCAAAAAGGGGCATCCCCGAAGCCAGAACTTCTGGGGATGCCCCTGCCGCACGTGCAAAATCAGCAGTCTTTTTGTGTCAACAGTTAAAAAGACCGTGAGGCGCGCAGATGACCCTGCCATCCAGTTCCCGGATCGGATTGATGTGTGAAATTGTACGGTTTGTGATTGTGATGTTGATTGTACGTGTCATCTGGGTGCCTCCTTTCTGATTATTTTATAGTAGCTTTATCATACTGCCGGGGGCGGGGCGGTGTCAAGAAAATTTTGAATTATTTCCAAGGGAAAGGAGTATCTTCTGCAAAGATATCGCGAAATTCCGGCAGTGATTTTGGAAAAGAGAAGCGCAGGATGGGAACGAAATGCATAAAATTGATAATCTAAATCTGCCACATCTTCCATATAGCGGTGTAAACTCTCCTGCGTCGCGCCGCACTTACTGCCAATATTACAGCCGGGACAGAGTTTATGTACCCATATGGGTGCCGGGCGGAGAGAAATCCAAAAGTATGATTGTCGGGAGATGAGAAAATTTATAATACAGCGCAAAGTAAAAGTATTTACTGTTGAATATTATCAGTTTTCAAGGTTTTCGTGGTAGAAAATGAAAAGGAGATGCGATAGACTGGTTTTGCGGAAGAAAATCGCTTACTCGATGAAATCCGAACGGAAGGAGCGCATCTAATGAACAGATATATGACAGCGAACACAAAAATTATAACAGATGAGAAGGACACCGCCGTGCAGCTTGCTCTTCGCAGTCTGCGCAGAGATATGGAAAAGACGTTTACCCCTTCTGAAGAGGAGGGTTTGAAGATCCGGCTGGTGCGGCGTCCGGCAGAAGAAGAATGCTTCGTGCTGGAGCAAACAGAGAACGTGCTGGAGCTGGGTGCTGATTCGGAGCTTGGTTTTGTATATGGGATTTATGAAATTAGCCGCAGATTTCTGGGAGTGCAGGATTTCTGGTTCTGGAACGACCAGCAGTTTGAGAGGAGAGAAAGAATTGAAGTTGCACAGGGATTTTTTTATAGGTCAGAACCGTACCGTGTTCGGCTGCGAGGATGGTTTGTCAATGACGAAGTGCTGATTTCCGCATGGAGCGTGGATCGGGATCCAAAGAGACCGTGGGAGATGGTGTTTGAGACGCTGCTTCGCTGCGGCGGAAATATGGTGATTCCCGGAACAGATAAAAATTCGGTGCGCTATCGGAAATTGGCGTCTGACATGGGACTTTTTATCACACATCACCATGCAGAGCCTTTGGGCGCGGAGATGTTTGCGCGTGCATATCCCGATTTAAAGGCATCGTATGCAGAACATGGTAATTTATTCCGGAAGCTCTGGAGAGAAGGAATTAAATCGCAGAGAGACCTGCATGTGGTCTGGAATCTAGGGTTTCGCGGACAGGGCGACTGCCCGTTCTGGGAGGACGATCCGCAGTATAATACGGATGAGGCGCGGGGAACTCTAATGAGCAAACTGATCCGCATACAGTATGATATGGTAAAGCAGAGCGATCCGGATGCGGTGTGCTGCACAAATCTTTATGGTGAGACAATGGAGTTGTATAAGAAGGGTTTATTAAAACTGCCGGGGGATGTCATACACATCTGGGCGGATAACGGCTTCGGAAAGATGGTATCCCGGCGTCAGGGGAATCACAATCCGCGTGTATCCGCTCTTCCGGAACCTGAGCAGGGAGGATTTCTGAATTCGGAGGAGGATAAACAGGTAGTGCTGATTCTTAACATGGAGAATCATCTGACGCACAGAGAGGTGTATGAGTTGATGAGGTCAAAGTGGGACAGGTAATTGTAACCCCTCGGATCCTGCCTTGCATTATAAAAAAATCCGTGGGATAATAGGTGAAAAATAACATGGAGGACGGTAATAATGTTCAGAGTAAAATGTGTTTCCGCTATGGAAAAAGTTTTCCCCTCCCGGGAACCCTCCGGAGAAGGTGTTCCCGAGCTTTATACAGCTCTCAACGGAGAGAGCATTTCCTTTCAGATCGCCTGCTTTTGGGACGGATACAGCCGGGAATGGGGTAAGGTGGAAGTCAAAAGCGCACAGGGGATCTCCGTTCGCGTGCGCGCGGTGCAGCTTGTGCCCTGTGCGTATCCCTGTCACAGACAGGCGGACAGTGATTATCTGACGACGGAGCCGGGGCTTTATCCCGATCGCCTGGAGGAGATCAGAAGCCAGGGGTTTCCCATGATTCCGGGACAGTGGCGCAGCCTCTGGGTGGATATTCAGGCGGAGGAGTCGGTCAAAGCCGGAATATATCCGATAGAAATCTCCGCAGGCATTGAGGGATGCATGCAGTGTGTGAAGACACAGGTGGAGATCCTGGGAGCAGAGCTTCCGGAGCTTGACATTCCGCATACCGAATGGTTTCACTGTGACTGCCTGGCGAATTATTACGGCGTCGAGGTGTTCAGCGAGAAACACTGGAGGATTGTGGAGAATTTTATCCGGACAGCGGTGCGCAGGGGCTGCAATATGATCCTTACGCCTATCTTCACCCCGCCGCTCGACACAGCGCAGGGAGGAGAACGGCGAACCGTACAGCTGGTAGATGTATGGGTAACGGAGGACGGGTACCGGTTCGGATATGAAAGATTTGAGCGCTGGGTAGCGATGTGCCGAAGCTGCGGTGTAAAATATTTTGAGATGTCCCACCTGTTCAGCCAGTGGGGAGCCACGGCTGCGCCGAAAATTATGGGGTACGAGAACGGCGGGCTGCGCCGGCTCTTCGGATGGGAGACGCCGGCAGTTGGTGAGGAGTACGCATCCTTCCTCAGAAAATTTCTCGTATCCTTTACAGAAGAGCTGAGAAAGCTTGGAATTGAGAAGTGCAGCTATTTCCATATCTCTGATGAGCCGTCGCTTGAACAGCTGGAATCGTATCAGGCTGCGCGGGCTCTGGTGAAAGACTGTCTGCAGGATTTCCCCATCATCGACGCTCTGTCGAATTACGATTTCTATGAACGGGGAATCGTGGAGGAGCCGATCTGTTCCAATGACCATATCGGACCGTTTCTTGAGAATCCGCCGCAGAAGCTGTGGACGTATTACTGCACTGCCCAGTGGAAGGATGTGTCAAACCGCTTTATCGTCCAACCGGGATACCGGACACGGGTGCTCGGCGTGCAGATGTATAAGTATCAGATTGCGGGATTCCTTCAGTGGGGCTACAACTTCTATAACAGCCAGTATTCTCTCTATCCCGTGAATCCGTACCTGATCACAGATGCGGACGGGGCGTTCCCGTCGGGAGATGCATTTCTTGTATACCCGGGAGAGAACGGCGTGCCGGAAGAATCCATTCGCCTGATGCTGATGGAGGAGGCGATGAACGATCTGCGCGCCATGCGGTATCTGGAAAGACTGGACGGCAGGGAATCTGCGCTGGAATGCCTCGGAGAGAGTGAGAACGGGGAACTGACATTTGACCGTTATCCGAGAAATCTGACGTATCTGATGCAGGTGAGAGAGCGTGTAAACAAAAAATTGAAAGAATTAATTTGAGGACAGGAGCAGATATGGGAACAGAGACGGTTGTATACAGAACACTGCCAGCAGATGTTCCGGCCCTGCAGGAACATCATCTGAATCTTGGAGGAAGCAATAACAGAGAGTGCATTGAAGTTACTAACCGGTATCTGGTCAGAAACGGCAGACCGTGGATCCCGATTATGGGCGAGATGCATTATGTTCGTGTGCCGAGAGAGCAGTGGAGGGAATCCTTAAGCAGAATGAAGGCGGGCGGCATCACGACAGTATCCGCCTATGTGATCTGGATTTATCATGAGGAAGAAGAGGGAAGCTTTGACTTCACGGGCAGCAGGGATCTCAGCGCATTTGTCCGAACTGCGCAGGAGTGTGGCCTGGAGGTTGTTCTTCGCATCGGTCCCTGGGTACATGGGGAAGTCAGAAACGGAGGTTTTCCCGATTGGCTGATAAAGAAGGGGATTCCTCTCCGGCGCAGCGATGCGCGGTATCTGGAATATGTCAGAAGATTTTATCGGAAGATCAGCGAGCAGGTACAGAGTCAGCTCTTCGGCAAGGACGGCCCCGTCTGGGGAATCCAGCTGGAAAATGAACTGACTGATGGGGCGGAACACCTGTTGGATCTGAAGAGAATCGCCATTCAGGAAGGTCTTCGGGTTCCTGTCTATACAGTGACCGGATGGAACGCCAGAAACGGGGCCAAGATTCCCGAGAAGGAAGTTCTGCCCGTGTTTGGAGGCTATGTGGAGGCACCCTGGGAACAGCATATGGAAAAGCTGGAGCCCAGCAGTCACTGGTTTTTTCTTCCGGATCGCAATGACTCGGGGATTGGTAAGGACCTGATCGCGTGTAAAGATGCGGCGGATTCATATCGGATGAATTATGATCTCTATCCTTTCGCAACCTGTGAGCTGGGAGGAGGAATACAGCCTACCTGCCACAGGCGTCCTGTAATGGGTGAGAACGACGCGGCTGCGGCCGCGCAGGTGGCTCTTGGGAGCGGGAATAATCTTCCGGGGTATTATATGTATCGGGGTGGGTGCAACCAGATTTCGCATACCACGCTCCAGGAATCCCGTGCAACCGGATATCCAAACGATTATACAATACGAAATTATGATTTCCAGGCACCGCTGGGAGAATGGGGGCAGACGGGAGGTGCCTACCGGAAGCTGAAGCTGCAGCACCTCTTTCTGCAGTGCTTTGGACAGCGATTTGCTCCAATGCATGCCAGATTTCAGGAGAATCCGCCCGGGAATCGCCAGGATACGCGTACGCTGCGTTACTGTGTCCGCACGGACGGAGCCGGAGGATACGTATTTGTCAATAATTATCAGCGATTGGATACGCTGCCGGAACACAGAGATGTACAGTTTGAGGTGCCGGTGCAGGAAGGTGTTATGGTGTTCCCTGAAAGAGGGATGTCTGTGCCTTCAGGCGCATACTTCTTTCTGCCGTACCGCATGCCGATGGGAGAGGGCATGCTGGAATATGCCACAGCGCAGCCTCTGTGGCGGGAAGAGAATGTGTGGTTCTTTTTGGCTGTTTCGGACGCGCCTGCAAGGTACTGCGTGAGGGGAAGAGACGGACATACACACGTCCATACAGTACAGGCGGGAAAGGCGGTTCTGACATGTGCTGAGCTGGAAGGCTGCCGGATTGTAACCCTGACCCCTGAGGAGGCAGAAAACTTTTATCCGGCAGGCGGAGAGATATATGTCACCAGCGGAGCGGAACTGTACCTGCAGAACGGCAGGCCTGTTCTGCGCAGAGAGGGGAATCCGGATCTGTCGTATTATCGATGGAACGGGAATCAGTTTGAGTATAATGAGATTCGTCTTCCGGAAGAAAAACAGACAGTGGATGCACATCCTGTCCCACCCGAGGAATTCGAGGGGAGATGGAAAGAGGAGCTGTTCCTGAACGGGGAAAAAGAGATCAGAGGCTGGAGGCTGAGTATACATAGACAGCCGGACAACAGGGGAGAAGGTTATCTGGAAATTTCTTATGTGGGAGATGTACTGCAAGTCTATGCAGACGGGGAGCTTGCAGATGATGAGTTCTATAAAGGAGTGCCGTTTGTGACGCGGGATGTGACGGAAGAAGCAGCCTGCACTGAGCTGTGGGTCTCCCGGCTGGAGCCAGGGGACTGTTATCTGGAACAGGGAGAGAAGGAAGGACTATCGCTGTTGGGAGTGAGAAGAATTCCGGTGTATAAAAAGATTTTGTTATGAGGATAAACAGGGGCGCCGTATCAGTGCGGCGCCCCTGTTTTTGTCTGCGGTAGGGACTGGGAATCGCGGGGAATTATTTCAGGCAGCATCCAGCCGTTATATTTAAGAAGTGACTTGTTCTTCAGGAAGGACATACTTCCTCTCCAGTTCTTGGGCGTATCATTCATAATCTCGCGGAAATGCCGGTTGAAACTGGATACGGAACGAAATCCCACTGCCTCCGAGATATCCAGGATGGACATTTCTGTGGTCCGGAGCAGGGCGGAGGCCTTTGTGATGCGCAGGTGAATGAGATATTCCAGCGGGGACTTGCCCATAATCTGTCTGAAGGTCCGACGGAAATGTGTGGGACTTAGGTGACACAGTTCGGACAGGGAATCCATCGGAAAGTCCATCATATAGTTAGTTCGCATGTAGTCCAATGCAGGTGCGACAACCATGGAGTTCTCTTTGCGTTTTTTAGGAGACGCATCCAGGTCAGCGCTGTAAAGATTCAGAAACGCCATCGTCAGGGACAGGAACAGTCCGCGCACAATGAATTGGTAATTTGCAGGCTGCTCTACAAGGTTTCGGACGATGCAGCGGATATAGATGGCGATATCTGGATGCAGATCAGAGGCGATTACTGTACTGTAGCCATGAAGGAATTGTGTAAAAAGCTCCTGGTTTGGCAGAAAGTCGAGAGGAAAGAACGGACAGAATAATTCCTCGATATCGACAAAAATATATGTCCATTTGCTCTTGGTTCCAGGGGACGAATAGGTTGTGTGAGGGATATCGCTTGCGATGAATGTAATATCATTTTTATGGAAAGGAACCTTTTTCGCTATAAATTCCATAATACCGCTGTCGGATTCGCACAGACCGATCTCCAGGCAGTTGTGAAAGTGAAGGCGCTTCGACGGGATGTCTGATATCCGCCAGTGATCGCCGGTGAGCAAAAGTATTGGAAAGTATGGGGAAAGGTCGTAGCTGCGCTGCTCAATAACAATATTTTGGGGTCTTGCCATAATGAAAGCTCCTCCTGTTTGTGGGTGGCTGTGTGGTGAATAGTTCTGTTTTTGGACGTTGATTTCCGACTTTTATTATAAAGGTGACAAGGTGTAAAATCAACCAAAATAGGGAAGGAAATCAAATTCATAACGTCAAAAAAATAACAATAATGTGAAAAAACAAAAAGAAAATGTGTGGTTTTCACATTTTTGAGGGGGAAATACTGTAAAAACAAAAAAGTTAATGGTTAAAAACGCAAAGTATCAAGATGTGAATGGAGAGAAAATAGATTCGTCATTTTGTATAATTTTGTCATCAAAAACAAGAAAAAGTTATCGAAAAAGGAGTGAGGGTATGGCAAAGACAAAAGTTTCCAAAGTCCATTCCAGGGGGAACCAAAAACTGTATTTCAAAAAGTGCTGGCAGCTTTATGTCCTGATGATCCTCCCGATGCTGTTCATACTTGTATTTAAGTTTGGAGCGTATTCGGGTCTGACAATCGCTTTTAAGGACTATAAAGTAGCAAAAGGCTTCAGCGGAAGCGAATGGGTAGGACTTGAGATCTTTGAAAAGATTTTCGCCAAGAGGGATTTCGGAAAAGCGGTATTCAATACGCTTTATCTGAATATTCTGGATCTGATTTTCAGCTTTCCAATGCCGATTATCCTGGCGTTGATTCTGAATGAGATCCGATGCAAGTGGTTTAAAAGAGTATCGCAGACGCTGCTGTATCTGCCGCATTTCCTCTCCTGGGTCATCATCGGAGCGCTGGCTTACCAGCTCTTCAGTCTCAGCAACGGTGTGGTAAATGTACTGATTGAAAATATGGGCGCCAGCCCCATTCCGTTTCTCCAGGAAGATGTGTGGTGGCTGATCTCCTACATATTTATCGGCGTTTGGCAGACTATGGGATGGGGTACCATTATCTACCTGGCAGCGATCACGAATGTCAATCCGGAGCTTTATGAGGCAGCAAGGGTGGACGGTGCGAATCGCTGGAAGCAGTGCCTTCATGTGACGCTGCCGTGTATCCGCAGCACGATCGTGATTTTGCTGATTATGAATCTTGGAAAAGTGATGCAGGGGTCTTTCGAGAGGGTATTTGCCCTGTATAACGCCAAGGCGACAGAATACAGTACAACGATCCCGGTGCTGGTCTATCGCTGGGGTATTGAGGGCGGAAAGTTCAGCGATGCGACAGCGCTCGGTCTGTTCCAGTCAATTATTGGCCTTGCTCTTGTTCTTGGGGCTGATTTCATCGCGAAGCGTCTCGGCGAAGAAGGCTTGATTTAGGAGGTGAGGAAATGGCTGGAACACAAGTAAAAACACATAAACTAAACAGGATTACCTTTGTGGATGTGATCTTCTACATTATCCTGGGGCTGGTAGCGTTGAGCTGTCTGATCCCATTCATCCATCTGTTTTCCAAGTCCATCAGTGAGGAAGCATTTGTAATTGCCAACAAGGTCTTCCTGCTGCCGAAGGGTTTTACACTGGACGCTTATAAGAAGATCTTCGCGGACAGTTCGATTCTGCGTTCCATGTATGTACAGGTGGTAGTGACAGTAGCATTTACCGCTATCGGAATGTTCCTCACAATTTCAGCGGCATACGCGCTGAGCCGGAAGGAATTAAAGGGCCGCAAGGTTATGACATTCCTGATCATGTTTACGATGTACTTTACCGCAGGAACGATCCCGGATTACCTGCTGATGAACGAGCTGCATATGCTGGATACGTGGTGGTGTCTGATCCTCCCGCTGTGTTTTGCTCCGTATAACCTGCTGATCATGAAGAATAATTTCAGCGCAGGAATTTCGGACAGCCTGGTGGAATCGGCGACGATCGACGGGGCGAACCACTTCACGATTCTTGCCAAGATCGTCATTCCGCTGTCCAAGCCGATTATTGCGACCATCGCGCTGTTCTACGCAGTCGGAAGATGGAACGCGTACCAGGACGCGCTGTATTATATCAAGCAGAGAACAGATTTAAGGCCGCTGCAGTTAAAGCTGTATTATCTGGTCGTGGCGGCAACGGAATCGTTCCAGGCAGAGGCAAACACGACTCAGGCGCTGACAAACCCGGAGGTGTTAAAGGCGGCATGCGTTATCTTCGCGACTGTGCCGATCGTGATCGTGTATCCGTTCCTGCAGAAGTATTTCGTACAGGGAACCATGGTAGGGGCAGTAAAGGAATAATGTAAAAATGTGAGTGATTGGTCTGGGAAGGCCAATGACTATAGATCAAAGAAAAGAAGGAGGTTTTTCTATGATGAAAAAGAGCTTATCAAAGAAGCTGGCGCTGCTGCTTGCAGGCGCAATGGCAGTAGGAATGTTCGCGGGATGCGGTTCCGATAACACAGAGGATACATCCGGGGATACGGCGAATGCCACAGACAATGAGGACAGCGGCGATGCTGAGAGCTCGGGCGGAGGCTATACCGATTACTCGGGCGGCTTTGACGAGACGGTGACGATTCAGATTCCTGTGTATGACCGTGCGTTTGAGGGATGGGATGTAACAGATAACTACTATACAAAATGGGTACAGTCGGAATTTGGAGATAAGTATAATGTCAACGTGGAATATGTTGCGATCGGAAGAACGACAGAGGTTCAGGATTACATGCAGATGATCGCAGCGGGAACCGCGCCGGATATTATTATGCATTACGATATGCCTCAGGCAGTGAACTATTATAATGAAGGGGCAATGCAGAACCTGGATTATGATGAGCTGGCATACTATGCGCCGGACTTCTATGAGGCGACAAAAGACGCAATCAATACATATGGAACACTGGACGGCGAGAACGCATTCCTTTTTGCGGGAAGAAATGCAATTTATTACAATTATGTGACGCTGATTCGTCAGGACTGGCTGGATCAGGTAAACATGGAAATGCCCACGACGCTGGATGAGCTTGAGGAAGTCGCGAAGGCATGGAAGGACGCGGGGCTTGGCACAATCGGGGATCAGCTGATTGATAGCAGTTTCACCTATTTCTATGGCTATCTGACAGATGACCAGCTTTCCAATGAGGAAGAACTGGCACAGTATCTCGACCTGAACGTAGCTCCGTTTACCTGGGAACCTACGAAGGAATATCTTCAGAGAAGAAACCAGGAATATAATGACGGTATCCTGGATCCGGAATTCTATCTGAACTCCACATCAGACACAGACTGGAAGGCAGACTTTGTAGCAGGAAATGTTGGAACGTACAGCTTCTATATTTCTGCGAATACAGACGTGATCTCAGCGCTGTTGGCAAATAATCCGGACGCCAAGCTTTCTGTATTGCCGACAACTGTGACAGCAACAGGCAAAGGACCGTACTATGAATATCCACCTTACGGCATGATCATGGGAATCAACAGCAAGACTTCCGATGAGGAGAGAGCGGCGGTATATATGTATCTGAACTGGCTGATCCAGCCGGAGAACCTGATGAAGATGCAGTACGGCGAGGAAGGTAAGACATATAATCTGGATGAGAACGGCGTTGCAGTTCCGGTAACCGGATACACAGGAGAAGAGGCGTTATCTCAGAACAGCAACAAGGACTACTACTGTCTGGTACAGGAGATGGGCGTTGATTACGGAAGTGAAGAGCTCAATTATCAGGCAAACTTAAGAACCCTGGCTCCGGAAGGCTATGAGTATCTGGTTGAGGAATCTTATAATTATAATAAAGAGACCGAGGCAGACGGTATCGTAACACCCGTATTCACTGCAACAGTAGAGTCCTCCAGCGAGTATGCGACTGACCTTGCGGCAATGTGGAAAGAATTCTATGTAGACTGCATCACCTGCGCACCGGATGAGTTCGAGGCGATGTATGAAGAGTACTGCCAGGAATATCTGGACGGCGGCTATCAGGAAATCCTGGATGAGAAGGCTGAACTGTACGCAGACGGACAGTATATTTCCGGAAATTAATGTCATGTAACTGCTGAAAGGCTGCTGCGTATATGCAGCAGCCTTTTGGCACTTAGATACGCAGGAAAACTGCAGCCTAAAAGGAAAGGATGGTATCAAATAAGATGGCGGGATTAATTTATAACAGAGAAGAGATTGAGAAATTGATGGATAAAATTGTGGAACGTACTATGCGTATGGATATGCCATGGGACTGGCCGTGCGGTGTAGCGTATTACGGCATCAGCAAAGCATACGAAGTTACCGGGAATGAAAAATATCTGAAGCTGATGAAGGACAGGATCGACGAATATCTGGAACTGGGGCTTCCTGTGTGGACCGTCAACACCTGCGCGATGGGACACTGTCTGATCACACTGTACGAAGCCACAGGGGATGAGCGGTACTGGGAGGTTGTGATGAGCAAGGTGGATTATCTCAGGAACCATGCGCTGCGTTTTGGTGACAGTGTCCTGCAGCATACGGTATCCGCCAATAATGATTTTCCGGAGCAGGCATGGGCGGACACGCTGTTTATGGCGGCATTCTTCCTGCTCCGGGTCGGTGTAAAGCTGAAAGATGAGGACATGATTGCGGACGCGCTGAACCAGTATTATTGGCATATCAAATATCTGCAGGATCCGGACAGCGGACTTTGGTACCACGGCTATAATAATATCGAAAAGAGCCACATGTCCGGTTTCTACTGGGGAAGAGCCAATGCCTGGGCGGCGTACACAATGTCGCAGGTGGGAAAAGTCCTGCCGGAGTGCTATCTGTATCCCAAATATATGGATGTGGCGGGATCCCTGAATGAGCAGCTTGCGGCCATTAAGCTGCTGCAGACAGAGAACGGGCTGTGGCGTACGATTCTGGACGATGAAGGATCGTATGAGGAGGTTTCCGCATCCTGCGGTATCGCGGCTGCTATGGCTTCCAAGGGAAATCCGCTGCACTTTAAATACATCAATAAATCCATACCGGGAATCATTCAGAATATCGGGCCGGATGGACGGGTGCTGAATGTTTCGGGAGGAACTGCAGTCATGAAAGACCGTGAGGGGTATCGGAATATATCCAAAGACTGGATCCAGGGCTGGGGACAGGGCCTGGCGCTGACATTCTTCGCGGAGGTATTAGATTATGAAAACTCCAGAAATGACGGGGCGCTGTAAGGAGATGAAATTTATTTTCGGAGCAGCAGAAGGCAGCGGAATCAGGATTTCTGCCCAAAGGGTGTATGACGAAGAGGGGTATGGATTTGTAACCAGAGCGGCAGGGCTGCGGGAAGGGCGTCTGAATATTCCGGAACTGAACAGCGGATTTGAGCCTTCCTGCTGGCTACAGGATATTGAAGCGCAGGAAATCTCTGAAGACAGTCATGGCGTCCGGGCTGAGGTGCGTGCGCCGTATCCTGCTCAGTGGAAGATCCCGTTGGTATTTAAGGCAGCGGTTCCGGAGGAAGGGAATTACCGGATCACAGTAACGCTCTCTCTGCCGCAGGAGGCAGAGCATCCGCAGGAAGTGCTGGTTTTTTCGGGAAGAAGGCAGTTGGCATTTAGGGGAATGCTCAAGCCGGGAGAGACGAAGCGTGTGACGGCTCTGGAACATGTCTGTCCCATCATTCCGAGAAACCATGCGGAGAAAATGGCGGACCGATCCGTGAAAATATCGCTTGTGGCAGAGGAAGTGCGGATCCGGGAGATCCTGATCTCGCCGGCAGAGGTTCCGACAATTTATATTGCCGGGGACTCTACGGTCACGGACCAGACGGCATCGTACCCTTACCTTCCCGAGCAGAGCTACAGCGGCTGGGGACAGATGCTGGGTTACTATATGGAGGAACGTTTTGCGGTATCCAATCACGCTCATTCGGGACTTACAACCGAGAGTTTCCGAAGCGAAGGACATTACCGAATCCTGCTGGATAGAATTGGAAGAGGAGACCTCTGTCTGCTTCAGTTCGGGCATAATGACCAGAAGCTCTTTCATCTTAGTGCAGAAGGGGGATACCGGAAAAATCTGGAGAGGTATATCCTTGAGATCCGGCAAAAAGGAGCGGTTCCCATCCTTGTGACTCCGCTGGCGAGAAACACCTGGAGGGGAGACAGCGGCACTTATAATGACCTTCTGGGAGAGTATCATGCGGTATGCAGGGGCATCGGGGCAGAGCAAGATGTTCCCGTGGTGGGGCTGCATGAGAAGAGTATGGCGTTTATCACAGATCACGGCAGGGAAGGTGCCCGGGGTTACTTCTATCCATCAGACTATACGCACACGAATGACTTTGGGGCATATCTGTTTGCGGGCTATGTGGCGGACGAACTGAAACGGCTGGGCATTGCGGAAAAGAGGGCGGATGCGGGAGTCTGGGAACTTCCGAAGAGCGGCAGAAGCGTGGAAATTCCCGCAGGGATGGAGCATGCGCAGAATGCAGGAGAGATCCTGTTTCGGGACCTGGATCGCCCGGAGGAATATCTGACCCGGGCAGAGGCTCTGGAAATGGCGGTGGAGACCATGCGCTTTTTTCCGACAAATGTATATAACGACATGTTTACGGACGTGATAGGGCATGAGACGTACGCAGGGGCAGTGGAATGTGCCTGGCAGAACGGGCTGATCCCTTCAGAAATGGTAAAGGAAAACTGCCTGTACCCGGAACGGGAAGTAACGGGAGAAGAATTTTTGAACATTCTCATGCTGGGATACAAGAGCCGAAGACCTATTCCGGAGCATATGGAGCCCATGGATGGCGCCTCGGAATGGGCGGCAGAGCTGTGCGCTGCGGCACATGAGCTGGGATGTGTGGAAACAGAGTTTTCTCCCCAAGGGAGCATACGGAGAAAGGACGCAGCGGAAATATGCAGATCACTCGGTCAGAAGACCTTTTGATTCAGAAACAATAATGAAACCAGGGGCAAAGTACCGTTTGTCCCAACAGCAAAAAATGAGACAGCAGCTTAGAAAAAGAGAGGTTAATTATTTTTATGAAAAGACAAAAAGGCGATTTTACACTTCCCGGGGAAGCGGGATATGAGAAGCTGACACTGGAGCTGGCGGAAAAATGGGGAGCGGATGTAATCCGTGACAGCGACGGGACGGAGTTGTCCCCGGAGATTCTGGAAGCCGGATATGGGATTTATTCCACTATCTGCATTATCAGAGATCATAATGCATGGGCGAAAGAACACCCGCAGTATCTGCAGCAGACATTTCTGATGACTTATCCCAGAGTGGCAGTGCAGGATACGCTCTCCATCCATTTGATGGACGGCTTTTTTGAGGAGCAGTTCCGTGTAAACGACAGTCCGGAATCGATGAAATACTGGCAGGTATACGACAGGACGGAAGAAACTGAGGTCGACAGGGCGCTCTGGAATTATGATGAGGAATCCGGCGATATTAGGATGAACGGGGTGAAGCCCTATCACGAGTATACGGTGAGCTTTCTGGCATACCGGATCTGGGAAGAAATATCTATGTATAACCATGTGACGAACAGCTGGGACAAGGAGCACCTGATGCCTGTGGACCCCAGAAGCCAGGAGGCGCAGGACTATCTTTACAGCTGGCTGAAGAACTGGTGCGAGACTCATCCGGCGACCACGGTAGTGCGGTTTACCTCCATGTTCTATAATTTTGTCTGGATCTGGGGTTCTGATGAGAGAAACAGAAATCTGTTCACGGACTGGGGATCCTATGATTTCACGGTAAGCCCGCAGGCGCTTGAGGAATTTCAGAAAGCATACGGTTATGAACTGACGGCTGAGGATTTCATTCATCAGGGGAAACTTCATGTTACCCACATGCCTGCAGGCAAAAAGCAGAGGGACTATATGGAGTTTACAAACAGCTTTGTTGTGGAGTTCGGCAAAAAGCTCGTGAAACTGGTGCATGATTATGGAAAGAAAGCGTATGTATTTTACGACGATAGCTGGGTAGGAGTGGAGCCGTACAGCGCCCTGTTTCCGGAATTCGGTTTTGATGGTCTGATTAAGTGTGTATTTTCAGGCTATGAAGCGCGTCTGTGCGCTGGAGCGGATGTGGAAACACATGAACTGCGCCTGCACCCGTATCTGTTTCCGGTGGGGCTGGGAGGAGCGCCCACGTTCAGCGGAGACGGAGATCCGACGCTGGACGCAAAGAAATACTGGAACAGCGTACGCCGCGCTTTGCTGCGCCAGCCTGTTGACAGAATTGGCCTGGGCGGATATCTGCATCTGACAGAAAATTATCCGGATTTTGTAGATTACATCGCCGAGGTGGCGGATGAGTTCCGCAGGATTAAGGAACTGCACGCCGGAGGATCCGTCTATACGCTTCCGTGCCGTGCTGCGGTTCTGCACAGCTGGGGAAGCCTGCGGTCCTGGACTCTGTCCGGACATTTCCATGAGACGTACATGCATGATCTGATCCATGTCAACGAAGCGCTTTCCGGCCTGCCGGTGGATGTGAAATTTATAAGCTTTGAGGATGTAAAAAATGGGGCGCTCAGCGATGTGGATGTGGTGATCAACGCGGGTGCTGCAGGAACGGCATGGAGCGGCGGGGATGCGTGGAAGGATGCTTCACTTCTTGAGACACTGTATGCCTGGGTGAAGGAAGGCGGTGTTTTTCTCGGTATCGGCGAGCCGTCGGCTGTTGACGGGTACAGCAATTACTTCCGCATGGCTCCGGTGCTGGGAGTGGACAAGGACACGGGCGCGAAAGTCTGCCATGGGAAGTGGAGCTTTGAGACAAAAGACAGTGAGGGGCTGATTCCTGAGGGGGCTTCTATCCGTCCGCAGGAAGGCATCTGCCTCACGGACGGAACAGCGGATGTGCTGGCGTCGGAGGATGGAATGATTCTGGCTTCCGTGCATGAGTTCGGAAAAGGAAAAGGCATCTACCTCTCTCATTTTGCATTTACAAATGAGAATACAAGAATGCTCTTAAACCTGCTGATGTATGCGGCCGGGATCAGGGAGCCGAAGTATCTGACCGATAATCTGCAGACCGAGTGCGCGTACTACCCAGACGGAAGAACGCTGATCGTGATCAACAACAGCAGTCAGGAGCAGCATGCATCAGTGATGACGGAGTACGGCACGCAGGAGGTTGTACTGGGAGGATTTGAGACGGCTATCCGGGAAATCTAAGAAGAAATTATTTATTTTTCAGGAGAATACATATGGCTGGTTATTTATTCACACATTTTATCGGAGATTTTGACGGAGGAGAACAGCTTTACTTTTCTGTCAGCAGAGACGGGCTGCACTGGGAGGATCTGAATAAGGGCAAGCCGGTAATCTGTTCTCAGACAGGGACCTGTGGGATTCGAGATCCGTTTCCGGTTCGCCACCCTGTGACCGGGAAGTTTTATCTTCTCGCCACAGATCTGAAAATTGCGGTGACAAAGGACTGGATGAAGGCGCGGGAGAGCGGAAGCAGAGAGCTGCTGATCTGGGAATCAGACGATCTGGTGCATTGGTCTGAGGTTCGCACATTCACTGCAGCCCCCGAAGGCGCTGGCTGCGCGTGGGCGCCGGAAGCCGTTTTTGATGAAGAGCGGCAGGCCTTTATGATGTTCTGGTCCACAATGGACGGAACGGACAGAAAGCTGAAGATCTATGCGGCGTATACAGAAGATTTCAGGACATTTTCCGAACCGTTTATCTATATGGAGCGTCCGCGGCATGTCATTGATTCCACGATTGTGCATGACAGAGGAATGTATTACCGATTTTCAAAGGATGAGGAGAGAGGCTTTATCCTGATGGAAAAGTCAGAATCCCTGACAGGAGAATTCCAGGAGATATCATCAGAACAGCTCGAACACATGCCGGGGCTGGAGGGACCGGAGTGCTATCTTCTTGCGGACGGCAGAACGTGGTGCCTGATTGCGGACCGTTTTCTTGAGAAGAAAGGTTACCTTCCGATGCTGACAGAAGACCTGGGAACTGGAAGATTCCGTGTGCTGGAAGACACAGAGTATGATATGGGGATCACGCGGAAACGGCACGGAGGCATTTTAAGCATCACGGATGAAGAGTATGAGCGCTTGGCAGAGGCGTATGGAAAAGACATATAAAATAATATGGATGAATAAAGAGAAATAATGGGGGTGTCTATTTCTGATACCCCCATTTTTATCAATCCTGTTTGTCGGTTGTTAAATTAGCTCGTTTTTGATACTTCCTTATCAGCGTCCACCAAAATAATGTCTGTTGCATTTCAGTACAAGGTATGGTATAAAGAATTGACTGATTATTTCTGAAGATTTCTTGATAGATTTAAAAACAATGTAAAAGTATCACTCTAGATATATAATGCAGGAAGTCAAAAGAAAATATTGGCAAAAAATCAGAAATATCGGAAAATCATAGAATAAAGAAAAGGTAAGTAAGAAGTACAATGAAAAACTTAATATATATGAACCGGATGATTTTTCAATACGCTAAAAAAGAAGCCATCGGTTATTTATTAGTAGATATACTTGTCTGCATTGCAGCGTCTGTGCAGCTATGGATTCTGCAAAAGCTGGTGGATACCTTTTTCAGGACAGAAGAAATCGGTGCAGCAGGCTTGATGGCAGTAGGGCTGCTTGGCGGTTACTTTTTAATTATGGCATGTTTAAATTTTGTAAAAGAGCGGTTGAAATTCCAGTTGGAAAAAAAGATCACATTAAATCTGGGAACGGGCATTGTGAAAACCTTGAACGGGCTGGAATACCAGTGTTATGAACAGGAACAGCTTTATAATATTATCGAGAAAATCTCGGATGAGCCATATAAAAAGTTTTTGGAGGGATTTTTCTGCTTTTCCGGTATGATTGGAAAATTAAGTCAGCTGTTGACAGTGTTTGTGTTTATTTTCCTGATCTCAGGAATGGGACTTGCGGTGAATATATGTCTTGTTCTGGCAATTTTTTACTTTGACTATCGGATTATGAGTGTCAGCGATGAACTTGACAATGACAAAATTTCAGAGGAAAGACGCCTGAAGTATTTTTTGAATCTTTTTTTCAGCAAAAATGAATTGATGGAAATCCGTATTCTGCAAATCGAAAACTTTTTTCAGGGGAAAATCCGTGAACTTATGAAGCAGGTTTTTCGCAAACGGCTGAAGATCAGTCTGCATACACAAAAATATTATGGCTGTTCATGTCTTCTGACGGCAGTGTGGACGGTCTGGCTGCTTGTAAATACCGGAATAAATGTCTATGACGGACAGGTGAGCGCGGGAGCGTTTTTGGCTTGTATCAAGATGATTGATATGGTGAGCAGCCTGTCAGGAGCGTTTTCTGAGGAGTACGTGGAGTTTGGGGAAGCTCTTCAGAAGATTACCTATATGAATAAACTGGAAGAGATGGGAAAACAAAATGCATAGAGATATTTATTTTGAAAATGTAAGTTTTTCGTATGGAACAAAAGCCATATTTAAACAGTTGGATCTGCATCTTCCGTTTGGAAAAAATATTGCGCTGGTGGGAGAAAACGGAGCAGGAAAGTCTACGCTGGTAAAGCTGCTGCTTGGGGTTTATACGCCGCAGGAGGGCAGAATCCTGATTGACGGGCGGGATTTTTCGAAAATGAGCGGGGAAGAACGACGGCGGATTTTTGCAGCCGCCTTTCAGGATTTTTACAGATATCCTCTGACTTTACGGGAGAATCTTACGATGTACGTTGGGGCTGGAGCAGCAGAAAAGGAGCTGCAGAGGGTATTAGCAGCCATGGGCATGGAGCAGTATATGAGCCGCCTGGATTTTAAGATGGGGAAATATGGGGAAGATTCCATGGAATTCTCGGATGGGCAGTGGCAGAAGGTTGTAATTGCGCGCGCCCTGTTAGCTAAGGCAGATATGCTGGTGCTGGATGAACCCACTGCGTCCATGGATCCGATCAGTGAATCCAATCTGTATGAGAACTTTATGAAAATCATGAAGCTGAACAGTACGCTGATTGTGACACACAGAATGGCACTGGCGAAATATGCGGATGTTGTAATAGCTTTACAGAATGGGGAAGTGACAGGGATGGGAACCCATGAGGAATTGCTGAGGGAAAACGCATATTACCGGAAATTATATAATGAGCAGAGTGCATGGTATAAATAATATAGTTGGAAGATGTGAAGGAAAAATGAAAAGAAACAGGCTTACAAAATTGAATATGACATGGATGGCAGTGAAAGCTGTACTGCGTGTTTCTCCTGTGGCGTCCATATATGTACTGGTATATTTGAGTTTAAGCTCCCTTTCCGGCAGTATTTCAGGTCTGCTGATTGAAGAAATCACAAATGCTGTTCTCCAAAAGAATACCAGATTCATACAATATGTTATCGTCTATGTAACATTTTTTGTTGCGCTCCAATTAGCCAGCTTTGGTTACGCAGTAGCAATGAATACCTGCGTATTTGAAAAGGTTACCGATGAAATGAACAGCAGGCTGGCGACGGCAATGGTTTCCATTTCCTATGACGCTGTAGAAAATAAAGAAAAGCTGGATCAGATTTATCGGGCCAGAGAATGTGTGGAGGATGAGCAGATCTCGGAGTGTTTCATGCAGGCGGTCAGACTTTTTGGGACAGTATTGGCGATTGGAAGTGCCTTTTTCGTCATAGGAAAATGGTGCTGGATTCTTCCGTTTCTGCTGCTGGCATTCCATATTCCGGAAACGCTCATAAGAAAAAGAGCTGTAAGAGAAGAAACGGAAGCAAAAGAGAAAACTGTAACATTAGAACGGGAAAAGGATGAACTCTGGAACACGTTTTACAAAAAAGAAGCGGCAAAAGAGATCAGAACCTTTGGAATCGGCGAGAGACTGCTTGATTTCTGGCAGGAAAAAAATAAATATTTATATTTGAAAGAATGGGCGATTGAGAAAAAGAAGACAGACAGGCTGCTGGCAGCTCAGATTCTGAAAGTCATCGGATTCATGAGCTGTCTGGTTATTCTGGGAATCCAGCACTTTCAGCAGGAAATTTTGGCGGGTGCCATTGCAGGTGCGGTGACATTGATACCATCATTTCAGGCATCTCTTGCAGAGCTTACCGAACGCTGGAACAGGCTGCAGCAGAACCTGTTTTATCTGGAAAATTACTTTACTATTGTTGAAAACAGGGCTGGATATTCCGCAGAAACTCTTTCCGTGGACAAGCAGATTACAGTAGACCGGCTGTCTTTTTCCTATGATACGGGAGAAGAAATCTTAAAGGAGATTTCTTTCAGTATCAATAAGGGAGAGAAAGTAGCAATCGTAGGAGAAAACGGGGCGGGAAAATCCACATTGGTGAAATGCCTGCTTGGCTTATATCCAACACAGAGCGGAAGCATTTGTTATGACGATGTCTGCCTGCAGAGTGATAAGCAGTATGATTATAAAAATATATCATTAATGGCACATGAGTTTGGAAGATATCGCATGACAACTGCGGAAAATATCGGTTTTGGACAGGCAGAACAGGTGGATGTATCAAAGCTGGGATTAAAGAATGTATTTTTGGGGAAAGAGGACGGGGGCGAAGAACTGTCGGGCGGACAGTGGCAGAAAATTGCGCTCGCGAGATGCCTTCAAAAGAAGGCGCAGTTCTATATTCTTGATGAACCGACAGCGTCCATGGACCCGGTGCATGAAAGAGAGGCAATCAAAGAGATTCTGGGAAAACTGCAGGAAAAAACAGTGCTGCTGATTACACACAGAATCGGTTTTTGCAGAGAAATGGACAAGATACTGGTAATGAAGTCAGATCACACGTTGGCGGGCATTGGAAATCATGAAGAGTTAATGACGAACTGCAGTACATATCAAAAACTCTATGAAAGTCAGGCAAAGTGGTATTGATGAATAAAGAAAAATAAGCTCTGGCGCCCGAACCGGGCGGCGGAGCTTATTTTATCTTAAAGCGGATTCAGGCTTTCACCCAGTCTCCGATCCATTCGCCTGTGGTATAGTTATACTGGCGTTTGTATAACTCGCCGTTTATAATTTTGTATTTCCAGCCAATTTTATCTGCGTAAGTCTCAATTCCGCTGTCAGAAGCCGGCATATCAGAGGATGCAAATACGGCCTGAGGGAATAAGCAGGTGCAGAGTAAACCGGTACATACCAATAATTTTAATTTCTTTTTCATTCTTCAATTCTCTCCATTTCCTTAGTGTATACTGGAAGGTCGACCAGTAATTCATGAACAGTATTCATGGAACCCAGAAAAGAATCATTGATGTAGAGATCATAAGTACCCTGATCGTTTTGGACAATATAGGCATTATCCAATTCAGAGAGCGTGAAAGTACCGGGAATAGAATCGTCATGATAAGGTTCAATGATAATGCAGAACATGAACAGAAAAGCGATCAGGCATAAGAAGAAGCCCCCAATAGGTCTCTTTTTCTGCGAACGTTCCGACATTAATTCGAAGCGCATGTGCGTACACTTTGAAGTCCCCTTTAACGAAAAACCGGAGTAGGAATCTGAGCATACAGACGCTTCGATAGAGTGATAGATACATTCCATGTACTTTAAAATTTCTTTTTCGCGAAGATCTCTGGTAATAAAGTCGTCGACCCGGAATTCCAATACTTTATCCATCTGTATTTTGAGAAGAAAGATGAACGGGTTCCACCAGTATAGAATGCCGAGGGTCTCCAGAACAAACCTCCATACAAAATCGCCGCGCTTATAGTGAGCCGTCTCGTGGAGCAGCGTATAGTACAGATCTGTATCAGACAGTTCCATCTGAGGGAGCAGGATTACCGGATGTAAAAATCCTCCGATACAGGGCGATGTGCCCGCAGAGGTGGAACGGATATCAAGATGATGCCGCACCGAGAGGTTCTTTTCCACCTGATCTTGAACATTCAGAACACGCTCATCTGTACAGTATGGCTGATGCAGTATGTAAGTCTTCATTTTCCGGTAGTTCCGAACAAACAGGATTCCTTTGACAATGCTGCCTGTAATCCAGAAAAACAGAAGAATCTGGAAGATCTTAACCGGATTTCCCAGAACTGTCAGAGGGGTATCTGAATTCAGAAAATCAAATATCGAGACAGGGAGTCCGGTCAGATAAATAGAGTAAGAAATACCTGTATATTCCAGCGGAACTGTCAGACGGAAGATAATCAGAAATACGAAAAAGCATAACGTACCAAGACCAATTCTGCGCAGAATTCTGCGGTTCAGCAGCAGAAGAGACAGGAGGATCAAAAGAAGCGACCCTGTCAGAACGGCATACAGGACAGAACTGGTTGATAGAATTATACTGTCGAAATAAATACGCATATATTACGATTCTTTCTTGTCGGTATCCAATTTTTCCCTGTATTTATCCAATAATGCGGAGAGGTCATCCAGCAGTTCGTCTTTATCAGAAGCGGCTTTCCAGAGTGTGCTGAACAGCAGGTTTGGAGAAGCGCCGAGCTGCTTCTTTCTGAGCTGAAGAAATTCCTGTTCCGTAAGATTGGCAGTAAATGCCTGGGCAAAATTCGTTTTGCTCTGAACGAAAGCCCCTCCCTTGATCAGTCCCTTTGCTGCAAGAGTTTTAAATGCTTTTGCGATTGTCGGCTTTGCCAGATCGGAATTATTGTTATAGAATTTCGAAACTGTATAGGGCTCTCCTGATTCCCAAAGCCGCCGCAGAATCTCAAATTCTTTTTTTGTGAGTTTTGACATGATTTTTGCACTCCTTTAGTTTATATGACTAAATATAACACAAAAGCAGTATTAAGTAAATATTGTGATTTGAAGATTTTGGGAGGAACATGTGGAAGATTATTCCGGCAGAAACAAAGCCGCTGTACATGAAGAAAAGCAGCGGGGATGGCAGTAAGCATAGTGCATAGAAATAGAAATGATATATATTTTATAAAAACTCATAAAATATATAATTATATAAATGTTACTTCTAACTGATTTTGGTAGCTGGATAAAAAGTGAAAACGCCAGAACCCATCCGACGCAGAATTCTGCAGATTAAGAGCAGAAGGGACAGGAGAAAGATAGGAATCGACCCCGTCAATACTGCGTGCAGGATGGAACTGAGTGATAAAAAATTGAATATCCATAGATTTATTGTTCGGTATTTTGTTTTTTAAGCTCTTCCTTGTACTTGTCTAAGAGTGCAGAGAGATCATCTAAGAGTTCGTCCTTATCAGAAGCGGTTTTCCAAAGAGTGTTAAATAACAGATTAGGAGAAGCACTGAGCTGATTCTTCCTAAGCTGAAGAAATTCTTCTTTGGTAAGGTTGGCGACAAAAGACTGGGCAAAATTGGTCTTGCTTTGTACGAAAGCACCGCCCTTAATGAAACCATTTGCTGCGAGTGTTTTAAATGCTTTGGCGATTGTTGGTTTCGCCAGGTCAGAATTGCTGTTATAGAATTCAGAAACAGTGTAAGGTCTTCCGGATTCCCATAGTCTTCTCAGAATTTCAAATTCTTTTTTAGTAAGTTTAGACATAAGATTTTGCTCCTTTCTGTGAGGCCGGCACTCAGTACTAAGTGAGATCACCCTGCCTTATGATGTTACGGTTTTTTGCTGTATTTATCCAGAAGGGCTGCGAGATCTTCAAGAAGCGCGTCCTTATCTACAGCAGTTTTCCAGAGGGTATTGAACAGAGCCTCCGGTGAAGCGCTTGCCTGGTTCTTCTTCAATTGAATGAACTCCTCCTCTGTAAGTGCAACGGTAAAAGCCTGGGCAAAGTTGGTCTTGCTCTGAACGAAAGAACCGCCTTTGATATAACCTTTTGCAGCCAGCATCTTGAATGCTTTTGCTATGGTGGGCTTTGCAAGATCGGGATTCTCGCTGTAAAATTCGGAAACGGTAAAAGCCCTTCCCGCTTCCCAGAGTCTCTTCAAAATTTCAAATTCTTTTTTTGTAAGTTTTGGCATAAGACATTACACTCCTTTCTCTATTATCTATGAGATATTGGGACCCCAAGGTCAAAAATCCTCCCGCAAGCAAGCCTGCACCGGATTTCTGACCTTTTGACACTGGTATCATATATGTTAATATATCACAATTTTGATATAAAGTAAATGTATATATTAAATATTTATTGAAGATATCCGCAAGAATGAGGATATCAGGAGTTAAAATCTGCTTTTTTGTGATCCTTCCTTCTCCTGGAACAGAATTGCTTCACGCCCCTGATCATAAATAAGAGGCAGGCAATTCCTGAGGGAAACGCCGCTAAAAATTTATTTTCGATCACGAAAGCAATTGCTGCGACACCCCAGAGAATGGACAGGCAAAAATTAAATTTTTTGGTATTCATAAACAAATTCCTCTGTTTGAAAAATATTACTTGTATCTATATTATATTTTATCAAAAAATGGAAGATAATATCAAGTACATTCCTCAGGAAATTTTGCTTATGTAAAAAAATCGCCTCTCTGTCAGATGTAAAAAATATGGTTGAGCTTTTCTGCAAAACCGTTTAGAATAAGAGGCAGAGCAGGCGCGGGAAGGCCGAATGCCTGACAACTGGAGAAAGAAGGAATACCAATGTTTGAAGAAGATATGGGAATACCAGTGTATCTCATTACCGGATTTCTGGAAGCCGGCAAGACAAGCTTCCTGAAATTTACGCTGGAACAGGATTACTTCCAGATTGACGGAACCACGCTTCTGATCCTGACCGAAGAAGGAGAAGAAGAATATGATGAAGAGAAGCTGAAGAAGAAATATAATACGGTGATAGAAGTGGTGGAAGAAGCCTCCGACTTTACGCCGGAATATCTCAAGACACTGAACCGCCGCTATAAACCGGAGCGTGTGATTATTGAGTTCAATCCGCTTTGGAGCGTATCCAGGTTTGAACAGATGGAGCTTCCTCCGTTCTGGGATCCGGCGCAGCATATTGTGATCGTGGACGCGAGCTGCTTCCAGGTTTATATGCAGAATTTAAAGTCGCTGTTTATGGAGATGTGCAGGAACGCCGACATGGTGATTTTTAACCGCAGCAAGAGAGAATATCCCCTGGCAACATTTCGCCGGAGCATTAAGGTGGCGAACCAGAGATGCGAGGTGCTCTTTGAGGATGAGGAGGGCGAGCTGGACGACATCTTTGAGGATGATATGCCGTTTGACATCAGCGGAGATTTTATCGACGTGCCGTATGAGGATTTCGGTCTGTGGTACATTGATATGATGGATCATCCGGAGAAGTACGACGGCAAGACGGTTCGCTATACCGGTCTGGTCGTAAAGAGCAGGAAGAAGGACGCGGGATACTTTATGCCGGGAAGAAAGGCCATGACCTGCTGCGCGGACGATATGACATTTATCGGATTCATCTGCTACAGCGATCAGGCGCAGTCCCTGAAAACCGGACAGTGGGTGACGGTGACCGCTAAAGTAAAGCATGAATTTAACAAAATATACCGGGAAGAGGGCCCTGTGCTGTACGCTGAGAACGTAGAGCCGGCCGAGACGCCTGAGGACCCGCTGGTATACTTTAACTGAGCAGACAAAAAAGCCGGGACGGGAATCACTGACTGACACAGGAGAGAAAATATATGTATCTGATTGTAGGGCTCGGAAATCCGGGCAGGCAGTACGAAAATACAAAGCATAACGTGGGCTTTGACGCCATAGATTATCTAATTGAAGAGCATCATATCCCGCAGTCGGGCGTAAAGCATAAGGCCATGTACGGAAAGGGCGTGATCGCGGGTCAGAAGGTTCTGGTCGCAAAGCCGCTGACGTACATGAATCTGAGCGGCGAGTCCGTGCGGGAGCTGACGGATTACTATAAGATCGATCCGGAGACGGAGCTGATCGTTCTCTATGACGATATCAGCCTGAATCCGGGTCAGCTTCGCATCCGCAAGAAAGGGAGCGCCGGCGGGCACAATGGGATCAAAAATATTATTTCCCAGCTCGGCACAGACGTCTTTCCCCGCGTGAAAATCGGTGTGGGAGAGAAGCCCAAAAACTGGGACCTGGCCGACTACGTGCTCAGCCCGTTCGGAAAAGAAGAACGCGCGGCTGTGGATGAGGCGATCGAAAAGGCCGCGAAGGCGGTGGAGATGATTGTGCAGGATGAAATAGACGCGGCCATGAATACGTTCAACAGAACGAACAAGAATTGAGTCTGCTGCGAGTCTAAGCACCCGCACCCGATATATTTCGGGTGCGGAATGAAATAACGGAAAAAGGAATAGAGGATTATGAAAGCAATTATGCAGCCCCTCGCGGGTCTGGCAGAATTTCAGGAAATCAGGAAATCTCTGTATGCGTCGCCCGGCATCCAGCTTGTGACCGGATGCACGCAGTCCCAGAAAATGCATTTTGCGGCAGGACTTACACAGGATTCCCCGGTGCGGCTTATCATAGCGGAGAATGATCTGAAGGCGAAGGAGCTTTATGAAGATTACCGCTTGTACGACCGGGAAGTCCTTTTTTATCCGGCAAAGGATCTGATTTTTTTTCAGGCGGATATTCAGGGCAACCTGCTGACAAAGCAGCGGATGCGTGTCGTCCGCGCATTGATGGAACGCAGAGAAGCGACAGTGATTACGAGCATCGGCGGATGTATGGACCATCTGCTGCCTCTGGAATTTATCAGAGGGCAGGTGCTGCATCTGAAGAATGACAGCACTGTCGATCTGGAAGAGATAAAGAGAAAACTTATAGATCTCGGCTATGAGCGCATGCCGCAGGTGGAACAGTCGGGGCAGTTTTCTGTCCGGGGCGGAATTATCGACATTTTCTCCCTCACAGAGGAAAATCCGTGGAGAATTGAGCTGTGGGGAGAGGAGGTGGATTCGATCCGCAGCTTTGATGTGGAAAGCCAGCGGTCAATTGAAAATCTGGATGAGATAGACGTCTATCCCGCCACCGAGATGGTGCTCACGGAAGCAGCCAGGGAGCGGGGCATCAAGGCGATCCAGAAGGAGGCAAAAGCGTGCATTAAGAAGATGCGGGATCAGATGATGACTGAGGAAGCCGCACGCATACGAACCAGCGCCGAAGAGATTACGGAACAGCTGAGAGAGGAAGAAAATTATGACGGGGCACAGCAGTATCTGCATTACTTCTATCCCGATACCGTTTCGTTCCTTGAGTATTTCCCCAAGGACACGCCGGTGATCCTCGATGAGCTGAATCATATTTCCGAGTGTGCCTCTGCGCTGGAGCTGGAGTTTCAGGAGAGCATGACACACCGCCTGGAAAAGGGTTATCTGCTTCCGGGGCAGGCTGATCTGCTGCGCAAGCGCGCTGAAGTGACGGCGTCGCTGAACCGCAGGCACTGCGCCGCTCTGTGCATGATGGAGCCTAAGAAAGGGGACTGGGAAATCAGCCGTTCCTACAGCCTGGACGTGCGGTCTGTAAATTCCTACAACAACCAGTTTGAGCTTCTCGTCAAGGACCTGAAAGAGTGGAAGAAGAGAGGATATCAGGTGGTGCTGCTGTCGGCTTCCCGCACCAGAGCGGCAAGGCTTGCGCAGGATCTGCTCGCCGAGGGCCTCAACAGCTTTTACACGGAGGATGAGGAGCGTATTCCCCAGCCGGGAGAGACGATGGTAATCTTCGGAAACGCGCGCAGAGGTTTTGAGTATCCTCTGCTGAAATTTGTTCTGATCACCGAGAGCGATATCTTCGGAAAGGAACAGAAGAAGCGCAGGAAAAAGCAGCAGTATTCCGGAAGGAAGATCCAGAGCTTTTCCGAGCTGTCTGTGGGAGATGTCGTGGTGCACGAAAATCACGGACTGGGGATTTACCGCGGGCTTGAGAAGGTCGTGGTGGATAAAGTCACCAAGGATTATATCAAAATCGAATACGCAGGCGGAAACAATCTCTATATCCTGGCGACACAGCTGGATCTCCTGCAGAAATACGCGGGCGCGGACGCGAAGAAGCCGAAGCTGAACCGGCTCGGCGGCCAGGAGTGGCAGAAGACGAAGACAAGGGTGCGCGGCGCGGTCAAGAATATCGCGAAGGATCTTGTCGCGCTCTATGCGGCGCGCCAGGCGAAGGAGGGCTTTGTCTACAGCCCGGATACCGTATGGCAGAGAGAGTTTGAGGAGATGTTTCCCTTTGAAGAGACAGAGGACCAGCTCGCGGCGATCGAGGCGGCGAAGAACGATATGGAGAGCACGAAAATCATGGACCGTCTGATCTGCGGGGATGTGGGATACGGCAAGACGGAGATCGCAATCCGGGCAGCGTTCAAGGCAGTTCAGGACGGAAAGCAGGTAGTGTATCTGGTTCCCACAACGATCCTGGCGCAGCAGCACTATAATACATTTGTGCAGCGCATGAAGGACTTCCCGGTGCGGGTGGATCTGATGTGCCGCTTCCGCACGCCTGCACAGCAGAAGAATACACTCGAGGGACTGCGGAAAGGCTTTGTGGACATTGTGATCGGGACGCACAGGATTCTCTCAAAGGACGTGGTGTATAAGGATCTGGGACTGCTGATCATTGACGAGGAACAGCGGTTCGGAGTTGCGCATAAGGAGAAGATCAAGCAGCTCAAGGAAAATATAGATGTTCTGACGCTGACGGCAACCCCGATTCCCCGCACGCTGCACATGAGCCTGATCGGGATCCGCGATATGAGCGTTCTCGAAGAGCCGCCGATGGACCGTGTGCCGATCCAGACGTATGTGATGGAGTACAACGAGGAGATGGTGCGGGAGGCAATCAACAGAGAGCTGGCCAGAGGCGGTCAGGTCTATTACGTTTATAACCGCGTCAATTCTATTGATGAAATTACGAATGAGATTGCCAAGCTGGTGCCGGAAGCGAACGTTGCTTTTGCCCACGGACAGATGCGGGAACATGAGCTGGAAAAAATCATGTACGGTTTTATTAACGGGGACATTGACGTGCTGGTTTCCACGACAATCATTGAGACAGGGCTCGACATTTCCAACGTCAATACCATGATTATTCACGATGCGGACCAGCTCGGACTCTCACAGCTCTATCAGCTGCGCGGCCGCGTGGGGCGCTCCAACCGGACGGCGTACGCGTTCCTCATGTATCGGAAGAATAAGATGCTCAAGGAGGTGGCGGAGAAGCGCCTTTCCGCGATCCGGGAATTTACCGAGCTCGGAAGCGGATTTAAGATTGCGATGCGCGATCTGGAGATTCGGGGCGCGGGAAACCTGCTGGGAGCGGAACAGCACGGACATATGGAATCCGTGGGATACGATCTGTACTGCAAGATGCTGAATGAGGCGGTGCTGGAAGAAAAGGGCGAGGAGGTTCCGGAAGATTTCGAGACTGCCGTGGACTTTGATCTGGATGCGTTTATTCCGGAGCGCTATATCACAAATCAGTATCAGAAGCTCGACATTTATAAGCGCATTGCCGCTATTGAGAATGACGCGGATGCGGACGATATGCTCGAAGAGCTGCTGGACCGCTTCGGAGATCCGCCGAAGGCTGTGCAGAACCTGCTTGCGGTGGCTGCGCTGAAAGCTCTGGCACACCGGGTTTACGTCTCGGAGATCAAGCAGCAGCAGGAAAGCCTGCGCGTGACCATGTACGAGCGCGCCAGAGTAAATCCTGCGGGGATACCGAAACTTCTGGAGCGATACGGCAGTGAGCTTACGTTTAAGATGGAGACAAATCCGTATTTCATCTATATGCCCAGGAGAAGAAATTCGAAGGAAAAAATAAATTTCCTGGAGAAAGCCAGGGAATTTCTGGAAAGCATGAAAGAGGAGCTGGAGGAAGCATAAAGGCGCAGTTGTGAAAAAATGTTGAAATTTTGGAAAAACATTGCCCCCATAAATAAAACATATTATAATAGACGGCAGGGATGCGCCGCCGGAAAATGCGGCGCGAATAATGGAAGACAGCCGTTTTTCAGGCGGCAATGGGAGGAAACGATGAGAAAGTTAAATAAGAAAGCCGCAGCGCTGATGCTTGCTGCAGCGCTGTCTGTATCCGGCCTGGCCGGGTGCGGTTCAGATAAAGTAGACGGAACCGCGGCTGCAGCCACGGTAGGCGATACGGAAATTTCCATGGGAACCGCGAATCTTGCGCTGCGCTACGAGCAGGCGAACCGCGAATATTCGTATTATTCAATGTCACAGGGCTATGGGCTGGATCTGGGAGGCCTGGAATGGGACGAAGAGACGGACGGAAAGAGTTCGGGCGACCAGCTGAAGGAAGATATCATGGATGAACTTCAGCAGTTATATGTCCTCAAATCCCATGCAGAGGAGTATAACGTATCGCTGAGCGATGAGGAGACTCAGGAAATCTCAGACAAGGCGCAGGAATTTATGGACGCCAATGACGCGGCATCGCTTGAAGAGATGGGAATCGCAAAAGAAAATGTGGAAGAATACCTGACGTTATACGCATACCAGACAAAGATGGAGGAAGCGATCAGGGCAGGCGCGGATACCAATGTCACGGACGACGTGGCAAAGCAGTCCACGGTCAGCTATGGAGTAATTTCCTTCAACAGTGATGAGACGGATGACGACGGCAACAAGATCCCTCTGGAGGGAGAAGAAAAGGACGCCCTGAAAGAGAAAGCGCAGGCGCTTCTTGACGCATGGAAGGAAGCCGACGATGCCGCAACGCTGGATATCAGCGAATATGCAAAAGAGATCGACGAGGATCTCTCAGGACTTACGTACAGCTTCGGCGATGATGATGAGATTCTTGATACAAAACTCAAGGAAGCGGCCAGAACGCTTTCCGACGGCGAACTTTACCAGGAGGTTGTAGAAGGCGAGACTTCGTTCTATGTGGTGCGCATGGATAAGACGTACGACCCGGAGGCAACGGAGGAGAGAAAGACTGCGATCGTGGAGGAGCGCAGGCAGACACTGTATAATGAGACCCTGAACGGCTGGGTGGAAGACAGCAGCCTGGAGCTTCAGAGCGCGTGGAAAAATACAAAAGTAACGGACAAGCACGATTATTTATTCTCGACGCAGGCGGATGCAGGGGAAGAGGAATAAATTTTACGACAGTTCCGGAGCGGAGCCGGACGTCACAAAAGGAGAAGAACTATGAAGAAAGAAGAATTTGCGGCACTGGCAGAAAAAGGAACCATTCTTTTGGACGGAGCAACCGGATCGAATCTGACCCTGGCAGGAATGCCGAAGGGTATCAGCACGGAACTTTGGGTGCTGGAGCACAGAGAGATTCTGCAGCGCCTGCAGAGGGAGTACGCCGAGGCGGGAAGCCAGATTATCTATGCGCCGACCTTTGCGGCGAACCGCATCAGTATGGAGAACTTCGGCAAGGAACATGAGGTGCGTGAACTCAACAAGCGCCTGGTGGCGGTATCGCAGGATGCAGTCGGAGGAAAAGCCCTGATTGCCGGAGATATCACGACCACCGGCAAGATGATGGAACCCCGCGGGGACATGACCTACGAGCGGCTGCTGGAAGCCTACACGGAACAGATTGAGGCACTTGCGCAGGCCGGAGTGGATCTGCTCGTGGCTGAGACGATGCTGAGCGTGGATGAAACTGCCGTGGTTCTGGATGCCGCCGCGTCGGTCTGCGACCTTCCGGTAATGTGCAGCCTGACCCTGGAGGCGGACGGAAGCGCGCTGTACGGCGGGAACGGCGTGGAAGCCGTCGAGACGCTTCAGGAGCTCGGAGCTGCCGCCGTGGGTGTCAACTGCTCGGTGGGACCCGATCAGCTGGAGGCAGTCATCACTTCCATGAAGCGCGCGGCAAAAGTACCCGTTATTGCCAAGCCGAACGCGGGCATGCCGACAATCAACGCGCAGGGACATGCCATCTACAGCATGGATGCGCCGACTTTTGCAAAGCACGTGAAGACGCTGATCGATGCCGGCGCCGGCGTGGTAGGCGGCTGCTGCGGCACAACACCGGAGTATATCCGTCTGCTGGCGCAGGAAATCGGAAGATAGCGATGGAATAGGCGAAGGGAATACAAATTGTGAAAAGTACACAATAAATATTGGGGTAAAAGAAAATAATATTGCCAATATTCCTGAATGTACTTGAAATATACAGTGAGATGATGCATAATAAGAGCAGAAAGCTTTAAACATTTGTAGATATAGCTATATAAATGGTTCAAAAAGTTTTTTGCAAGTCTTTGTCAACGCCAGTGGACACTTTGGTGTCAGCTGGCGTCTTGTCTTTTCTGGGGGGAAGTGACGGGAGAGCAGGCTGTACGAAAAGAGATCTTGCTAAATTGGGAATATTATTGAATAATAGATGATATAGAAAAAAATGAAAAGAAAACATCAGAACAGGAGGAGCCGGTTATGATTTTATACCATGGCAGTAAAATGATAGTCGAATCACCGGAAATCCGTATTCAAAAGTATAATAAGGACTTTTACTTTGGATTTTACTGTACAATACTCCCAGAACAGGCAATTCGTTGGGCAACCCGTTTTGATAGTGTCGGTTATCTGAATGAATATCTTTATACACCGGATGATAGTCTCAAAGTTAAGCGATTTCCGGAAATGACAGAAGAATGGCTGGATTTTATTGTTTCCTGCCGGCTGGGACGGTCACATGATTATGACATAGTAGAAGGACCAATGGCGAATGATACGATCTTTAACTATGTACAGAACTTTGCGGATGGAAAGATCAGCCGGGAAGCGTTCTGGGCGCTGGCAAAATTTAAAAAGCCAACCCATCAGATCAGTTTCCATACGGCCCGAGCGTTGGCTACATTATCTTTTGTGAAAGGAAGTGAAGTCCGAGATGAAAAATAACAGTGCATTATTTTATACCTGCAGTCTCATTGAATTTATCGGACGTCAGCAAAAGCAGAAACGCTCTGAACTGGTTCAGATGATGGGGAAAAAGACAGTTGAACGCATTTACCGCTATGCGGATGTATTTCACTGTGAGCCTATTGAAAAGACTGCGGATGACTTTATTGAGAATCTGAATATCCCAGAGGGGGATTTTGATAATGTGGCGAAGTGCCGATATACGGTACCGGATTACTGGACGATCGGTGAAGTTTATGAGAGGCTGATTGAAGACATTGCGGAGGATGACGAAGAGCATATTATAGATAGGCTGATGGAGGTGTACACTTCTTGGATTGATGCGGTAATTTCTAACTATAATACGGATTTCTATTATCAATCACGGGAGTATATCTGCGAGTGTTACAGGGAAGGAACGATCGTAGAATAAGGCGTATTATAGAGAGAACATAATGGTATAAAGAGGGATAAAGAGGAAGCAGCAGACGGATCAGCTAAGACGAGTGCGGCGTTGAGAAAAATGTAGATTACCGGAGAGATAAGACCCATACGAGGGGTGAAGAAGAATGGCGGAAGACTATACTGCGAAAGTAGATTATATGTTAAAAATAAATGGAAGTTATGAGAATACTCTGGATATTGAAGGCTTCGCCCAGATGATGAAGGATCCGTCTTACTGCTATAAGTTCTACTGGCTGGAAGCGATCGTAGATCTGATTTCCCGGGGAGTCAAGGAGACTACATTTGGTGAGATTATTGATGAGATGATAGCCAATGCCTGGTATTGTGTCCGGGAATATGATAAAGAACTAAAACAGGCGAAAGAACAGCTGACAAACATGGTTCCCTATCGGGCATTAGCGGGGTTCTTTACAAAATGCGAAGAAAGAGTTGACTGGGGAAGCGTACGCCGTCTGACAGAGTATATCCGGCGGGTGGATCAGATGGTCACAGCCCTTCCTTATACCCTGGGAGAGAGCGGCAGGCTGAAAAAAGAAGTCTATTTCCATCCGGCCTGGATAAGAATGATCCAGGATAATACGGTAAATATTTTAGGGTGGATCCAATATGAAAAAGTAAAATGGCTGCAGAATAATAATCCGGAAGTGCCCGGACTGGTCTATAAGCTGGCGCCTGCGGATGAAAAGATGCGGAAGTTATCAAATGTGCGAAAACTCTGGGAGGGAATTCTGGAAGTCCATGAGGTAAGAGACGTCTTTACGGGAAAACCTGTGATATCAAAGAAATACGATGTGGATCATTTTATTCCCTGGTCGTTTGTGATGAATGATGAACTCTGGAATCTGATGCCTATGGATTCTTCCCTGAATTCATCGAAAAGTAATCGGCTGCCCAAGTGGAATCCATTTTTCAGGATATTTGCAGAAAATCAGTATCTGATGTATCGTATGATTCACGAGCAGCCGAAAATTTATGACAGATTTGAAGCCTGCTATTGGGATAACCTGCACTCAATTTGGGCTGTGCGAGAGTTATATCGAAAGGGAAACAGCCAGGAGAGATTCTGTAATATTTTACGGGAGAATATGCGACCGGTATATGATTCGGCGAGACGGCAGGGATATGAAGTGTGGGAGATGGGTACGCCGGTCCGCGAAGATATCTATGAATACATGGCAAATAACTGATGGAGGAACGACATGAAAACAGTAAAAGTAGCTGCAGCAATTATTATACATAATAATCAGATTTTTGCTACTCAGCGGGGATACGGTGAATTCAAAGACGGATGGGAATTTCCCGGAGGGAAAATTGAGCCGGGCGAGACGCCGCAGGAGGCGCTTGTCCGCGAAATACGGGAAGAACTGAATGTGGAGATCGAAGTTGGAGATTTTCTGGAAACAGTGGAGTGCGATTATCCGAAATTTCATCTGTCTATGGACTGCTTTTTCTGCACAATCCGATCGGGAGAACTTGTGCTGAAGGAGCATGAGTCTGCCAAGTGGCTGACGGAAGAGACTCTGGACAGCGTGGAGTGGCTGCCTGCGGACAGAGGTCTGGCAGAAGGCATCAGAAGATATATGATGAGGACAAGACAGTAAAAAGTTCATAATCCATAAGCGGTCTTATCAAAGTGTTTAAAGTGCAGGGAGCATACTGTCCATTATCCGGGCATACATTGTAAAAATGACGCTTTTGGGGGAGCTCCCTTTGAAGGATTATATCGAAGAGCGGGCAGTGGAAATTGCTTCTTACATTATTGAAACGAAGGCAACGGTAAGGCAGACGGCGAAGAAATTTGGGGTCAGCAAGAGTACGGTACATATAGATGTAACAAAAGAGGCGTTTTTGTGAAGGTTGTTTATGAGGTGAGGTAAGAGTGTTTAGTGGGGTTAAGACTTTTATATGTAACAACACGTGTTCAAAAGGTACGATTTAAGCGAAAAAAGCCTCGTGACCATGAGGAAAATAAAAGCAAAAAGTATTCTGTGATAAAGTATAAAGGATTAGAAGAGAAAATGTCTCTTCTAGTCTTTTTTAGTGAGAAAGTTTTTCTGATGAAGTGTAATAATATGATATTGGGGTCAAAAGCCTGTCTATAGCACCTTGAAAAGTTCATATATTT